>JBEKVC010000006.1:0-49814 GCA_049514395.1 Terriglobia bacterium
CTTTTTCCAGCTTTTTGGCATGGTCTACAACCCTTACGCCGGCATATTAGTTTTCCTTCTGCTGCCCGCGGTGTTTGTTGCCGGACTCCTCTTGATCCCACTCGGCATCTACCGCGATTTCCGCAGACACCGGCGACGCGGCACGCTCCCCGTCACTTACCCTACCATCGACTTTCGCGACCCGCGCCTGAAGCGGACGGCGTTGTTCGTAGCGATTATGACCGCCCTCAATGTGCCTCTCTTCGCCGTCGCTACTTACCGCGGCACGCTCTATATGGATTCAGTGCAGTTCTGCGGGCAGACCTGTCACCAGGTGATGCAGCCCGAATACACAGCCTACCAGCGTTCCCCGCACGCGCGCGTGGCTTGTATCGAGTGCCATATTGGACCGGGGGCGCCGTGGTTTGTACGCTCGAAAATCTCTGGCAGCTACCAGTTGCTGGCCGTGACCTTCAACCTCTATCCGCGCCCTATCCCCACGCCGGTTCACAACCTACGCCCCGCGCGCGAGACCTGCGAGGATTGCCATTGGCCGCAGAAGTTCTCGGGCGACAAGCTGGTGGTCAAAACCAGCTTCGATAACGATGAAAAGAACTCCGCCACCAAGACGGTTTTGTTGGTCCACATCGGCGGCCGCAGCCCGGATCGTCAACTGGTGGGGATTCACGGAAGGCACCTGGGCTTGGTGACTTACGAGGCGGCCGATGATAAGCGCCAGGTCATCCCCTCCGTCAATTATCAAAACCCCGATGGCTCTTTCACACAGTTTGTTTCCACGGAGGCAGCTCAGAACGGCTCAGCCCGTCACGAACGGCGCACCATGGATTGCATGGACTGTCACAATCGTCCCACACACACCTTCGACATGCCGGAATCAGCCGTCAACCGGGAGATGGCAGCGGGGCGCATCAGTCCTTCTTTGCCTTTCGTCCACAAGTTCTCGGTTGAGCTTTTGAAGCAGAACTATTCCAGCAGGTTGGCGGCTCAGACCCAATTGCCGGAAGCTTTCCGCGCATACTACAAGGCGAATTATTTTTCGCTTTACAATTCGCAGCAGGCGCAGATTGAACAAGCAGCGGCCACGGTGCTTGACATTTTCAATGGCAACATATTCCCCGAGATGAATATTGCCTGGGGAACTTACCCGAACAACCTGGGTCATACAGATTTCCCCGGGTGTTTCCGCTGCCACGATGGCAACCACAAATCGAAGGCGGGAAGTGAAATCACGCAAGACTGCAACGCGTGCCATTCCCTCCTGGCCATGGACGAGGCGGACCCCAAGGTCCTGCACGAGCTTTACCCAAGCCAATAAACACTCTTGCCCTGCGAGGCAGAATTCGGGCATCATTACACGCGGCCTCCTGACCGATCGGAGGGCAGGCAAAAAAGAAGCGAGGAGAATTCCAGAAGGAGAACATTCATGAGGCTTCTTAAGGTTCTGATCGCGATATCAATCTCTTGTGGTTTCCTACTCACGCTGGCGACGGCAAAGCCGGAATACGCCAAGAAAGAAGGCAAGCCCTGCACATTCTGCCATGTAAAGATGGGCTCCAAAGAATTGAATGACGCCGGCAAGTACTACAAAGACCACAACCACTCTCTGGAAGGGTACAAGGCGCCGGAAAAGAAATAGCTTTCAGTCGCGAGTGCCCTTAATCGCATGTGACGGGTACCCGGAATTAGCCGGGCCTCTTCCCTGCAAATGACAAGGCGGGTGTGCAACCGTGGCCGAACCTCACCTGGTGAAGGGGGGCGCCTGGGCGAGGTCATGTCTGGTAGTGCAGTAGAACGGTGCGGGATCGCCTCAGCGGAGATTTTTTCGTATCATCACAACAGCCGCGGAGTCTGATCCGTGGCCCTGGCAAGGTTCGTGCGCAGGACTGACAGTACGAGAGGAGAGCGCCTGCTTGGAAACCGCTGACCCTACTCCGCGTGGAACTGTTCAACCCGGCCGACGCTGGGTTAATCTCCTTCTAGGGAGCGGTGTCGTAGCTTCGATCATTTCCTTTATCTATCCTGCCCTGCGATACATCATTCCCCCGCCCGTGGCGGAATCCCCCAGCCGTTTTGTGGTGGCGGCGAAGGTGGGCGAACTCAAGAACAACAGCGGAAAGATCTTCAAATTCGGTTCCAGACCCGCACTCCTGGTTCGTCTGGTGGACGGCAGCTACCGGGCTTTTTCGGCTGTGTGCACGCACTTGAATTGCACGGTGCAGTACCGATCCGACCTGCGAGAGATCTGGTGCGCGTGTCATAACGGACTCTACGATCTCGGGGGGCGTAATGTCAGCGGCCCGCCGCCGCGTCCGCTCGAGATCTTTGAGGTCCACATCCAGGGTGAGGACGTGGTGGTGACCCGCACCGCCTGACTATGGCCACTCTCTACCGCAAAACTCTGAACTGGCTCGACGAAAGGTTCGGCGCCGGAAGTGTGGAGGAGTTCTTACGCCACAAGACGGTTCCGGTGAGTCGCCACATTATTTGGTACTACTTGGGTGGCATGACGCTGTTTCTCTTCATCATCCAGGTCCTGACCGGCATCCTGCTGCTGCTTTATTATCGGCCCACCCCCAACGACGCCTTCGAAAGCGTGCAATACATCATGACTCAGGTGCGCTTCGGCTGGCTCATCCGCTCCGTGCACAGTTGGTCGGCGAACCTGATGATCTTCACCGCTTTCGTTCACATGTTCAGCGTTTATTTTCTGAAGGCTTATCGCAAACCGCGAGAGCTCACCTGGCTCAGTGGCATACTGCTGTTATTCATCCTTCTGGGTTTTGGCTTCAGCGGCTATCTCCTGCCTTGGAACACTCTGGCATTTTTTGCTACCAAAGTGGGAACCGAGATGGCAGGTTCGATTCCGGGTATCGGCAAATGGCTTTTGGTTTTCCTGCGCGGGGGCCAGGAAGTGACCGGCGCAACCTTGACGCGATTCTTCGGATTTCATATCGCCGTGTTGCCGGGACTCGCCACCCTACTGCTCGCTATTCATTTATTTCTCGTGCAGCGATTGGGGATGAGCGTTCCACCGAGCGTCGAGCGCGCCATCGCTGAGGGACGCACCGCGCAGCGTTCCATGCCTTTCTTCCCCAATTTCTTGCTTCGCGACATGATGGGCTGGTACGCGGCGTTGGGAGTGCTGGGAGGGCTGGCTGCAATCTTCCCTTGGGAACTGGGAACCAAGGCCGATGCATTCGCTGCCGCTCCGGCGGGAATTCGGCCGGAATGGTATTTTCTTTTCATGTTTCAAACCCTGAAGTATCTCCCTGCCAAAATCCTTTTCCTGGAGGGAGAATTTGCGGGCTTGCTGGTATTTGGTGCGGCGGCAGCGGTGTGGGTCTTGGTGCCCTTCCTGGACCGCCGAATCGGCTTCGGCCGCGTGACGCGCTTATTCACCGGCCTGGGGATTTTTGTGATCGGATACATCGCTGTGTTGTCGGCGTTAGCCTTGCGTTAGAGCGCCATGAAAAATTCCATGACATTCATCGCCTTGATGTTGTTTTCGCTCAAACCTGCCTTCGCCGCTCCACCCAAAGACACCTGCATCACGTGCCACGCTGCGCTGGGGGGGGATCTAGCCAAACCCGCCACGCAGTTCGAAGTCGATGTCCATCATCAAGCCGGTCTAAGCTGTGCAGATTGCCATGGAGGCGATCCCCACGACGAGTCGATGGACGCCATGAGCCGTGCCAAAGGCTTTCGCGGGGCTCCGAAAAAAATCCAGACCCCGGATTTCTGCGCCCGCTGCCACTCTGATGCGGCCTACATGCATCGCTTCAATCCTACAATGCGGGTGGACCAGTTGAGTCAGTATCTGACCAGCGTACACGGGAAGCGGCTGAAGCAGAGTGACACCAAGGTGGCTGCCTGCGTCGATTGCCACGGTGTGCACAACATTCTTCCCGCCTCTGACACTCGGTCGCCGGTCTATCCTGCCAACGTGGCTGCAACGTGCGCTCACTGCCACTCCGACCCCCTCTACATGAAAGCCTACGGAATTCCCACCGACCAGCAAGCTCGCTACCAGAGGAGCGTCCATGCCGAGATGCTCGCGCAGGGTGACACGTCTTCTCCAACCTGTAGCACCTGCCATGGAAACCATGGCGCCACGCCGCCCGGAGTGACTTCCGTCGCTAGCGTCTGCGGCACTTGTCACGTCTTCTTTGCTCAACTTTTTGAGAAGAGCCCGCACGAAGTGGCGTTTGCCAAAATGGGATTGCCTGGGTGTGTGCAGTGCCATTCGAACCACGAAATCGTCCGGCCTACTGACGCCTGGGTGGGATCGGCGCCACAATCCGTGTGCATCACCTGCCACGCACCGGGCGATAAGGGCTACACCGCCGCGCAAGCCATGTCCGCAGATCTCGCCAATCTCAACTCCTCGCTGGCGCGCACGGAGAAAGTGCTCAATGTCGCAGAACGCGACGGAATGGAAGTTTCGGGCGCCAAGATGGACCTGGCGGACGCGAATGAAGCACTGGTGAAAGCCCGCCTCAACGTTCACGCCTTCGACGACTCGGCGGTCCGAAAACTCACGGATTCGGGAGTTGAAATCGCCGCAAAGTCATACCAAGCCGGTGTGGCCGCGCTTCGCGAACGTGATTTCCGCCGCAAGGGTTTGGGTATTGCCCTTATTGCCATCGTGCTTGCCATTAGTGGTCTCTATCTGAAGATTCACCAGATGGAGTCTCGGAAAAACAATTAGACTCTAGGGGTGTTGGACTCCCCTCCTCAGCGTAGAAGGGGTTAGGGGGGGGCGGCGGAGGTCGTCTCCTAATCGTCCCAATTGTAGCGTCAACTCTGAACAGGGCCTCTAGCACTTCTCGGCCAATCGTACACGAATATCCACGGCGCGAAAATCTTTCGCGTCCGGGAAAACCATCAAGGGATTGATATCCATCTCGGCAAGTTGTGGCAAGTCCTCGACGAGTCGAGAGAATCGCTCCAGGATTTCTGCCAAGCCCGCCACGTCGACGGCAGGCTCGCCCCGCACTCCTTCAAGAAGCCGGTAGCCACGAATCTGGCGAATCATCTCTTGCGCCTCGAGATCGGTAATGGGCGGTACGCGAAAGACGACATCGTTGAAGGTCTCCACATAGATTCCGCCCAAGCCAAACATGACCAGAGGTCCAAACTTGGGGTCGTGAGTCATACCGACAATGACCTCGCGCCCGCCGCGCACGTACTCCTGCACCAGGAAACCCATTTGAAGATCCGCGAGGGCCGAAGGCGCGTGCCGCCGCTTCACCTCCTCCGTCATCTTCCGGGCGGCAGCCATCAATTCCTCCGGCGTATGGATATCGAGCCTCACTCCCCCCACCTCCGTTTTATGGATAAGCCCTGGGGCAAGAGCTTTCAGGACGACCGGGAAGCGCACCCCTTGGGCAATTTCCCCCAGCTCTTTCACATCCTGGGCGACCGCAGCTCGAGCTACGGGAATGCCATAGCACTCGAGCAGCCGTTGCGCCTCCAGTGCAGTCAATTCAGAACGTCCTTGCCGGCGGACCTCTTTCAGAAGATCCTCAGCCGCCCCGCGATCGACGTCAAAACTCCGCACTTCGCCGATGGGTCTTTCCCGCCACTGTCGATAGCGGTCCAGCGCCGCCAAAGCACCCACGGCCGATTCGGGAAACAAGTAGATGGCCATGTGGCCGGGATGCTTCTCGTTCAACTCCTGGAAGAACTCATCGGGCGCCATGAACACGCCAAAAACCGGCTTGTCAAACTTCTTGCGCAACGCCTCCAGACCTTCGACGATGTCCATCGCGTCGATCATCATGGGAGGAACGAACACCACCAGGAGGGAGTCGACACCTTCATCCTCCAGGAGTATCTGCGCGCACGGATCGTACCTGGTCCGATCGGCTTTGCCGGTCATGTCAACCGGGTTCTGAACGATGGCCTCGGGGGGCAGCAGGCGGCGCAACTCTTCGCGCGTCCTCTGGGAAAGCTCGGCAAGCTGGAGGCCGAGGCTGACAGCGGTGTCGGTGGCCATAATCGCCGGCCCGCCCGCGTTGGTCAGAATCCCCAGCCGGTTCCCGCGCGGCAGCGGGTTCTTGGAAAAGCCCAGTGTCAGATCGAAAAGCTCTTCCACGGTGTTTACCCGGATTACTCCGGACTGTTCCAGGAGCGCGTCGGCAGCGATATCCAGACCCTGGCGCGCCGAGAGTGCGCCCGTATGTGACGATGCCGCCCGAGCTCCTGCCTCGGTCCGGCCTGACTTCACCGCCAGGATGGGCTTGCGCTTTGAGATGCGGCGCGCAATCTGCATGAAGCGCTTTGTATTGCCGAATGACTCCAGGTACATCAGGATCAGGTCCGTGTTCGGATCATCCTCCCAGTAGAGCAGCATGTCGTTGCTGGATACATCCGTGCGGTTGCCGAGTCCCACAAAGTAGGAGAAGCCGATGTCGAGCTGTTGGGCGATGTTCAGGATAGCAACCCCCAGCGCTCCGCTCTGCGACATGAAGGCGATACGGCCGGTCAGCGGCAAAGTGGGCGCAAAGGTGGCGTCCATGTGGACTGCCTGGTCGGTGTGGATCAATCCCATGCAGTTGGGTCCGATCATGCGCATCCCGTAACGCCGAATTCGCTCGCCCAGCTCGGCCTCCATCCTCCTCCCCTCGTCACCTGTCTCGGAAAAACCCGCCGTAATGACCACCAGGCCTTTCACACCTTTTTTCCCGCAATCGTCCACAACCGCCAGCACAGCTTCGCGCGGCACCACGATAATCGCCAGGTCCACCTGGTCAGGGATAGAACTGACCGACGGATAAGCTTTCATCGAGTGAACGAAATCCGCCTTGGGATTGACGGGAAAAAGCATGCCCCGATATTCGAATTCAATCAATTGGTGCAGAATCTGGCGGCCAATCGAGCCGGCCCTGCGCGAGGCGCCGACCACCGCAATCGATTGTGGCTTGAGAAGTGAGTCAAGGGGATGCATGACGAGTCCTTTCGTGAGGCCAGAGTCGTCCTTACGGGAGAAGAATCTGCTTTTGGCTGCGGCCGAGGGCCGCGCTCTCTTCTCCGTGGTGAAAAGCTCTTACGCCAGTGGTCAGGAGAACACGGAGCCAGGGCACCAAGGGTAGCAAAGCCACAGAGTTTTCTCTACACCTCGGCCTTTGGCTCTTGGTTGCGGCCATTGATCCGCGATGTGCCTTCCCCGGCGCCAAGATGCCCGCGCCGACATCCGGCGCGTACTCCCTTTTACCCATATTGCAGCTCCGTGCCAAGCGAAGAAAAAACGAATGCTGCAGCGATTTTCCTGGTTTACGAGCGCCTCAGACTTCTGAAATCCACCAGCTAAAACCACGCTGGGCGAATGGTGCTGCCTTAATGAGGGATGTGAGAACAGTGACCAGTGACCCGCCGCGGCCGGACGAGCAAAGAGGCAGAAATCAGAGGTCTGACAGGAGAAGGTTGGTGGGAAGAGGAAGTTGACGCTTTTCCCCACCTACCGCCTACCACATACCACCTACCGTTAAGGATCTAGAAGGTAATCGGAGGCGGTCAGGTTGGCGAAGCGGACGGTGTCCACGCGCTGGCCCACCACGTTGGCGAAGTACTGGAGAATCGCCGTCAGCTTCAGGATGGCCGATTTTTCACGCACTCGGAGCCAATGCCGGGTGATAAGGGAAGCGAAGACAAGGCGGAAGTAGAGCATCAATAACCGCTCTTCACGCGAATAGCGCTGGTCCACGTTGACGGCATTTTTGAGCAGGTAAGTAAGTGCCAGGAAATCGCACTTGAGCGTCATCTGCAGCCGGGGGTAGTCGACGGGCGCGTTGAATTCTTCCAACATCTGGCGCACCGCAGGGAACTCCAGGCGGTTGGCATTGACTATGGCCAGGAAGTACTCTCGGTCGAATTGCCGGCGCAGGATGCGTTGGCAAGTGACCTGGAGATAGAAGAAGAAGAACGCGGTAGAGAGGATCAGGATTAGGGCGGCCAGGACCATCGTTCACCTCACTCAAGTTTCCATTTCTGCCGGAATCACGCTCGCGCCCGGAACCATTTCGGCCCCGGCTGATGCCGTTCCAGCCTTCAGCATCTTGTTTAGCTTAAAGGGGAGTTCCACGATTGGCTATAGTACATGAGTACCGGCCTGCCGCTATCGAGGCGGGGCGCCCAGCGATCCTCGTGGAAACGCGTATCCTCTGAGGGGCACCTGGCTCTGGCTTGGGATGTCATAGTTCCGCAAGGTGCAGCGCGGCGAACTGTGAGGTGAGGAGGAGGTGAGCTTGGAGCATTGCGTGGCGCCGGGATGGCGGGTGAGTGGGGAAGAATTGCCCCGCATAGTTGGAACAGCGCCAGAACGAAGATTAAAGACCTAGGACGTAATCGGCGGCGGCCAGTTGGCGAAGCGGACGGTGCTCACGCGCTGGCCCACCACGTTGGCGAAGTACTGGAGAATCGCCGTCAGCTTCAGGATGGCCGATTTTTCACTCACGCGGAGCCAATGCCGGGTGATTAGGGAAGCGAAGACCAGGCGGAAGTAGAACATCAATAACCACTCTTCACCCGAATAGCGCTGGCGGACGTTGACGGCATTCTTGAGCAGGTAAGTAAGTGCCAGGAAATCGCCCTCGAGCGTCATGCGCAGCCGGGGGTAATCGACGGGCGCGTTGAATTCTCCCGACGTCCGGCGCACCGCAGGGAACCCCAGGCCGCCGGCATTGACAATGGCTAGGAAGTACTCTCGCTCGAATTGCCGGCGCAGGATGCGTTGGCAAGTGGCCTGCCAATAGAAAAAGAAGAACGCGGTAGAGAGGATCAGGATTAGGGCAGCTAAGACCATCGTTCACCTCACTCAAGTTTCCACTTCTGCCGGAACCACGGTCGCGCCCGGAACCATTTCGGCCCCGGCTGATGCCGTTCCAGGCTTCAGCATCTTCTCCAGGTTAAAGTCGAGTCGCACGGTTGGCAATAGTACACGAGTACCGGCCTGCCGCTGTCGAGGCGGGGCGCCCAGCGATCCTCGTGGGAACGCGTATTCTCTGAGGGGCACTTAGTTCTGGCTTGGGAAGGCACAGTTCCGCAACGTGCAGCGCGGCGAATTGTAAGGTCAGGAGGAGGTGGGCTCGGAAGCGGAGTTGCTCTCGACAGCTTTGATTTCTGGAGCCAAACTGCCCCTTCACTGGCACGGCAGCATCCTGCTAGACTCCCGCCATGCCCTTTCGCATCCAGCAAGAGAGGCTCGACCCATCCGCCGGCCCTCTTCGCCGTGCGTTCCAGTATGCCTTCTATGACTGGACTCGCGAAATGCCGAAGTCCAAACGCCTCATCACATGGGTCGGCATTCTGATCCAGGGATACGCCATCTATGCCCTTTGGTCGCGGTCTTTGATCTGGCCTTTCATGTGGCCGAAAGGAGTATTTTTCTATTTAAGTGCGTGGGTGCTTTACGTCCTTGGCAACAGCGTCATGAACGCGATGCTGACCTCGGAATTTGTCCGCAAGACCCAACTTGAATCCGACCAGATTGCCGCACGACAGATCCAGCAGACACTCCAGCCCGAGAGACTGGAAGAGTTGCCGGGCTACGAGGCGGAGACGTTCTATAGGCCCTTCCGTGATGTGGGTGGTGACTACTTTGACGTCATCGACCTTCCGGGCAACCAACCGCTATTCGCGGTAGCGGATGTGTCCGGGAAAGGGATGGCAGCGGCTCTGCTGGCGGCAAACATACAGGCTCTGGTCAGGAGCATCTCGCAGGTTGAAGCGAATCCTCTGGCCTTGGCTCGACAGATTAACAAGCACCTGTGTCGTTACACCCCGAGTGATCGCTTTGCGACGGCAGTGTTTATCGTGCTGAGCCGCGATTCGGGAGAATTGACTTATGTGAATGCCGGTCACAACGCCCCGATTGTGTTTTGTGCCGGATCAACGACATTTCTGGAAGCGACTGGCGTGCCGCTTGGATTGTTTGCCGCCGCGGAGTATGAAGCTCGTACGGCTGTTCTTCGTCCTGGTGGCACCCTGCTCCTGTTCACAGATGGATTGACCGACTCGATTCCCGGAACGAATCCTGAAGACCGCTTGCGTGATGCTTTGGCTAAGAATTCGGGAAGAACGATGGCTAGGCTCAAATCATTAGTAGACCCGAAATTCAACCAGGATGACGTCACCGTATTGCTGGTGAAACGTGCTGCCAGTTCTGCGCGTCCTACCGCGGCGTCTGATGCTTCAGGAACGTCCCCTGCTCGAGTTCCCTGAACGCCTGCCGAAGCTGCTCTTGCGTGTTCATCACAATCGGGCCATACCACGCCACGGGCTCCTCCAACGGCTTTCCCGAGACCAGCAGGAACCGGATTCCGTCGTCCCTGGCGTGTACCGTGACTTCGTCGCCGCGATCGAAGAGCACGAGCGAGCGGTTGTCCGCCTCCGTGGGAGGCGACGTGTCCGCCCATCCGGCCGGTTCCGTGGGCACCGCCAGGGGACCCGACGCGTTGCAGAACTTTCCCGCCCCGGCGAAAACATACGCGAAGGCGTGGCGAGTCGTCTCGACCGGCAAGGTCTTCCTCTTACCCGGCTGAACCGACACATCGAGGTAGATCGGGTCGGCTGCGATCCCGTCCACGGGGCCGGCCGTCCCCCAAAAGCTTCCGCAGACGACGCGAACCTGGGTGCCGTCGTCATCCGTGATTACGGGGATGTCGACCGCCTTCACCTCCTGGTAACGCGGCGCTGTCATCTTGAGAGACGCCGGAAGATTGGCCCACAACTGGAAACCATGCATTCGGCCGTCATCATCACCCTTCGGCATCTCCTGGTGGATGATGCCGCTCCCCGCCGTCATCCACTGGACATCGCCGGCGCCGATGGCGCCGCTGTGCCCGAGGCTGTCGCCGTGCTCGACGCTTCCCGCGAGGACGTACGTGATGGTCTCGATCCCACGGTGGGGATGCCATGGGAAGCCCGCCAGGTAATCCTCCGGACGGTCATTCCGGAAGTCGTCGAGGAGGAGAAATGGGTCGAATTCAGACGTGTTGCCGAAGCCGAACGCGCGGCGCAGGTGAACGCCCGCACCTTCCAGGGTCGGCTTCGCCCTGATGAGCCGCTTAATGGGTCGAAGGGACATATTGGCCTCCAGTACCCAGAGTTTACCCTGTTGAACGCAGGGCTGCAAGCGCTCCGACTGATTCTCGGTTGCGAATATGCAACCAGTGTGCAACCATAAATTGGTAATTCCTCCATGGGCCTGTAGCTCAGAAGGATAGAGCAACGGTTTCCTAAATCAAGCCCTCACCTTCCCAAGTTACTCAAATCATTGAAAACAAAGGGCACTGGGACTTCCGCTTTTATCCCATTTTGTCCGATTTTACGGGTTTTTGTTGGCGTATGTTGGCGTAAAACAGGCCACTTTACCAGACATATGTAGCCTCCCAGGCCGGCTAGATGCCGTCTCGGACGTCTGTTCCTCCTAAGCTCAAGCAAGTAGATTATCCAACCCGATCCACTCTCCCGCGCGAGGCCCGTCGCGGTCCAAAACCTATCGAAATCGTCATCGCTGCCGGGAAACCTGATTCTCCCTGGCACATGCGAGGATCTCGGGCGCGAGGCCGGAAATGGGCCAGGTGGATATGCACCTGGTCATGATGCGGATGTGGGGCCCCATCCAAATCGTTTCGAGCCCACGGGGGTCTTTTTGTGCATCGCAGTCGAGAGATTCCGATGGGCCTGTCCAAGGGCGACCTGCCACCTCGTCTTCGGCGTAGCCGAGGACGGCATTCACCGCAACTGACTTCCCACCTGCGTTAGTCCATACCCACTGTAAGAAACATTCCTTCCTATTCATTCAATTTCCCCGATCACAAGGAGGTGTGCCTTGAGGTATTTTCAGCCGGAACGCGCTTTGATCGCTCGCGAAATCCGAGAGGAGACGCGCAGAGAGCTGGCCAGTATGCTCAGCCAGCTACCGCAAAGGCGTTTAGATCGACTGCCTGCTCCTACGCCCCTTTCTCTCGAAGCGCAGTTCCAAAAGACCATTGTCAACATGCGTGAGGACGTCCAGCGTGCTAAGGACGTTCAGACCACCCACATCCTGCGCTGGCTGCGCAGCTAACCCACCCTAAGTCCGGCAAGCCCCGGCTTTGGCCGGGGAGCAAGGGGATCCCACCTTTCCCCCGCATTCCGGCAATCCCACCTCTTCCCCATTCCGTCCGGAATGGATCCCAATCTTCAGTCCCACTTTTCAGTTCCAATCCTGCCCGTCGGCGGCATGCCCGACAGAAGGAGGGGCGAACTATGCCCAATCGCGAAGAGCTGTATTTCACCCCGCAAATCAACAAGCCGCACCAGAAGTGGTCGGTTCTTGAGGACCCGGAGCGTCCTGGCCGCAGGCCGATCTTCCGGCATTATCGCCAACCGGGCGAAAAGCCGGATGTCAGGACGAGCTTCGGATTCAGCGAACTCAGCCCAGTCCTGGAGCACTATGCGGCGAAGGCTGGCGTTGAGTATTCCAGAATATCTCTCGGGCGTCAGACTGACAGCTTTGGTCTGGCCCTTGCCCTCGTCCAGTCCGGCCTAGGGCTGGAAATCCCGGGAGACGGCACGTGGTACCCGGTCATCCCCTGGGTGAGAGATGACGGCTTCTGCGCTGTGCTGATGCGGGAGCCCATACCCTACAAGGAAGCTTGCCATTTGTTTGGATTTGACATCCCGGCCGCCAAGCCGAGTGTCCCGAAGAGGATCAAGAGGCACTTGGCGAGAGGCAGGACAGCGCTGTTTGGAAGAGAGGCCGAAGTCCGTCAGTTGAATCAGTACGACTCTGTTCATCGGGTCATCCTTGCAGATGGGGTTACCTCCTTCGAGACTGCGGTCTACGATCCTGGGCCGCGCTGGCCCGAGGCTTGGACTTCGGGAGCGGCTCTGGCCTCTCGCCGGGGCGGCGCTCTCCTGACCGGGCACCCGGTTCAGATCGGAGATCTGATTCAGATTACCGGCGCCCTGCCCAGCGGGCAGATCAAGGCGCATTGCCTCATCTGGGATGGTGATTACGATCTGATCGTCTTCGATATCAAGAAGGAGCTTCGCGCCTGGAATGGCCAAGCCTACTTCAGCGTGCTCAATGAACTCCATGGCAGCCCGGCCAATCTGGACGTGCAAACTGCCTCCAATCTCGATCTGGCAAAGGTTCGAGATCAAAAGCTGATCCAGTCCCTCAGCCAGGAATTTGCCTGCGATGTGTTCGAGCTGATGAGGGACGACGAACGCGTCAAAGAGGAGATCGGATTCTATAACCCCGACGGCTGGGTTGACGAAGAAGGAAATCTGGCGGTGGACGAGAATCGCTGGAAGCTCTGGAGGATGTATGCCGCGGGCCTGCCGGCGATGCAATTCCGCCACTGCCGTGATGCCTTCTATCGCACCCAGATGGAATCCCCGCAGAACAGCGATCCCGATCGCTTCCGCATTCGCTTCCGGGAGCCCAAGGATCTCATAACCGTTAAGCCCGAGGAGCTAGCAGGGGCGGCAGTGCGGAAGTATCTCTTCCCGGAGCCATTCGTCTTCGACCGGCAGGGCTATCCGTACTGGGAACGCTCGACCTTGCCCGACGTCAACTCGGTGTATCTGGGAGGATTCGAGGGCGAATTCATTTCGCTCAGGAATCCCAATGCCTCTCACAAAGAATCCGGCAAGCTGCGCGGTCGTCGGCTGCAGCAGTTCGCAGACATCGACCGTGGTGCCGTGATGTTCGTGCATCTGGGCTTCGCAGCTAGTCCGGAGGGCACGCCGGGTCTGGGGAAGAGCTTCAATGGCGCGGATTTCGATGATTCCGTACTGGCATTGCTCGACCCGGAGATCATGGCGCACTGGAAGACCCTTCAGGACTATCCGCAGGTCGTTGTCACTCCCACGCAGGCAATGGTGATTGATGACGGTGATGCCCTGTTCGACCGCCATCCCGAAGTCGCACGGTACAACGACGAGTACGTTATCAGGATGATTGTCGATGCCAGGGACGGCCAGATGGGCATCGGGTGTGTGGTCAATGCCATCGTCTGGTTCAATCTGCTCTGGCTCAATAGGACGAGTATTCTCGCCCAGCTCAGGACGATGGAGCCAAGCAGCAAGGTCCTGGAGGCCATCCGCTGGATGGAGCTTGACCTACCCAAGAGCCAGATGCCCATGATTGCCTCGCGTCTGGAGGAGATCATTGACTCGATCAAAATGAACGGGAAGTCGGTGGAGTGGGCGAACGGAGTGATCACGGAATTCCGTAATACCTGTCCTGTAGCTCCGAAGTTCTGGTGGCAAGGGGGCTTTCAGGGCCAGGGGCGCATTCCTCGTCATCGGCTCGCCATCTACAACGAGCCCATTCCGGTGACCACGGCCATGGATATAGCTCGCGAGGAATGGGTCGAGCTGTTCAAAAAGGCACGCAAGTACGCCGACAAGGAGAGTTGGAAACGCTGCTGGCGAGTGCCTTTGGAAATTCGCACTTTCCCCACTCGCCCTGAGGCCGCGACTGCCGCCAGAGACTTCTGGCTACTCTATAACCGCACTCGGGAAGCCAAGAAGGCGGAGTTCCTCAAGGCTGGCAAGGACCATCGCGACAAGCGCGTCACCAACGAGCAGGAGGCTGGCCTGGCCGCTTACTTGTTCGCGGAGGAGGATGTCCACAACCGGATCGAGGCCAGCGGCATGTATCTGGAGATTTACGCGGAACTGGTTAAGCTGGTCTTTGACCGGGAATTGACCCTTGAGCCACCACGTAATCCAGATGGCGCAGTCAAGCCAGTGGCGGATGGCATCCTGGGTGGTCCACACACCTTGGATGGATTCCTGGACATGGCCAGGGCAGCAGGAGTGACTCGCAAATATGTGCCGATCAGTTGGGAATCAGACCGAGTACGTGCGGACTACGGCCATCTGAATCTTGATGTCGTCGTGGAAGACACGCTGGTGCGGATGGTAGGCAGCACTCCCAATCCCGCCAGTTGGCTCGGTATCGTGGATGTGCCGGATGGCCAGTATCGGCTGGAGCACGGCTTAGTGGCCACTGAAGATGACACCGAGGCTCCGCCACAGGTGACTACTGTGGCTCTCCCGGCTGTCAATGGCTTCGAGCAGAGGTTGAGAGACATTGCGCTCAAGCAGGAGGACCGCCAAAAGATCGAAGCCGAACTGAAGCTCTTCCAGGCCCAGGTCGGCCAACGGGTCACAGTGAAGCCGGTCACCTATCACAATCCTAAGACTTGCCAGGATGAGCCTGCTGCCGAGGTTTTCCTGGAAGGGAAGTCTGAGCCGCTCTGTTGGATCTCCCGTGAACAGGTGTCCACAGTGACGCGTGAACTCACGGGCATCCTTGTCTCCAACGGCAAATACTCGCTCAAAGCCCTTTGCCCGCTGCCTGAGCAAGGCGCCCAGAGTTAATTAAAACAAACCATCATCAAAACATGCGCTCCCGGATTCGAGGCTATCGAGAGTCCGGGAGCCGGGAGGAAGTATGCAGAACTTCATCAGCACGTTCTCTCCATCGAAGTCGTTCCAATTCGTGAACGAACAACTCTGCTGGGAGCAAGGAAGTCGTCACTGCCATGATTGTCACAGTCCACCACATGCCCCTCGCGTGGTACGTCACGATGACAGATCCCCACCGCGAAGATTGGCTGCGGTTGTAAGGTCAGATCCCTGGAGAACACCACCTGCTCAGGTGGGATTCCATGGGGACGCAACTCGGAGGCGAAGATTGCCCTGGGTTGTGGGGTCAGATCTCTGCAACAAAAGCAAAGGCGGGGATTACCTGCGGAGGGATCGGCATGGCGAAGATAGCCATCCCGAGCAGGAATTTTGTGCGCTCGCTGCTTTAGGCACACCGAAGATTGCCCGTGGAGCTTGCGCGCTTACTTGTGGGGCCGAGGGATGGCATGATGCAAAAGACCATTCTCTGCAAGAGGTGCCACAAAGCATTTGAGATTGTTGTAGAATATAAGAGGAAAGCAGGCTGATAATGGCCTCACCTCATCACATAGAATCCGCAAGGCTCCGTATGCTGGAAGCGCGAAAAGCGCTTGACGACTATGAAACGCTTAAGGGCGTTGCTTCGTCTTCCGAACACACAATCCTGACTCGGGTATTCGCCAAAGCCACAGAGACCTACCTAAAGCTTTCAGCGAGCCAACGATGAACACGGCTATGGCGTAGCCGCACCCACGGCTACCATTTGTTTCTCGAACCAACACACATTTGGGACACTACCGGTACGCCGGCCTGATCGAATCCACGGCGCAATCACCCTGCTTCCATGAAGTAGTTCGGTCACGTCGAAGGGTTGACCAACCCTCCGTTGTTAAATCTCAACTTTCAGCTCCGGGCCATGACCCGGGAAAGGATGTGCGTATGCCAAAGACGATTGCAGTGGTTCAACTTCCTGAGATTCTAGGGAGCGGATCGAGTCATTTGGTGAAGCTCGCGGGAAAGATTGATTCCTTTTCCCTTTTACTCCGCCAGACGCCAGAAGGCGAGTTGAAACGCTCGATCGAAGTACAGTTCCACTCTATGGTGTTCGCAACCCGCAAGGAAATTCGCAAGTACTGCCCCCGCTATCACTATCTGCCGGGAGAAGGAATTCTGGACTTCAGTACGGATTGTGCCTCCGCCCAACTTGAGCCGGGCGATTTCGGCCAAGCCCCACCGCCCAAGCGGGGCAGGCTCTGCGAGAAGTGCTGCTTCTTCGCAGGTATTCCCGAGGAACAACTTCCTGAAACGACGGTAAGCGCAGCGCCGCAAGACCTCGTGCTTGTGGCCTGAACCCGGCCCATTTATCCTCTGCATCCCTGCACTTGTCTTCACTGACAAGACCCACAGTTCCTCTCAATACCCTCCGGCCTCTCTCAACACAAGCTACCTCAACTCTCCAGTGCTGTTGCTTATGCGCCCGTGTGTCTTGAGGTGAGGGTGACCGGAAAGAAGCCCTCGCAGTTCGCAAGAGACCAGAAAGGGAGATTCGCTTATGGACGAACAGAACCCTGAGAAAGACACAAGCTTGGAACGTTCGAGCTCTCCTGGTAGCTCCTGGCCGGGAGCCAGCCTCTACAAATCCCTCAAGCTCGGCTGGCACTGGCGCCGGCTGAGGTGGGCCGTTGTGGCCGCCTCCGAAGCCGCGCAAGGCCACGAAGCCAATGGCCTGCCGCCAGGTTCGAGGGAATTCAAAACACTCTTTGACGAGGTCGTCCGCAAGGTTCAGGAGTATTCCACTGAGTACGGCGATCCTCTTGACACCCTCAAGGCCCGGCTGCCCGCGCTATGCGCTCTGGAGCGGCTGGCCTATCCCGCTCCCACTGTGCCTCGGAACAAGGCTGGGCTGACGCTCGGAATCCTCATCGCCGCGCTTCTGGGGTCTATCGGAATGGGTGCGCTGATCGGTCTTGGAACTGGCATGGCCCATTGGATCGCGCACCTGTTCGCATAAGGAGGCGACGCGTGACCGGAATATTGGAGTTGTTCGCTCTCTTCGAGGTCGGCAGCGGCATCGGCTTTCTGGCGAGCTGGAGGAACAAAGTGCTGAAAGCCAAGGTCAACTTCTTCCGCCAGCCCAATAACAAATCGTCCCCATTTGACAAAGCCCTACGTGGCAAAGTCGGGCGAGCCGTTACCAGGCAAGATCGCCTGCGGTTGCAGCTTGCCGACGGGCTCGTCAACCTGATTCGGAAGCTCGTGCAGTACGAGGCCTTCCGTCAGCTAGTTCGTGGATTAGCCTTGGCGCATTCCCCGATGCGTCAGGCTTTAAGGAAGAAAGGAGGAAGACCCTGGTGATCAAATCATTTCTGAATCTTTGCCTGCTACTTTTCCTCGACATGCTGGCGTATATGGTCGCCATCGTTGCGGCTGCCGCGGTCGCCTGGGCTGCCGTATGCGGTGCCAGGTGGATCTGTGCCGCGCTCCAAAACGCGGCCATAGCCTTGTGGGCGCGACAGAGGAAGAAGGAGATGTACGCCCATGCAACCCGGTGAAATGGAGGAGCTGCTGGTCAGCCTTGAGACCTGCCCGATACAGAAGAAGGGGCTCGTCTGGAGGCTTCTCAAGCTGTACTGGAAGAGGTTGTTATTCATCGTGCTTATGTTGGTACTGCCCGGTGGTCTTATCGTTCTCTTTCTCTGCGTTACTGCCTGGGCTCTCAACTGGGAGCATGAAATGACAGCCTACATGGACGAGACCTACAAGAAATGGAAGGAGGAGCATGACATTCACGCCGAGTAGTACTTCGTCCTTCAGTGCCGGCGCCGTATTCTGGTCGATGGTGTGGGCAGGGCTTGGCAAGCTTAACGAACTGGCCAGGTTCGTCGGCTTCAAGCGGGCCAAGCCGAGGGAATCAGCCTTGCGGTGGATTAACTCTCACAAAGTCATTACGCTTACCGCGACCGAGGTCGTGAATTACTCGGTCCACGGTATCAGTAGTCCGCTGGGTGTTACGTTCGCGCTAGGCGGAACCTTGGTGAACGCTTTCATGGTCGCGTTCATCGTGCCCATCTGGTGCCGGCTGTCGAACCTGGAAAGTCACTGATCGTCCCCGATCTCTGTCCCCGATAAGAAACTATCCCCTCAATCCCAAGGAGGCAATCCAATCATGAAGAATCTCATCATCGTTCTCTCTGCGGCTTGTGCCGTGGTCGCCTATTGCTTTGGTCTCCGCTACTTCAGTGGCCGGGATCTTGGCTTCACACCCGCCAGGAAGTACGTCCAAAGCCTGGCGAAGAATCTGCTTCACACCGAACTCACTGCCGCCCGCGAAGCTGGCACGACTCCCCAGGCAACAACCGAACAAGCGGCCTAGCAGACTGTCCCGCTGATGCTGGTTGCCGCAACTCTTACAGATGTCAAAGGAGAGGCTGTATGTCACTTGTAACCCGTTACCGGCTCTTCTGGGCTGCCTTGATGGCAGCCCTCTTGGGCTTGGCCTTTTGGAAGAACTCCCGAAGCTATCCCCGCAAGTCCCGGCTTTGGAGACTCGGCAAGGCCGTCATCGACACTGGGCTGGTGATGCTCATGGTGATCTACGCTCCGGCCCTGCTTCTCATGTACGTGGTCATCTGGCTCACCAGCCCGTTCAGGAACAAGATCATTCAGGTCAGCGCAGCCTTCGCTTCTATCTTGGCCATCACTCATCTGGCCGGAGTGGTCTTCGAAGCTGTCGCCGTGCTGGGTGTGTTCGCCGTGGACCTGCTGACCGGCCAGGTCGTGGCCCGGATGGACAGGCGCGAGAGAAACAAGCTGGCGAAGGCTGCGTACGGAACCGATAAGCAAAACTATCCGTCGAGACCAAGTACACGGACTGGCAATGGTGCGGCGTGAACCAGTATTCCGGCATGATTGCGGCGCAACCAATGCCCCGCTGCGGGTTAACGGTTGCTAGTTTACCCTTGGATTCGCAAGCACGAATCTGACGAAGAACCGCAGACTTCAAAGATGGAGGTCCGCGCTACGCTTGCTTTTCCACCTTGAACTGGCCATGCTCGATCAGCCAGGTTAGCGACTCCCAGACACCTTCCAGCGAGCTGTAACGTGGTTGATAGTCAAGCAGCTTTTGGGCCTTGGCGATGCTGCAATTCGAGCTATGAGCCAAGTGGTCCCAGGTATGCTGCGCGTCTTCGGCAGAGACCGTGGCTCGGTATTCCTCCCAAGGGACAAATCGCAGCCGCGCGGGCTGCCCAAACCACGCGGCCAGGGATTCCGCATAACCCCGCATCGTCATCGCCGCTGGCGAGACCGCATGGAAGCTTTCGCCCACGGAGGCATTCCGGTTGGCAATCGCCCTCATGAAGGCTTGCGCAACATCGTCCGCGTGAACGTGATGCAGCGTCTCCAGGCCCTGGTGCGGCACCAGCAATTCTTCTCCCCGGGCAAGCTTCCCGTACACGTCCAAGCTCCACGTGCCCAAAGGGTCCAGCGGCACCCAGCCCGGTCCCACGATGTGACCGGGTAGCACGGAGGTTGCCGGGAAACCGCGAACGTGGGCTTCTTCTACGAGATAGGCTTCGAGTTGCGCTTTCTTGATGCCGTACTCACCAAACGGACAACGCGGTAAATCTTCCGTTATGGGAGTGGCCACGGGGTAGCCGTGGACCCAGATGGTCCCGCAGCTGAGGAAATGGCGCACCTTCCCGCGCAAGGCCTCCACCAACTGCCGGGCGGCCGCCGGGTCAAAACAGATCATGTCAATGACAATGTCAGGCTTGAGCCTGCTCACGCTCGATCCGAACGTACCGGCCGCATCTTCCGCCTCGCGGTCCATGATGACGTGCTGCACTTTCTTCCATGCTGGATCGGGCAGGTATGGCTTGCGTCCTCCTCGGTGGATGCAAACCACCTCGTAGGTCTCGTGAATCAGTCGCGGAATGAGAAACGTGCCCATGTGACCCGTTCCACCGATCACCACAACTCGCATCTATGTCCTCCCGTTTAATCCTTCTTCTTAATAGTACGCCTACTAAAGCGGCGCAGATATCCACTCCTTACCCCCCATCGAGGTCGATGATGAATCCTCTGGCGAACTTGGCTCTTAGCGTAGGACAAACACTCCTTCATGAAGCTGGAAGGTTGCTGTTCGGAATTGCTCTCGGCAGGGCGAAGGAACTTCTGCGTACGCCCCAGCAGCTCGGAACCAGGCAATTGGCCTTGAATCGTGCTCTTCAGAAGAAAGCAGTGGATGGCGCTCTGCTGGCGGGTCCGCGGACTGGGAAGGAATACGCCAAGTTCACACTGAAGAAAGGTCTGCCCACCGATCAGCGGCCCAGAACCATGGCGGTTGAGAATGAGCCTCACTCCGTGGATGACTTTAACGGAGTCATTAAGGAAGGCTACGGTAAGGGTGAAAAGAGGCTTATCTACTCCGGCACGGGCGTCATCAAGGTTGGCGGAAGCCGCCAGCTTGGGAAGATCAATGTTCACGAACACGATGCCGAGAAGGCAGGCTTCCACTATGACTTCGTAGCTGAAGGAGTTGACCCGCACACGGAATTCTTCGAGGTCAACATTGCAAACGGTGTCCTCAAGGGACGCTATGCCTTCCGCCAAGCCTTCGAGGAGAATCATTATCTGGTTGTCCGCCTGAAGGACGACTCTGTTCTGGTCGAGAAACCTGATATTCACCTGAAGCCGCCGGAGTTCCTCAAGACCATCCGCCAGTCCGATCGCCCGGTGAGTGTCGAATGGAAAGATGATGGCAGTCTCGCGAACGTGGCGATCCACAACCTGCGCGCTGTGTATCGCAGCCATCGGCCGGAAGGAGAACCTTATTACGATAAGCTCCCGGCCATCGAAGACCTCCGCAATCGCTCTCCCGTATGGCTGGCCCGCAGACTCTTCCCAGGCCCCGAGCAGGAAGGAACCGTGTTGCGTGGCGAGCTTCATCATCCTGACGGAGCCGCCCGGGTCGGCGGAATCCTGAATGCACTGCCCGAGAAGTCAATCAAGATCCAGCAGGAGAGAGGTCCTGTCGAGTTCTATGCCTGGGACATCGCGAAGTTCAAGGGCCGGGACGTCAACCAGATGCCGTATGGACAGCGGCGTGAACTCTATGAAGCTGTGATCGAAGAGGTCCGGCTGTTCAATAGGCATCTCCACATTGTCCCCGCCATGCCCGAAGGTGGTGACCCAGTGGAGTTCTATCGCGCCATTATCCACGATGCCCGCGGCCTGCCCTGGAGTGAAGGCGTAGTTGTGAAGTACCAGGACTCCCCAAATCAATGGTTCAAGGTGAAAGCGAATGACACCCTCGATGTAAGAGTCATACGTTGCCTTGAAGGCGCGGGGAAGTTCGCGGCTAGCCTGGGCGCCATGGTTGTTGAAGGACCGACCGGCGTACAGAGCGAGATTGGTTCCTTCCAGTTGACCAATGAACAGCGGCAATGGATCTGGGACCATCGTGACGTGCTGACGGGTCAGATCGCCGAAGTGAGAGCATTGACGGTCAATGAGAGTGGAGCAATCAGGGCAGGAGTGTTCGTGCGATTTCACCCATCCCGGTCCGAGCAGGGCTTGCTGCTGTACAGCGAAAGCCTGGCTGGGTCGACGGATCCGGACGAGAGCCGCCAGATGATGTTCCGGCTGAAGAGTTCAGCAGGGTGGCGGAGGTGAGCAGAGTGATAACTGGAACATCTTCATGCCTCGGGATCTCGTATCACCTCGTTTTGACTCCCAGAGGAAAGGGGCTTTACGGCCCCAGAATCGTTCGAGAAGCCTGAGTCGGCCTTTTTACAAAACGGCCGACAGCACATGCCGTCGGCCGTGAGAGTTTCGAGATATGACGGAATCTACCTGCGCCCACCACCATGGGAACCGCCTCTGCCTCCGCCTCCACCGTGTCCACGTCCGCCTCCGCCGAAGGCATGTCCACCGCCCCTGAAGCTACGTCCACCGCCGCGGAAGGCTCGTCCGCCTCCACTGAAGCTACGTCCACCGCCACCGAAGGCACGTCCGCCTCCACCAAAGCTGCGTCCACCGCCATTGAAGGCACGTCCGCCACCACTGAAGCTGCGTCCGCCCCCACCGTTATAACCGTTACCGAACCCACCGCGATATCCTCCGCGCCCGGAAAAGGCCCGTCCGCCTCCGTAGTTGCCTCGCCCACCAAAGCCAAATCCCCCGAAGAAGTGGTGCCAACCCCAGCCCCACCAGGGCCCGACGCCAATAAAGACTCCGCCCGAGAACCAGCTAGGTCCATAGTAGCCGTAGGGTGCGCATCCGTAGGGGTAAGAGGGGTAATAGCCATACGGGCACGCGGGAGGTGGCCCCGGATCCACGTAACCCTGACCGCCATAGCCCTGATCCGCATAGCCTTGATCGGGATTCGCATAGCCCGGATTCGGATTCCCGTATCCAGGATTCCCGTAGCCCGGATCCTGGTAGCCTGGATTCCCGTAGCCCGGTTCCACCGGGGGTCCAGCTTGGGCATGTGCGAACGGTGCAACCAACAAACCTATTCCCAATAATGTTAAGACTTTTACGTTTTGCATTTGATTCCTCCCTCGAGCACCGTTCTTGCCGAACTGCAACGCCAATAGTAGGGGCAATTGGCCTGCCAAACCCCATGGCTAGAAAGCTCGTGATTTCATGGGGTTAGGGACAGAGCGACCAAGCCCCAGGATGGCTCAGTGCCCACATGGTGGTGGTTCCCGGTCGGGGGTGGTGGTTTTCGGCCTAGCCGCTGGCCAGCGGACAAAAGGTGGTGGGAATCCGAGGTGGTGGATTCGAGACGCGAGCCTGTTGACGCACCCTGAAATACCCCGTTGTGCCTGTGGGTAAGAACATCATTTCGAAAGGAGGAATTCCCGTGATCATTGGAGTCACGCATGACCAAGACGGCCGTGTCGTCCAGCGGCTGTCCGTATCCACCAAGGTCTCCATCGGCCTACCACCCAATGGAGATCGCAACCATCCCACCAAGCTCGATCACTTCGTCTTCCTGCGCAAGAAGAAGTCGGCCAACCGGGTTGAGTGGGAAGCCGATCCGGAGCTGACCCGGCATTATGGCGAACAGTGCCGCGAACTCCATATTATGTTGATCGACGACGACATCGAGAACGTCTTTCCCAGTTCCTATGCCTGGTGGACGGCCACCGAACGGAAGTGCTGGGGTGACGGAACCTCGGCCACCCGGCGCACGGCTGAGAAGCCTGGCGGACAGCCTTGGACCACTTGCGGTAGCGGATGCCCGGAGCTTGCCAGCGGGCAGTGCAAGCCGGGTGGAGATCTACGCTTCGTGCTGGCGGACTTCCCGCGACTGGGGAGTGTCTGTCGCATCCACACGTGCTCTTACCGATCCATTCGCCAGATTCACTCTGCCTTGCAGGAGATCCAGACTTTCACGGGTGGCCGCCTGGCAGGGATCACCGCCAAGCTGACGGTTCGCCCGGAGGAGGCCACGTACTTCGACCGCAAGGAGAAGAGGAAGAAGACTTCCTCCATCTGGGCGCTGAGCCTCGAAGTCGAAGGTGACGACATGCGGAAACTCATCGCTAACTTGACGGAGAACGCCCGTCTGTTTGCGGAAACTCGAAGGTTGCTGGCGTCGGGTGGCAAGGTCTTGGAGGTCGTTGAGGACGAGCAAGAGCAGGCGCCAGAAGTCGCGGCTGAGTTCTATCCAGCGTCAGTCAATGGCTCTTCGGCTGCGGAAGGCGCAGCAGCAGGTTCTCCTTCCGATACAATCCCCCCCGTTACCACGCCGCAGGTGACGATGAAGCCTTCGCCCACTGAAAACGGCTCTGCCCGGGTGGGCGGGAATGGATCCGCCAAGCCACCCACCGATGCTGCCGCCTCACCTCCTGCGCGCAACAATGGCAATGGGTCGGCTGCAAGTTCGGGATTCAACCAGCTCCGCAACGAGTTCCTGACAGCGGCACGCCGTGTTGCCACGACCAAGAAGCAAGCGATCGGTGAAGTGGTGGAATGGGCAAGTGGTGGCGCATTCAAGTACGGAGATGTTGGCCGCATGACGGAGGCTGATACTCCGAAGCTGCGAGCGGCCATGGAACTCATGGCGTCAGCCCTTGCTGACGCAACTCGCTAGCCGAGCCTTTCCCGAACCTGCTTTATTTGGAGCTATTCCAGCAGGCTATGCCTTCGTCACCGAGGGAGGAACCCACGGTCAAGACTTCACTGGCCGTGGGTACCCACTCGTCGGGGCCAGTCTTCACAGCCGTGTGACCCTGCCTATTCCCGCTGATTGCGAAGCAACGGTGACAGGCGTAACATTGATTTGGGATGATCTTCAGGGCGTGGCACGTAGAACCCATTCTGCTGGGGGTGTGTTTGCTGGCGGGTGCGCATGCGTTCGCCGCCTCACCCGAGGACCCGCAGAGCGAATCGACCTCGAAATCCCCTCTCCCGCCAGATACTCCCAGCACCGTACGCCCCGTGAACTGGAAATCTTTTGCACCCAATATTCTTCACGACCAGAAGAGTATCTGGACATTTCCCTCTCAGCTTGCTCACGGCGAGCATTGGAAGCCCGCACTCGGGGTCACTGCCGCGGTGGGAGCGCTAGTGGCGCTGGATGCCTACGACACCCCGTACTTCGGACGTACGTCGGCCTTCTCGGGATTCAATCGTAGCTTCCGCGGTAGGAACACGGCGCTGGCTACCGCCATCGTTCCGGCTACGTTCTATGCCCTGGGGTTGGTGCGCAAGGATTCCTACACAACGCAGACTTCGCTCCTGTCTGCGGAATCCGCGGTGGATGCCGAGATCCTTGCCTGGGTTTTCGAGACTGGGACCGGCCGTCTGCGTCCGGAAAACATCCCTCCGGGCGGGAACTACGCCAATTCGTGGTTTAAGTCCTACAGCTCACCCCTCTCCGGGCACGGGAGCTTTCCCTCTGGACATACAATCGCGGCATTCTCCATCGCCACGGTCTTCGCACGCCGTTATGGGAGTCACCGTTGGGTCCCCTGGGTTGCCTATGGCGCCGCGGGCCTGGTCGGCTTCTCACGGATCACACTGCAGGCGCATTTCCCTTCTGATGTTTTCACCGGCGCGGCGTTCGGCTATGTCATCAGCCGGTATGCCGTCCTGCGCGGGCGCTAAACAAGGCCAGACGAATCCTTCACTGAAAGGTCCTGGAGCGAACGCTGAGGCGCGGGCGTGGGAGCGGGTAGCAGCCCACGCACGAACGTGTTGATGCTCGCCGCAATCTTGCCACAATCCCGCGCGCCGCTATCCTCGAGAGCGGCCACGGTCAGTGGGGTCCTGACGGTGGGCTTCTCTCATGCCCGATACCCCAGCGGCATCCCTGCTATGCAACGTAGTGAGCATTTAGTTCGTGACCACGGCCTAGCCGGTCCATGTGACA
This sequence comes from Terriglobia bacterium, assembly GCA_049514395.1. Classification (GTDB taxonomy): domain Bacteria; phylum Acidobacteriota; class Terriglobia; order UBA7540; family UBA7540; genus CAVROP01. The sequence continues at coordinate 25,799 of JBEKVC010000006.1, forward strand.
GAGAACCCTCATCGTTTCACCACCAACATTAAGTAGCGGTCCAGTCCACCTGACCTCAGGGAGGAGAAGATGCCAATGCTTCGCCTTAAAACGTCGGCCAGTGTGGTGGCGGATTACTTCCGTCTCTTCGTCAACCGGCGTGCTTACACCCTGCAGTCCAATCGACCCCACCCGGAAAGTTCCCGGCATTACTACTACCGCCCCAAGGACAAGAAAACCGGCCAGGGGCTCAGTCTGACGCTGGACACAATCCGCCGCCACCTCGAAGGCGAAATCACCATCGGCCTTTACTCGATCAACCCCGCAACCCAATGCTCGAAGTGGGTGGCCATCGACGCGGACTATAAGGATGCGCTCACCGATCTCCTCCAGCTCAGCTTCTACCTCAAGCAGGATGGGGTGGATTCGGCGCTTGAGCAAAGCAATCGTGGTGGGCATCTCTGGATATTCCTGGCGGAGCCGCTCCCAGCGCGGGATTGCCGAATCTACGTTTGCGGCCTTGCCCTGCGGTTGGGTATTCCGATCAAGGGAAGCAGGCGGGAAGGAATCGAGGTCTTTCCCAAGCACGATGCGTTGAAGCCCGGCAGGTACGGCAATGCCATCCGTGGACCGTTGGGCATTCACCGCGGCGCAGCTCAGCGCTTCTGGTTTGACGGTGCCGAGGAAGATCTTGAGAAGCAGATGCGCTACCTGAATTCGCTTCCCAAGATGACAGGTGACCAGCTTGCGCGATTGATTGCAGGGAGGGCCATCCCACCTGAGCTCATGCCACCAGAGCTGAAGGCTGAACCCGAGATAAGGAGACGCACGGGTGGGTCTGAATTCCGGATCCTCGATCACATCAACACCAAGCTCCGCACAGTGGGGCACAACAATGTCACCCGCTGCCCATCCTGCGCCGAAGAGGGGCACGACCGCAGTGGAGATAATCTCTCAATCTCGATCCAGGACCCCCGCAAGTACATCTGCTGGGCTGGCTGCACGAGAGACATGATTCGGGCGGCGGTGGGCTGCCCACGGCCAGTCCAACATGTGTGACTTGAGCGAACAAATGGCCACGAATGAGATCATATCCTGCCCGGGAGTACAGAATCTCGGCTATCGTTTGACGGTACTCTTGGTTCCACTTGAGCGTCACTAGATCCTGCGGCGTCACACAGATTCGATATTGGTCGGTGGCCGTTCTCCGGGAAGCCGACTTATCATTCCCAATCCACTCTGTTTCCATTCAGCACCCATGATGCGCACAGGCGCCCCTAGGGAAGTTCTGGTCTGCAGCCGGGACCGCCTCAAGGTCCATCCAACCCTGAGAGGCGTTACTGCAGACGGCGCTTCTGCGAACCCCTCCCCGTGGACTCCTCCCGATAGTCCAATCGCGTTGACTTGCCCTTCAGGGCGGTCTAAGATGCCACCAAAGGTGGGCTCGCTCTCATGGTTGGCAAGACCGTTTCCCACTATCGCATCCTGGAGAAGCTCGGCGGGGGTGGCATGGGTGTGGTCTATAAGGCCGAGGACACTCACTTGGGCCGCATGGTAGCGCTGAAGTTCCTGCCGGAGAAATTGGCACAGGGCCCTAAATCCATCGAGCGTTTCCGGCGCGAAGCCTACGCTGCCTCCGCCCTTGACCACCCTAACATTTGCAGCGTCTTTGAGATTGGGGAGTACGAAGGCGAGCCGTTTATTGTCATGCAGTACCTGGCGGGGCAGACGCTGAAGCAGAAGCTGGGCCGGCGCCGTCCCCGGACTTCCTCCTTCGAGCGCAGGGAAAGGGACGCCCAATCACCTCGGGATTCGGGGGAGTACGAAGGGGCGGTCAAACCGCTAATGGTAAGCGAAATACTCGACCTGGGGATTCAGGTCGCCGACGCACTCGATGCAGCACACTCCAAGGGTATCCTGCATCGTGACATCAAGCCGGCGAACATCTTCGTCACGGAGCGCGGTCAAGCGAAGCTACTTGACTTCGGGCTGGCGAAGCTGGTGCCGGGGCGCGAGGCAAGAAAGGAAGCACTCGGCGACTCGACCACCTCGGACCGGCCGCTGACAAGTAGCGGTGAGGTGGTGGGCACGGTCGAGTATATGTCTCCGGAGCAAGTGCGGCGCGAGGAACTCGACGCGCGCACGGACCTGTTTAGCCTTGGCCTGGTGCTCTACGAAATGGCGGCCGGGCAGCGGGCGTTCAGCGGCGACTCAGTGGGAGCGGTCGTCAACGCCGTCCTCCACCGCGTTCCGCCTTCTCCCCGGCTATTTAACCCCGACGTGCCTCCGAAGCTCGAAGAGATCATCTCCAAGGCGATCGAGAAGGACCGCGCGCTGCGTTACCAGACGGCGTCGGACATGCGAGCCGACCTCCAGCGGCTGAAACGCGATTCAGAGTCAGAGCAAGTAGAAGTTCCGCCAGCCGAGGCAGGTCACCGTTCGGTTTGGGTACGGCGTCCGTGGGTGGCAGCCGGCATCGTTCCCCTCGCCCTGCTGGCCATCGCCATGCTGCTCGTGGGGCTGAATGTAAACAACTGGCGCGATCGCCTGCTGGGGCATGCGACGGCCCGCCCCATCCGATCATTGGCAGTGCTACCGCTCGAAAACCTTTCGCACGACCTCGAGCAGGAATACTTTGCCGACGGCATGACGGAAGAGCTGATTACCAACTTGGGGAAGATCAGCGCGCTGCGAGTCATTTCGCGAACTTCCGTCATGCAGTACAAGGGGGAGCGCAAGCCCACGCCGCAGATTGCCAAGGAGTTGAATGTGGAGGCCGTGGTGGAGGGCGCGGTGCTGCGCTGGGGCCATCGCGTGCGAATCTCCGTGCAACTGGTCCAAGCTAACCCCGAAAAGAGCCTGTGGGCGGAAAGCTATGAGCGCGACCTGAGTAACGTGCTGGCTTTGCAGAGCGACGTCGCACGGGGCATCGTCGAACAGATTCAGGTCAAACTCGGCCCGCAGGAAACAAGCCGCTTGCGGGCGGCACGACCCATCAAAACGGATGCCTACGAGGCCTACCTCAGGGGCCGATACTTTTGGAATAAGAGGGACCGCGAGGGAGTGACGAAAGGCCTACAATACTTCCGGCAAGCAGTTGAGTTGGAGCCGAACTACGCCCTCGCATACGCTGGCATATCTGACTCGTACATGGTGCTCGGTGACAACTATTGGCTCTCCCCCCGTGAGGCCTTCCCCGAAGCGAAGGCCGCGGCGCTGAGGGCGGTGGAAATTGATGACTCGATCTCGGAGGCGCATACTTCGCTTGCACAGACCATGGAACTGGAGTGGGACTGGGAAGGGGCGGAGAGAGAGTACAAGCAGGCCCTTGCCCTAAATTCTGGCTATGCAACCGCTCATCAGTGGTTCTCTGCTTTTCTATCAAATATGGGGCGACACGAGAAGGCAATAACGGAGGCAATGCGCGCTGCGGAACTGGACCCACTCTCGCCCATCATAAGCCTGAACCTGGCACAAGCTTTTTACTTCGCCCGTCGATACGAAGAAGCGAAAGGAGCGCTCCAGCGAACTTTCGAAGTATCGCCGGATTTCTTTTACGCCCGACACCTCCTGGGAGTAGTTGACTTGCAGGATCACAAGCTTGAAGAAAGCATCAAAGAACTTCAAGCGGCGGCCAGGCTTTCCCCAAAAGATGACCTGGCGAAGGCAACACTCGGTTATGCGTATGCGCTGTCCGGCAAGAAACGTGAGGCACAGGCGGCCCTCGACGAACTGATGGAACAATCAAAGCGAAGATACGTGTCCCCGACACTTATTGCATTGGTATGTGTGGGCTTGAACAAGAATGGAGAAGCATTTGAATGGCTGGGAAAGGCTTATAAGCAACGGGATAGCGACCTCCCTTGGATGGGGGCGGAACCAATGTTCGACCCCCTGCGTTCGGACCCCCGTTTTCACGACTTGTTGCGCCGTATGAATCTTCCGACTTAGAGGCTTGGGTTGAGTGGACAGAGCAAAGCTGCCACTACGGAGGGCGAGCAGACTACTGAATCCCTAAGGAAGGAATCAGTTGTGAAGGCAGAAGGGAAGGTGACAAACCGGGGGTGCGTGGCCTCGCTTTCCAAGATGAGGGGCCTTGCTGAGACGCTCCCCGACACCGATGTGATCTTGATTGTCCCCCCCTTCCACGCGTTGAAATACCCATCCTTGGGTGTTCATCTTCTCCAAGCATGTGCCCGGGAGGCTGGATTTCGCGTGCAGGTCCTCTATGCGAACATTTTGCTGGCCTCGATCATTGGGGAGGAACTCCACGAGGATATTTGCGATAGCCCTGATGGAACTTTCGCTGGCGAGCGCTTCTTCGCCCGGTGTGCTTTCGGCCTTCCCTCATTGGGCCGCCGGACCAGCCGCATGTTTGAATCCGATTGGGTGATCGGTCCGAATAAGAATTGGGAAATCGGCCCCGACCTTGACCCCCGCGACCGCAGACAACCAATCACTCTATCGATATTGCGGCGTATGGAAGGGTGCGCCGACGGCTACCTCGATGGTGTAGCCAAGGCCGTGAGCACGAAATCCTATAAGATAGTCGGTTGTACCACAACCTTCGAACAAACAGCGGCTAGTGTGGCCCTGCTGGGCCGGATCAAGGGACTCCGCAAAGACACCATTACCATTCTCGGGGGAGCCAATTGTGAGGGGGAGATGGCGCGTGGGATAGCCTCCCTACCGTCGGGCATTGACTATATCTTCTCGGGGGAAAGTGAGGTTACATTTGTCAAGTTCCTTCGAGATATCATTGCCGGCTCACGACCCCAAAGCCGCCTCATCCAAGGCGAGCCGTGCCGAGACATGGATGCCCTCCCCAGGCCTTCCTATGAAGAGTTCTATGAGCAACGCAGACGGTTCCTTCCCATGAGCAAGGCACCAGCCGAGCAAACGGAAATTCCTTATGAGACGAGTCGGGGCTGCTGGTGGGGAGAGAAGCATCATTGTACCTTCTGCGGGTTCAACGAAGAGAGCATCGCGTTTCGACAGAAGTCTCCGGGCCGGGTGATCACGGAGCTGCGCGCGCTCCTCGACGCGTATCCCTCGGGGACGGTATGCATGACGGACAGCATCATGCCATACGGATACTTCCGAACCCTTCTTCCTCGTCTTGCGGGGGAACAGCTAGGAGCCACTATTTTCTATGAGCAAAAGGCCAACCTCTCGCTTCCGGACATTCTCGCTCTTAAGCGGGCGGGGATTACGTCCATCCAGCCTGGGATTGAGGCGTTATCGTCTCGTCTTCTGACCTTGATGAACAAGGGTGTGCAGGCGCGACAGAATTTGATGTTACTACGTTTTGCCCGAGCGGCGGGCGTAGGTCTCTACTGGGATCTTCTTTGGGGATTTCCTGCAGACGATGTAAGAGCCTATGAGGAGACCCTCGGCATTCTTCCTTTGCTCCACCACCTTCAGCCCCCGCACGGATTGGTGCACCTGAGTATTGATCGTTTCAGTCCTTATTATTCCCAGCCGACTCAATTCGGCCTGCGCAACATAAAGCCCCTGGCCGGGTACTACGATTTTCTGCCCAAGGGGGTCGATGTGGAACGGATTGCAAACCACTTTACGGCGGAGTACCCATGCGGGGCACATGACCACATGGAAGTGATCCAGAGACTGTGGCAAGAGATGACTCGGTGGCGGGCCGCATGGAGGGAAAAAGATGGAGGCCCGAACCAAGACCTGAGACTTTCCCGGAAACGCGGATCGTACGTATTGGTTGACACACGCGATCTGCGGAGAAAGAAGAGGGTGTACTCGCTGGATGAACAGGAAGCCTCCGCCCTGATGACCGCGGGACCTTATTCCGGAAGATGCCTTGAGGTATGGGCCGTCCAGGAAAAGCTCGCCGTTATTACGGACAGCTGGTTTGTGCCTCTGGCCGTTGCCGAGCCCGAAATTCTCCTGGAACTGATGGGGAAGCAGGAGCTGGACAACCAGCGCCAAACAGGTCTTTTGGCGCTGTTGACCACGTCCCACTCGTCAGATGAGGATGGGAGGCCCTTGCACCGAAAAACGGGGGTGGGAGATTCCCCTTTGCGATAAGATACCGAAAGGCCGAGGGCCCTTTAATTCGGCCGTTGCCAAATCTTCGCCGACAAGTTAATCTTTGGGCCGATAGATTGCAGCTCTTTTCGTGCTCACGCTCTGCAAGGAACTTGATTGTGTCAACTGGTAGAGGAGGAGGGCTATTATGCCAGGCGCCCACAGCCGTAAAGGCCCAGGCAAACCGAAACCGAAGCCCAAACCGACGCAAGAGAAAAAGAGGTAGGGCTAGACTTCGACTACTACCGCAAAGGTCTCAAGAATCCGGGGGGGATGTGTGCGCCCTTTGCACCCAGTTTACACGGCCTTAGATGCACGTCGAGGCGCTCTATCTCGACAAACTTGATGGGCGCAGCGACGCCCCGATCCTTCAGCGGAAAGCTGTGGAGTTGCGTACTCAATTCGGCTTGGCGCAAAGCGAGGACAAGAGGCTTTCCCTCTCTAAATGCCTCGCTATTGCCCAGAATTGCTGAAATTTGGTAAGGATTGGTTTATCGCGTCTCGCGCCTCCAGGGCCTCCAGCGCCGCATGAACTTCCCGCCGTAAGGTCGCCCGCGGCCTTTGGCTCCGCATTTCTTACGTGCGCCTCCGATGCGATTCCGTTCCGCACATAGGGAGTTGCGGAATCGACTGGCATACATGACAACAAGGGAGAGCAGCCCTTCCGACCACCTCTGCGAGATTGTGCCTGTGAAACGCCCTTCCCGGAAAGTGGGACGACTGCACTTTGAAACCGGGCCAGACTCCCATCGGTCTCGGCATCACTAACGAGTCCCCTTTGGTTTACCAATCCCAGTAAGTGCAAACCACGGCAGAACTCCGCGCTACGCTAACTCTCTAAGGAGAACGCAGCGCTGGCGCTACTTCTTTCAATTAAGCGGTCACATTATTGCTCAAGTCACACAACAACCGGAATATGCGGAAAGGAGGCATCAAATGTCGAAATACGGTTTGACTCAGACGGTCTTGCGCGAGGAGAAATACCTTGTGGAGGCGCTGAAGGAGATGGGCTACGAGGTTGAAGTCCACCCCGAGGGCGCACAATTGAACTCGTACTACTCGGAGCAGGAGGCAAAGGCCGCAAACATTATCATCCGGCGCCAGCACCTGGGCGGGGCCTACGGTGATATCGGATTCGCACGTCAGCCGGACGGTCAGCTCACCGTGATTAAAGACGAACTCGACGAGCACCGTGGCTACGGAACCAGGTGGCTTGGTCGCGTTCAGCAACTCTACAAAGAGAAGCAGACCTTGGCCATGGCGCGGGCCAGGGGTTACATCCTGAAAGGCCGGGAAGTGATCGAAACCTCGGAAGGACAGCAGGTGCGACTCCAATTTGTCGCGCGGAGGTAGGCCACGATGCAGGAAAAGACCATCACGATCATCATTGACGCGCGGGGAAGCTCCACGCTGGATCTCCAAGGCTTTGCAGGCCAAGGCTGTGAGAAAGTCTTTGACGACTTCCGTGGCGGAGACAGTGTGAAAGTGGAGCGGAAGAAGCCCGCCTATTTCACCGGCCAGGTGATCCAGCAAGAGAAGAGCCAGCGCTGAAGGAGGCCTGTCATGCTGCTTCATGCGTTGATTCCCGCCAGCCGTGCTAATGGGCCAGGCCTGCGTGCCGTGGTATTCTTCCAGGGTTGCTCACTCGGTTGTCCGAAGTGCTGGAACCCCGATAGTCATCCCTTTCGCGGTGCGGAAGTCACGGTTGATGCCGTAGTTCAGGAAGTGCTGCGAGCACAAGCACAGCATGCCTTGGAAGGCGTCACCTTCTCAGGTGGCGAGCCCATGCAACAAGCTGATAGCTTGCTGACATTGATGTACACCTTGCGTCAGCGAGCGCCAGAGCTGAGTTTCGGCATGTTCAGCGGCTACACGGAATACGAACTCGACCTGGGGCAGTATTGGGCGAGGGGTTGCGACTATTCCGAACGGGTTCGTGGCCGAATATGGCGGACGATCCAAGCGTACCTCGATTTCGCTGTCCTCGGGCGTTTCGATCAAACCCAGCCATGCATCTTGCCGCTGCGCTCGAGTCGCAATCAGGTACTGCGGCTATTCAGTGGCCGCTATAACGTGCAAGATTTCAGCGAGCAGTTGGTGGAAGTCACTGTCCACACAGACGGGCGAGCGGAACTCACAGGCTTCCCCACCCTTGGCTTGCCCTGGTAGGAACCACCTTCGGCTTTCCTCATTGCTTTCCCCCTAAAAGTCCTTTCTCGAAAGGAGCCCCCTACATGATTCGATCTATGGAGGAGTTTGCGTCGGCTTTCCATGCTGCGCGGTGTGTATCGACTCCGCTTGTCGCAGTACGCACGGCCGACCCGGCAAGCACAACGCATTTCATCATCGAGACTCTCAAGCAGGGCCGGGAGCTTCCACCTCTGCTCGGCTGGGATGTGGTCCGCGGCCTCTATGCGGTCGGCAGAGATAGCGGCGAGGAACTGGCGCGTATGCTGGGCGAACGTCAGGCTGCGACGATTGGGCCGGTCGATGCTCTGCTTTTGGCGCAGCAGCTTGGCGAGGACGGGCTGCTGCTTTACTCGAACGCTCACCGCTTCTGGAATGACCCTGGAGTGATGCAAGGAATCTGGGACCTACGAGACACCTTCAAGGCGACGGGCCGGATGCTGGTACTGCTGGCAGCGCCTGGCGCGACGTTGCCGCAGGAATTGGGTCAGGACGTTCTCATTCTAGATGAGCCTCTGCCGTCAACTTCTCACCTGGAGCAGATTGTTCGGGAGACTTTCAATGCGGCCAAGCTGGATGAGCCTGAGCGCCCGGTGATCGATAAGGCGGTAGATGCCCTGGTTGGCCTCGCTGCATTCCCGGCGGAACAGGCACTGGCGATCTCATTGGTCAAGCGCCAACTCGATACAGAGGACCTCTGGGAGCGCAAGCGCCAAATCATTGAGCAGACGCCGGGCCTCGCGGTGTGGCGAGGCGGTGAGACCTTTGAGGACATTGGCGGGGTCGAGAACGTCAAGAGCTTCCTGCGGGCAGTGCTCCGAGGTGTCGATCCTCCACGCGTTGTCGTGTTCATTGATGAGATTGAGAAGGCGTTCGCAGGAACCGGCACCGACCTGTCTGGCGTAAAGACGGAGATGACGGGGACCATCCTGACGTACATGCAGGACCGCGAGGCAGATGGAATTGTGTTTGTCGGTCCAGCCGGGGCAGCCAAGAGTGCAGCCGCGAAGGCCACGGGCGGTACAGCGGGAATCCCGACGATTGCTTTCGACTTGCCGGCCATGGAGAGTTCTCTGGTGGGGGCTTCCACTGAGCGTCTGCGCACAGCGCTCCAGATCATCGATGCAGTCTCTCAAGGGCGGATGCTGTTCATTGCAACCTGTAACTCGATTGCCAGCCTACCGCCGGAGCTGCGTAGGCGCTTCACGCTGGGGACGTTCTTCTTTGACCTGCCCTCGGACGAGGAGCGTGAGACGATCTGGGGAATCTATCTCACGAAGTACAACGTGTCAGGCCAGCTGCCGAATGATGAAGGCTGGACCGGTGCGGAAATCAAAGAGTGCTGCCGAAAGGCGCATCGTTTGGGAATAACTCTCATGCAGGCCGCGCGCTACATCGTGCCGGTTTCACGTTCCGCGGCTGAGCAGATCAAGGCACTGCGCCAGATGGCCTCAGGGAAGTTTATCAGCGCCTCGACACTAGGCGTTTACCAGTACCAGGATAACCCGCCCACATCCCGGCGACGCGTCATGCGCGATCTGGATGGGCCGCTTACCGTCATGCCACCCTCGAAATCAGAAGTCTGACTTGTTTGGCCACCCTCGTCAGCGTGTCGGGGACGGGGCGCCAGCCGCCTTTATCGGGGGCCGAGCTTTCGATTACAAATGGTACGCGAGCCTCGCAATAGGTACAGACGGCGGTCCCCTCCACCGCCTTATTCTCGGGCGTACTTGTCACCTGGAATAAGCGCAGGCAGTCTGTGCAGGTCAGAACGAAATAACCGTCGCCGCCCGGGCGTGTCCGAACAGGGGTGCCGATCACTTGCGGGAGGTAAGCGCGATCGGGCGTTTTTCGAGCCAGATCATGGACGGCCTGCAAGAGTTCGGGGATTTGTTGCGCATACTTTCTGAACCAGCGGTCAGGCTTGGCTTCCGCAGGAAGTTCGCGTTGGATTGATCCCAAGAGGACAATCACCGGTATGGAAGGGAAGCGCCGGCGCACCACTGATACAAACTCAATTCCCGACATGCGGGGCATCTGAAGGTCGGAGATTATGACTTTGGGAAGTCCATTCCGGAGTTTCACCAGACCGTCGATTCCGTCCTCAGCTTGCTGTGCTTTGAAACCCGCTTTTTCCAATTGACTTGATAGAAAGTTCCGAGTGGTGGGATCGTCGTCCACCAGCAAAACACTATTTGAGGAAACCTTGCGCATAACATTCTCCTCGACAAGCGCTGGGCGCTATCCTGGCCCGCAATTGTTTTGTATACCGAGGGGGACTCCCTGTCTGTATAGAATTGAACACGTCCCTTAACCCAACGAATTTGCCACCCAAGCATGACTCGGACCCTCGCACAAGCCGAAGTCCCGTCTGAAGAATTCCCACTACACAAAGGAGGATGAAATGGCAACAGCAGCGCCAATCTTGAACATTCAAAGCTCCGACAATGAGCTTTCCAAGCAAACCGTCTTCATCAAACTTCATCTCGGCTTGCTGGGCAACAGTCGAAAGGTCAGCTCGTCCCGCGTTGAAGTCGATGCCGACAAGGCACTGATCCGCGTCTCGAAGACTCTGCTCGACTCGCCGGAGTTGCAAGCTATCCGCACCCTCGATGGCGACATCCGCAATTTCGTGTACGACATGTGCCTGCCCTTCGAGGTCGGCATTCACTTCTTGCCGCTGGGCTTGGTGGAGACAGTGGATGAAAAGCTGCGTGAGTTCAGCGAGAAGCGCAGCGTGTTAGTGGAGGTATTCCTCGCTGCCTATCCGCGCCTCTGCCAAGAAGCCGCTGGGCGACTGCGTACGCTCTATAACCCAACTGACTACCCACCCGTGGACGAGGTACGCTCCCACTTCACCTTTAGTTGGCAATACGTCAGCTATGGCGTGCCGGACCAGCTTCGCGAGATTTCAGCCCAATTCTTCCAAGAGGAACGGGAAAAGGCCGTGGTGGCAATGTCGGAAGCTTGTAGCGAGATCCAGCAGGTGATGCGGGCCTCGCTGCTAGAACTGGTGAGCCACCTGCGCGACCGGCTGGGGGATCAGCCGGACGGCAAGCCGCAGCGTCTGCGGGAATCAACGGTGCAGAAGCTCCGGGACTTCCTGGCGACGTTTGACTTGCGCAATGTCGTCGACGATCAGGAGTTGAAGGAGCAGGTCGATAAGGCGCGAGCCCTGCTGGAGGGAGTGAACACGGATGCCTTGCGGAACATGCCCATGGTTCGCGCCTGGGTGCGGGACGGTATGGCACAGGTCGCCGCACAAATGGACGTGCTGGTTAGCGACCGGGTTAGCCGGAAGTTTCGTTTTGATGAGGCATAGGCGTAACCAGAGCCTTGCCTATCACGTTCTACTCACCTGTACAAAGGAGGCAGTTATACCCATATGCTGAATAAAGTCATGCTGATTGGATACGCTGGCGCCGACAGCGAGATGAAGTTCACCCCTGCCGGCATACCGGTGGCAAACTTCTCTCTAGCCGTGAAGGAGGTTTACAAGAACGGCGACGGAGAGAAGAAGACCAACACGCTCTGGATTCGTTGTGTTGCCTGGCGCCGCTGGGGGGAAATTGCAGGGGAGTTTGTGACCAAAGGGAAGTTCCTGTTTATTGAAGGAAGACTCCAGTTGCGCAGCTACGAGGATCGGGAAGGGAAGAAACGCGACGTGACGGAAGTGGTTGTCACGCTGCTGCGGTTATTGGGGCCGGCCAAGAACGGGAACAGCGCAAAGGCGGCAGAGTCCTCGAAGGCTGCTGAGCCGGCGGACGAGGGCGATAACCCATTCAAAGAATCAGAAGCTGAAAGCGCTGATATGGACATTCCCTTTTGACTTCCGAGTCGCCGACGACACGTCCAGTGAGAACCGGATCGTGGTCACAATAGCATTATTCGACTCGGCCATTTTGGCCAGGATTGAGAATATGCGCCTTCCAAGGCCGGCGCACCAACACTGGATGGCGGAAGCACCAAGAGGCGGGACGGTGAGAGTGTCACTTCTCTTGCGACTTGAGCGCCGAGCGCAGTTTGTCGGCGAGTATCCCGAAGCCCTCGGCGGGAGGAGCATTGCGCTCCGCCCACTCGCGCACTTCCTCGGCCTCGCGCGCTTCCATGACTGCCTTCGCGCTCAGGCGAATGCGCCGGCCTGACGGATCGACTTCCAGCACGATGACCTCGACGTCCGCGCCGACCGGAAAGGCTCGCTGGACATCGCCTTCCTTCGCGATGCCGGTTTCGCTCAATGGGATGACACCGGTACGCCCGGGGGCCAGGAAGACGAACACGCCGAATTTCTCGTGCCGCTCGACCTTTCCCGTCAGGCGCGCGCCCGGAACGATGCCAAGCCGGGCTCCCGTAGCCCCCTCGGCCCGCGCCCAGGCTTCCTGAACGAGCGCCACGCCGATCCGTTTCTGCTCGAGGTCGATGGCTAGAATCTCGAATGTGCCCGTCATCCCGGGAGCGACCTGACCCGACCAGCCTCCCGATCGTCCGGTCGGCACGAACGTGGAAGCATGGGCCAGCGCCTCGATGCCCGGCTCGAGCTCCACGAACGCGCCGAACTTCGCGACGCGCGTGACGCGGCCAGGCCGCATCTGGCCTACTTCGTACCCGTCGCGCACTCTCGACCATGGGTCGGCAGAGAGCTGCTTCAACCCGAGCGATATCTTCTGCTTTTCCTCGTCCACGCGCAGGACCTTGACCGTGATCTCCTCGCCCGCTTTGACGATCTCCGAAGGGTCCGACACGCGGGACCACGCCATCTCGGACACGTGGAGCAGCCCCTGGATACCTGCGCCGAGATCGACGAACGCGCCGAACTCGCGGACGGAGGTGACACGGCCGGTCATGACTGCACCGGGGACGATCTTGTCGCGGACCTTGGCGGCGTTCGCCCGCTGCTCGTCCTCGAGGAGCGGGCGACGGGCGACGACGATGTTCGAGCCGCCTTCCTTATACTCGATGATCCGGAATTGGTAGACATGCCCTACGTGCGCCGACGTGTCTGCGCCGCGGACGTCGATCTGGGAAATCGGGCAGAACGCGCGGCGCCGGCCGATGCGCACCTCGTAGCCGCCCTTTACCTCCCGTTCGACCTTCCCTTCCACCGGCAGGCCGCTTTGAAAGGCGACTTCGAACTGCCCATCGCTCGCGGCTGCTCCCGCCAGCCTTCGGGAGAGCGTCAGCCCACCTGACGTCGATACCACCATCGCCTGAACGCGATCGCCCAGCGCGACCTCGATCTCGCCGTCGGCGTTCTTCAGTTCGGCGATATCCATTACCGCCTCACCCTTGCGACCAACGTCGACTAACGCCACCTCCGGGCCGATGGCGACGATCCTGCCCTCAACGAGTTCGCCTTGATCGAGGCGCTTGGCCTGGGTCGAAGCCTCGAACATCGCGGCAAAGTCTTCCGCCTGATCACTCACGGCACACTCCTCGTCATGATTGGGCTTCGCCCGCCGGCGCTCCTTCCCTCGCGCGCGCACGAACGGACACCCAGCGATTGTACCAGCAGGATCAAATCATAAGAAGAGGGAACTCAATAGCCCGACAGCAGCAACCAAGTCGGTTCCGGCGCCGCATTCGGTATAACAGGAGCTATTGTGGCTGCACAGGCCATGCAGAGCATGTTGTTCGGAATATCCCCCCTCGATGTTCGAACCTAATTCATCATAGGTGCAGTACCGCGAACCCCGTTTCTGGATAGCTTCCGAGTTGACGACAATACGCCCGCTGCATCGGGCGTGATATAGTGCCTGAAATTAGGAGCAGAATAGGACACGGGTCTAGCAGGACGGAAGTTGAAAACTAATGTTGCTTGCGAATGCTGCCATATCAGCCTTATTGAATCTCGTCGTTCTCGGAGTTCTCCCCTTCCTTCTGTACTTCGCCTATCAGAAGTGGCGCCACAAACGGGGGTTCGGTGAGGTCGCAAAGCGAGCAGGACTTCAACTCGGCGAAGGCCACTATATTGGATACAGCTTGGCATTCGCAGTCGCCGCGGTCGCAATTCTCTTCATTTGGCCGCCACGTTTGGAGCCGTTCCTCCGGTCCGGATCACCACAAGAACCGTTCCGAGGCCTTGGCCTTACTGGAGCTGCTATTGCGATGGCGCTGGTCTACGGAGTGGTCAAGACTGGGTTCACGGAAGAACTCCTGTTTCGGGGATTGATCGCGGGCAGCCTCTCGCGCCGGCTTCCTCCCCTCTGGGCGAACCCTTTGCAAGCCCTCATCTTTCTGATACCCCACTTGCTCGTGCTCAAGGTCATGCCAGAGATGTGGAGCATTCTGCCTGTCATCTTCGTGATTGCGCTCTTCGTAGGTTGGGTGCGGATTAAGTCTGGTTCGATCATCGGGGTCTGGGTGATCCATGCATCCGTTAATGTTGCGATCTGTCTCAGTGTAGCCATCCGCACGGCCACCTGAACGCTGAGATCTAGGCAAGTTTGTTGAGATTCGGTTCTAACGTTTCCCGCTGGCTGCTAGCGGGAATCCAGCGATGGTGACCGGGGCCTGTCGCATCGGTTGATTATGTCCGAATCACGGGGTACTCGGAAGTTGTCCCGGACGGGCTCGCTGCGACGATTCTCCGGGGAGCCGAAGGTGATCGGTCCTGCCTGACGGCGTAGGGAAGAGCGAAGTCCCTCTACTCCTGCATCGTCGCGAACACGGAAGAGTCCAGTCCCGCGCTCCGATTCTTGGCCCAGATCGAGCCCTCCTGGCACTGGGTCCCTCAGCGAATCGCAAACCCATCAACCAGCAAAATATCTTCTGCTTTTGTGTGGGAAGAGTACGAGAAAACCTATACTAACCAGGGGTGTAAGACAAATTCAGCTTTCCCAGCTTCAGGGCCGGTAGTCGGTAGCTGCCGGCCTCCCCTCTACCGAGGGCAGAGAAACTGGGAAACACGGGAAGGTTGAATGCGCACCCCAGTTAGATCCCATCGACAACTGAACGCATTTGGATCTTTCCCGCAATCGGATTGTATGGCGATAGTGTCGTACGCCCTGGGAGCTCATTGCCTCTGGCTCACAAGCTCCCTCGCCTGTCGGAGCCATTGCCTCTGGCTCAAAAGCTCCGATCGAACAGGCAGTATATATGAAGCTGATCAAGAAACAGCTCTCCGCCAGTTACGTGACTAAAGCAACGGCCGCTACAGTGGGGATCCACACCGGCGACGTAGCCAACCATGGGAATTCCCGATTTGATCGCTGTCCCATGGCTAGCCCGGAAGGCAAGGTAGAGTCCATCCCACAAGTCAGCTTCTGCACCACCTCTCGGGAAAGGGTATGGAGTCCATACCAGGCGTTTATCCGAGTTCATACGCCCACGGGCCTAGAGAAGCACAGCCAGCTTAAAGAGCGGCACCCGAGTTGTAACGTTGAAGAAGGTCCCCAATCGGTCAGTTTGGGATACCTGCTACGAAAATGGCAAGGCGGGATGGCAATGGCGGCGACGAGTAATGCAGTACCACCGTCGAATGAGTGTGAGTAGGTCATAGCTTTTTTCAGTGGCTATGAACGAAGGAAGCACTTACTCGGAGTGTGTCTGTTTTCTAGGAAAAAGACTTCCAGGCATGGGTGATTGAAATAGATCATTTTCAAGGCTGGAGCTTATATGTCTTAAATCATTTCATTGTAAGCCTGGCCTGGGGGCCAGGCGTATTATCAAGATACATTCTTTTAGTTTGAACTATCATTAATCAACCCTTGCTTGCTAATAATTATGTCATATCTGCCTGATTGCAATAATTCCATACAGAGCAACAATTTCACAGAAACACATTCAGAGCTCACTTAGCCAGGACGGGATTAGTGTCGAATTTTGTAGCCTGGACGACAGGCCATGGCGGAGAGATGATTCCAAAAGATCCCCATAATCAACCTCCTGCCTGGAACAATCTCATGCCAGCTATTCATAACAATTCGGTCAGGAAAGGAGTGGCGTGGAATTCTGATGTACTCACCCCACCTCCATCCCCTCCCCCCTCTACCTCCTCCTCGCTCCCCCCTCCCCTTCCTCCTCCAGCCCTGAACCCATGTGTCCACCCAGATGCTTGCCCAGGGTGAGAATTCGACATAATCCGGAGCATGAGTATGAGTGATCCACGCGATGCCTTGATGATCGGAAGAACGATCAAAACCACTGGAATAACCGTGCTGAGAGCCGACCCATCAAAGGGTAAAGACTGGTGGCTATGCAGATGCCCCTGTGGTAGAGAGTTCGTTGCCCACGGAGGAATATTAGGCATGGGCGTACCAGGAATTGTGGAAGTGACGAACACACAGCGCAGCCCAAGCCCATCCTGAAGATTCAAATGGCATGCGAGCCTGGCTGTCAGACCATGGGGGGTTAGTCGAGTCAGCATGTTCTTCACTGTCGGGTCCACTATCCTGAATACAGCTAAATGATGGAAATGGATTCCTCAGAGGGGCCCATCTCCAGGGGTAGCTAGGAAGCCTGGCTACCATGTCATCTTGCCTAGCGAGCCATGGATACCAAAGTAAAGCAGCACCAATCCGGCGAGAACGCTTACGAGATGTGGAAGGAATACATGCGGAAAGAACCACGCGAAGCGATATGACTCCCGGGGACCACGGATGGCTTGGGGCCGATATTCCGCCTTTTGTTCCTTTTTATATAGGACTCCAGCATACGACCAACTTGAATCGATCCTGGGCGATGAAAATGCCTTCGCGTCCTCTCCAGGCACCCGTTGATATTGCAGCACCTCGATCTCGCGCATTCGCAGGTAGTAACGCATCTGGTGGCGTTTCATTGCTCCTTCAATGAGCCAGAAGCCCAGACCACTGAGCGCTGCAACGAGAAAGAGCCCGTAGTGGCCATGCTGGAGCCCCCACGCTAACGCCGCCAGACTGAGGGTTACGCCCCATCCCTTCACCGTCATGAGCCGCCCATCAAACTCACCGACAATCTTGAGGATCTCGTAGTACTCTTTGAGGAGTGCTTCTTCATTGAAGCTTCGAACCGCCGCTGCCTCTTCCATAGCTACCTTCTCCTTCCAGCCTGCGCTGAAATTCCTCATAGCATCCGGCGCCGGGAAAAGTGTGTCGCTAGCCGTTAGAGTATCTCACGTCAGAGGGTCGATCAACCCTTCGACTCAATGGCACGGACCATCGCCAATCTGGTGCGTCTTGGCGATGCCGGACAGATCCCCTGTAACGCCGTAGGGTAGAAAGAAGTCGCTCATCTCCTACCGAATTAGAAAACTGCCTGCCGTAGCCCCTTTAGCTCTTGCGAATTGCCACATGGACGAAGCGTCGCTTCTCGTAAACTGACCCACCACCCAATCTTCTTCCCAATTAACAATACACGTGGCGCCTGTGCCACGAAAAGGAGGCACTATGTTCGTCGAACTCATGCCGCTTCTTGCCGGCCGCACTGTGCTCATCACGGTGGCCAAGGTGGATGACAAGACAATTCGTGTGAACGTCATTCCCGCTCTGGCAAAGGCCGACGAGAACCCGGCTTTAACCACCCCGCTCACCTTTACCGGCCCACCCGAGGAACTCGATGCTGAACTCGGCAAACATCTGGCCGGCTACGTCCAAACCCACCAGCAGACCGCCAGCACCTTGGCCGAGGCCAAAGCCACCCTAGAGGCTGCCGCCAAGGCAGCACAAGAGGAAGCCAAGCGCAAAGCTGAGGAGCGCAAGAAGGCGACTCAGAAGCCACCCGCAACTGCCACCACGGCTGAACCTGCCTCAGCGTCTTCTTCCGCATCCCCTACCCCTGCTGAGACCGCGCCCTCTTCGGCATCGACCGGGACACTCGGGCTGTTCCCACTAACAGCACCCGAACCCGCTCCAACCCAATCGAAAGGAGGTCTCGCACTCTGATGGAGAGCCACATCCTTTCTCGTATCTTCGAATTTAATGGTGTGAGGCTTCCGGACCCGGATCCAAAGCTCTCTCCGGAGGAAGTTCGCAACCTGTATGCGCATCAGTATCCAGACATCGCCACGGCGTCGATCACCGGGCCAGAAGCTGTCGGAGACAAGCTGCGCTATCAGTTCACGCGAGCCATCGGCTCGAAGGGGTAACCCGATGAGCCGAAATCCCAAAAGCAAGGAGGTGACGAAGCGTGCGGTCCTGGCGGAACTTGAAAGACTTCGCCAGGGCCGCCACGCCCGTTACCGGACACTCCTCGGGAGGTTTGCGAGATGCCGGGAACTGCAACTTGCCGCCGCTCTCTGCGCTGCCGCAGTCGAGGCCAGCGCCCGCACTTACAACCGCACGCCACTCGACGCCCCACCCGGCTGGCTTCCTCCGGTCAGTTGATGGGACAGGGAAATGGTCTCCTAATATCACGACTCGACACTGTACCGCTGGTTCACCGATTGGTTGCTGACGATCGTCTGGCGGTGATGTTGGCCAAGGCCCTGGTCGAGCTGGACATTGCCGTCCCTGGAGATTGGAAAAGGGCGGAGCGTGACCCAACATCCTTCATCAGGATTACGCTTGAGCGGTTGATCAAGGCTCATGGCGGCTCAGCCATTCGCCACCGGTTCCTGCTTTCCGCCGTGATCAGCAACACTCCCTGTGAATGGGCGGAGCGGGATGAAGCCAGGCCCAACCAATTGTTCCTCATCGTCGAGCCCTCCGAGGCAAGCTGCGGATGTGCGACCTTCGGGCCAACGCTGAAGCTGCTGGAAAGCGTCCACCCGCAACTGTCGGCGACCTTCTTCCACCTCTTCATTGGAGCCCTCAATTGCTGGCTCAGGGCGTACGATTATCGTGATGCCGAAGAACGGGCAGAGACTTTGCGGGAATGGGCCGCCCAGGAACCCGACGCCGACCAGTATGAAATCCCTGATGTCGAGGGGTCGATTCCACCTTGCATGCGGCAGGCGGCACTGGATGAGGGTGAGCTTGCTCGCCTCAAAGACAAACTCAACGACCCACTGGCAACGAAGCTGATCGAGGCCGCACTCGCCCTCGATCACCTCTCCGCTCAAGCGGAGCGACCCGAGCTTGATGACGATATCGGCCAACAGCTCTCGGACTGCAATCCAGCCCTGCCCTGTCTACTGGCCGTGTTTGCCGAAGGCGACGCAATAGCAGCCTGCTTTGATGAAGAGGCCGAGGGAATGATGGAAGTGACACCAGAACCTAATATCATCATCCCCTTTGATCCCACGGATACCGAGAGCGTTCGTGGGGCCTTCCAGGTGTTCGGGGTGGCCTGCCAGACGATTGCCGCAGCAAGTCGTCTCATCGATCTGATGCCAGGCAACGATCAATGGGTTATTTCCAGCTAAAAGCGATGAGCGTCTTAACCTTGACACACAAATGCGTCGACATCCATGACTTCGGATCGCAAGAACTCGAGAAAACTTACTCCCTTGTACCTGCATGTCTCGCAAATGCTCAATAATATGAGGTAGTCCTGCATCCCGCGGACCGAACTGGCTCCACGGATACAATTGCGGAGTCCTGCGAATGCCTTGATAGCATGTTCGGCGTTGTTATTGTTCCATGGGACTCCATCGTAATCCAGGAACGTGAATAGCTTATCCTTATTCTTTTCGAATCGTTTACGGTAGGCAAGTGCTACTTCTGTCTGGAAATTCGCCTTAGCGAGTGTGCTAAAGAACCTTCCCACCGACATTTTGTGCTTGCGTAAATGGCGTGCCTTCAGGCCGAAGCGATCCACCGATTCGATGATGGGTCTGACCAAGCTCGCGAACCGCTGCGCCAACTCCTTAAACTCTTCATTAAACGGTTCTCTGCAAAGATCATCGTTCATATCTCGGATAAGGTGGACCAAACACTTTTGCTGCGTGCAATCGACCGAATCGTACCCAGCATAGAAATCAGAAACGAGCACACCCCGAAAATCCTTCAGGATCTCCTGAACTGTCCCGGCCTCTCGAGTTTCGCTGAATACGAATGCCACGTATTCCAGATTAGTGAACACCCATACATATGCGTCGTGCCCGTCGACTTTTACCCTGGTCTCATCCGCATGCACCAGCCTGCCGGTGGAGATGCGTTCGAGAATTGCCTTGTACGTTCCGCGATACCGCGAAGCTTCGTCAGCTTTGACCTTGTTTATAACCCCACGCGTCATCGGCAGCGCAAACAGCTGGCGAATGGTGCTAGCTATTGCGCTTTGCGAGATCTGTACTTCGATGTTTTGATAAACGAGAAACGCACGGAGGCCAGCGCCATACTTGGGCTTGCGCAGATACTCGTAGTAGGTCGCTTTGCAGTGCCAGCAGATGTAGCGTGCGTACACATACCGCACAACCCACCGCCTCACGCCAGCAGATGACCACCTGAGGTCGTACACAATCTGGCTAAATCTTCCCCATTTATAGATAAGAGGGGCGGCACAATTACATTGAGGTGCACGAGGTGATTCCTCCTCATATATGATCTTGTTCGGGCGTACCCGCTCAATTGCCTGGTCATTGCGGACCCTCCGACTAAGGCGCTGCAAGCGTTGATTTGATCTTACGTAGACCTTATTTCTCTGGTAGTCCCAGTAGGCTGCCTGATTGATCTGTGCGAATTCAGGCAGGACAAATTGCACCACTCCGAAGAGCTTCGGATAGCCGGGTTTCAGGAAATCTACCTTTACTGGCTCAGCGGCTGGTATGCCATCCCGGTAGACGCCCTGGCAGAGTGCAGAGATCGCCTCAGCAACCCTCTGTGTGCCCTCGCAGTCTTCCGCGTTGTACATAATCAGCTTTTGTTTCAGACCGGCCGCTCGCGAACGTTCCCACTGAGACCTCCAAGTGAGGGCCGCCAAGCCGGAGGATGGGCTTACAGACCAACGGAATCCGAGATATCCAGCGATCTCCTTAAGGCTGTTGGAGTACGTCGGGAAATACACGTGCGTGTAAATAATCGGCAAGAGATTGAGTGCTGATTCTGTTAGCCTCTTGCCGAAACCCGGTTGGCCAATATCCGGATATCGGGCTCCCATTCGCTTCAAGAACTGGGTTTCATAGCTTCCGTAATGGACCAGCCGAGGATTGTCGATTGTGCTGAGCTGCCGCAGGCATTCCGCCCAGAGGTCCCGCTCATCGGCTGGATCATCTGCCCAAAATGAGTATTGCTTGATCGATTCACCGACTAGGGTACGTAATCCGATCAAGTAGTAGAAATCGCGATCGGGATCGCCTTCCACGTCAATATATACCGGCACGTGTGATAACTCGAACGCTGGCGTTCCGAGAAGGTGAATTTGCTGCTTCCGTATCGCGAGTGCTTTTAGAGCGTGATGATGCTTGGGCGGCAGTGAGGCAGAGCGCCTCCGCGGCCGAAACGTATAGGACAGTTGGGTGACTGTGAAGATCCCCTTTTCGTGTTGCTTCCTTCGTTCCTTCTCGCCGATATTCGGCAGCAGGCTGAGATCGTCCTTTTCAACGGCGATCTGTCGGCAGCGTGTCTCGTACTCGCACACTGCGCAGTGTTTGTTTAGGACCACTGGTAGAGAAGCTGCGCTTCCGCTCTGGTTAGCGATTTGGGGGAGCATCGCTCGCGCCCGATCGATCTGAGGGGCCAATTGCACGGTCACCGCTAAGCGCCGGCGGCCGTGAATGATCTTTCCGACACGAGGCATTTTGCCGGAGGCACGGGAGATTGCAAGAGCATCAAACCCCAGCAACAGCTTGTGGGAGGCTGTCAACTTCTCATTGGGGACGAAGCGGATCGGGCTATATGGGTGACAATCCTTACTGTCAGCGCGATGGCGAGTCAGCTCTAATCCATGGAGGCAGGCACTTATTCCTGGCGTGTCTGCCCGGTAATCGAAGATAAAACGGTAACGTTGCTGTTGGAGCGTTTTCCTATTAGGTGTTCCTTGGAACCACTCATGCCTGAGCAGAGTGCAGCTTAGCTGCTTCTCGCAGCTCTCCTTAAATTCTTTCTCTAGCTGTCGTTCCCACTCAGCGATGTCAGAACGAGTGCCAACGGCGCCCGTAGAATACAGGTACGACTTCGTTTTGCATCTCAGAAATGCCTCGAAGATTTCCTGCGTGATCACTATGCTTACCTCCCGGTAGAAATCGGCACCCTTTTGAAGAGTTTAGTTGCGTTTACGAGCGGGGGGAGCAATCGGGGATCTCTGGGGGGCCTCGACGCGATCATTTTGAGGTAAGAGCCATGAAAGCCTACGTCAACATCGGAGCCAATCACGAATTCCGGCTCACCGAAGCAGTCCTTGTCTATCGGGATGGAGGCAATGGCGCCTTCGCGAGCCTGCACCAAGTCAAGCAAGGTGAGAATGGGATTCCTTATCTCACCCCCGGTGAAACCCTAACCACGGCCTTCCTGCGTACTCTTGCCCAGGGCCTCGGAGCACAGGTCAAGCCGGAAATCCTTCCCGATAACGTCCTGGCGCGCACTCCAGACATGCTGGTTTGGTGGTCAAGGTCGCGACGGCGGGTCATGTTCTTCGGAGGGACGGATGAAGAAGCGCGGAAGCTTAACGGTCTCGTTTTCCCGCACCCGGCGCTGATCTTCAAAGTTGCAGCCAGGGACCTGTTCGTGCGAGCTGTCGCTACGAGTTCACGCCCAAGCCCTGAAACGCCCATGAAGACCGCTCCATACTGGAACACGGATAGTCGAGGTTTGGTCTGTGCCGGCAGCATGCGCGTACCCGAGTCTTCCGACATCTCCTCGATATCCGGTTGGCAAGATTCTTATTTTCAATCGGAATTCACACACGCGGCAGGAGCGGTGCGGCTTACCAAGCACCCTAAAGGCTTCATTGGGTTGTGGAGAAGCCGCGCTGGCAAGAAGCGGTTCCCAGTTCAGTACCTGACCGATGCCGGCGAGACGCTGCAAGAATTCGTCGCACGCGGAAACAAGTGTTGAGGAGTTGGCCATGGAGACTCACCGCATCCACCCGGAGTTGCTCGAACGGCAGGTCCGCGTGCTGGTGGTGGGCTGTGGAGGAACAGGCAGCGCCGTTGTTGCGGGGCTCCCGTACCTGCATCAGTCGCTTGTGGCGCGCGGTCACCCCGGAGGCTTGCATGTCACGGTCATGGACGGCGATTCGATCTCACCCACCAACTGCGTTCGCCAGCCTTTTGCGAGGTCCGAGGTCGGTCTCAACAAGGCAATCGTCTTGGTGAATCGCTTGAACCTGTTCTGGGGGCTGAAGTGGGAGGCGGTTCCTGCTCATTTGAAGCCAGGAACCTTTATCTCGCGCAGTTATTCTGGCGATGACCTGCGTGCCCATATTGTAATCGGCTGTGTCGATACGCGGGCAGCGAGGGCAGCGATTCGCGATGCCGTCAGCAACTGGAGCACGGTTTCGTACTGGCTCGATTTGGGCAACAATGCAGACAGCGGGCAGTTCATCCTGGGCGAACCGCTCAATGAGCGCAATCGCAGGGCAAAACTCCGCCTGAGGTCTGCGGCTGACCTCTTTCCTGAGATCGTGGATCCTGACCTCGACACCGATGGGGAACCGAGCTGTAGCTCCGCTGAGGCACTGGAGCGCCAGGAGCCTTTTGTTAACTCGACCCTCGCCCAACACGCCTTAGCATTGCTGGCCCGGCTGTTTCGCTATGGCGAAATCAGCTATCATGGTGGCTTCATCAACTTGGCATCGGAGGTGACCTCCGTGCTAAGGATCGACCCGGAGTGCTGGAAACGCACCCGGAGATTGAACAAGCACTACACACCGTCACGTCGGGGACAGCAGGATGCCTTCGATATTGGATCAAAGAGTTGATGGCTCGGATCTCCGTGTCCTTTCGGCAAGGCTGCGTAGCTCGGAACCGGGACGCGCGATTCAGAAGCAACCGCCTTGCGCC
>JBEKVC010000007.1:0-49134 GCA_049514395.1 Terriglobia bacterium
TCGGGGCCGGCGCTGTGTTCTCGCCGCTCGTCATTCCGGTCCTGCCTCCCGAAATGTACATTCGATACACGAAGGCGCTGCATCTCCAGCCGCCCAGGCTTGAGACTCACCGGCTGGGCCCGCTGCCGCAGCTCTACGCCGACCAGTTCGGTTGGGAGGAGATGACGGCCACGGTCGCGCGGGTTTACAGCAGCCTGCCGCCGGAGGTTCGCGCCAAGACCGCGATCTTCGGCCAGAATTACGGTCAGGCCGGCGCCATCGATCTCTTCGGTCCGAAATACGGCCTGCCGCCCGCCATCAGCGGGCACCAGAATTATTTCTATTGGGGACCGCGAGACTACACCGGGGAGAGCATGATCGTGATGCAAGGGCAGCAGCAGGATCTGGAGCGGCGCTTCGCCAGCGTCGAGAGGGTCGCCAGCGTCTATCACCCCTACTCCATGCCGTACGAGCACTTTGACGTCTTCTACTGCCGCGGCCTCAAACAGCCCCTGAAGGAAATCTGGCCGCAAGTGAAAAACTGGGACTGAAGTAGTCCCCCACGATCACCACCTTGGGCTTTTTCGGACGCAGGGTTGACCCTCTGCGCCAACTCCATCGCCCGGCGCAAAGAAAAGCAGATCCTTCTCCCACAGGGCGGGATCAGGATGACATGTCATTCTGAGGATGGCATGTCATTCTGAGCGGAGCGCAGCGGAGCGAAGAATCTGCTTTTGGTTACGGCCAAGGGGGGCGCTGTATTACACCTATGAGCAGGTTTATGTCTTCTCGGGCGCGGACTGGCTGCTGGCAGGGATTCCCGACTGGGCAGAGTCCTCAGGAACACCCAGCAGTCCAGCTATGAGGCTATCCAGTTGTGCCAGGTCCACGGGCTTTTTTAGAAATGCGTCGGCGCCCATAGCTTTTACCTTTTGTTCTTCCCCAGGCCGGATGCTGCCGGTGAGCACGATGACCGGAATTAGGCTACTTTTCGGATTGGCGCGCATCCGTTTCAGCACCTCGTAGCCGGTTCCGGCCGGCATGCTGATGTCGAGAATCACCGCGTCGATGGGTTTTCGCATGGCCATAACGGAAGCCTGCATTGCATCATAAGCGCCGGCGACCTCAAATCCTCTCTTGATCAAATGCCTCGACAAGAGAAGCACCAAGCCACGATCGTCATCGGCAATTAAGATCGTCATGACAGAGCCTCTTCTCCCATCGCGCGCATCCCTGGCATAAGGAGCTTGCCTTGGAATCGACCTGCGGAGGGGCTTTTTTCGGCGTGCCGCCAATCATCCTCGCAGGGCACCCCTAAATTCGGAATGCCTATCGGAGGATTTTTCGGCCGCAAATCACACTTCCACCCCTCACCCCTTGAGTGGCCCAGTACATCCCCTGGACAAGGCAGCCCGGCCAACCTCTTGGAACTACCGCGGGGGATTGTCACACACCACAGGTAGATAATCGGCCAAATTCGCTGAAACTTGACTTTTATAGCTGGTGCGGCAGAAGCGGCGGATTCTGCTCACTGCCTGGGTCTTTCTTCCCCAACCCGCCGCGGCCGGCCATGCCATCATCTACCTGCCGCCCCCCTTACGCATTCGCTGGTGTTTTCAGCCCTCAAGAATTCAAGATCCGCGTGGAACGCTACCAAGCCGAAGAACTGTCCGTTGGCTGAGCGTTTCAACCAGCCCATGGCGCTCTCGAAGCGTGGGGTCTAACAACCGCTGGCAGCCGACGGTGTATGGGGTGACCCTGAGCGGGTAGCGTTTAATTATGTGAGGTAGCGCATTACTCTGCGGTTCTTTATGGCGGTTGCTTGGCAAGCTGGACCTGCTGGTTCTGCGCATTCCGGCGTGCGGCGATGGCACGCACGGCTGCCGGCTTTATTTCGCCGTTGTCTTAGCTTTTGGTACGTAATCAAAAAATCTTTCAGTTGTATTGCCTGAGGTCCATTCCGCGCGCAGCCTGGTTTTCTTCTCTACCCTGCGCAACTCCGATAGCAAGGAGCGATTAAGGTCCCGCGCATTCTCTCCGATAAACTCTGCCTTAACGAGAAATTCATGGTCTGCTGTCTCTTCGATGACACCCTGAGGAACGGCCTTCCTTAGAACTATATTAATTGCTGTGGGATTATCTGTACTAATTCTAGCCGCAAGAGAAAAATTCTTTTTTTGCCATGTTTTTTCCCCCCG
Organism: Terriglobia bacterium; assembly: GCA_049514395.1. Lineage (GTDB taxonomy): Bacteria > Acidobacteriota > Terriglobia > UBA7540 > UBA7540 > CAVROP01. The sequence goes on from JBEKVC010000007.1 coordinate 2,178, forward strand.
CTCAACGAGCATGTCGAGAATCAGTTCACTGTAATGGTCAGCGACCCAATGTTGTTGGGCGTGCTGACTCCCGCGCCGCTCGCCTGAACGGTGATAGCGAACGCCACCGGCGAGGGAGGCGGCGGGCCGCTCCCTGTGCCTCCTCCCCCACCGCAAGATAGCGTCGCGAGCAAGAGCGCTGCGCCAGTGAGTAGGAGAACAACTAAAGCCGCCAGCCTCCGCTTGCAACCTCATAGGCAGTATAGAACAATGCAACAATGTTGGCTTGAGGCAACTCGGGGTAGAAGTTGCGGCCGCCAGAAAATACATTGTCGCCTTCCAGGGGAGTGATTTCCATTTGCGCCATGCATCACGTTTTTTTGAAGTGCTCCGCGCCGGCGACATCCTATTCCCATTTGTTTTCAATAGGTTAGAAGAATGGCGGGGGGTTGGAGGCGAGCGCATGAGTGTGGCATTTTGGCACACTTAGCGGCTTGCCCGCTTGATAATAGCCGACATACATAGCCTACTAGCGGCGCCTCTCGCGCCACCACGCGCCACTTTCCGATGCTTCTTGTTGCGGGCGCCAGGGGGCCAAGCCCTCTGCCGGCCGCGGGAAAGCACAGGCGAACCTGGAACGGACGAGAGCCGCTCGGCGCGAGCAACCGCTCAAAATCGCCCCCATGGCAAAGTCGCAAACACTTCTTCCGAGCATTAGACGTACGTCCGCTCTTCGCAGTCAGCATCGCGGGGTCGCAGCAGCTTTGCGGAGCCGCCGCACCGTTGTGGAAGGCCCTTGGGTTTGGAGGGGCGCGAGGGGCCGAGGGAAAGGGGCTCAGGGTGCGCACCTGCACGGCGGGGCGAAGATCCGCGGTGGAAGAAACCAAAGACCAACGATGGTCTGGACGAGCTAGTGCGGCGCTCAGGCCTGCGGTGGCAGGTCCAGAAATAGGCCACACTGTGGGCATGAGAAGAGAAAGTGCGGCGTTGTAGATCCAACCTCGAGGGCGTCGAGGACTAGGCGGAGCAGGGTGCCGTCCTTTGGGCACCGGGGAGATACCCCAGAGAAATGGTCGGCCCGGATCTCCTCGCGCTCGTCGTCCGTCAGCGCGTTTGGACTTGGCTGCCTTCGCTCCACCTTGCGAGGGGGCTGCGGGACAGAGTCGGGTTCTCCGCTTATCCGCACGAGGTTACGCCCGAGAGCCTTTGCTTGGTACAGAGCCTTGTCTGCGCGGTCGAGCAATCCCTGAGCATCGGTGGCGTGTTCGGGCAGTGCGGCTACCCCAAAGCTCGCCGTCATTCTCACCTTCTCGTCGGAGAGGTGGGCACTCTCGATGTCCTTTCTCACGATCTCTGCAAGGACTGTGGCCTCTTCCGCGGTGTAATTTCGCAACAGCACAGCAATCTCATCTCCGCCGTATCGATAGGCTTTCCCCTTCGCGTTCACCCGGGCGGCAACCAAGTTTGACAGTGCGAGCAACACTCTGTCGCCGACGGGGTGCCCGTATCGGTCGTTGACTTCCTTGAAGCGGTCAGGGTCAATGATTAAAAGGCCCAGAGGCTGGCTATGGTTCATCGCGTCGGCGGCAAATTTCCTTACGTCAGCATCAAACATCTTTCGCCTGTACAGCGGCAGCCGGTCGTCAAACTCGTCGGGTTCCCCCAGGGTGTCAGCAACCATTACCTCGATCTGTGCCAGCTTCTTGCGGCCGTCGTGGGCTAGCCGGAGTTCAAAGGAACCCCTGTAGAAGAATGCCGAAATGTAGGATTCACCTTGGCATGAAGCGCGGTCATATGGAACCACGATCGGCGGCGACCCCTGCCGCTTTTGAATTGATATTAGATTTCCCGCCTCAAGAGCGATCACCGTTTCAACAATTTCGGTGGAAGAGACATCGGTGGCCTGTCTGTCTGATTCGATGAGCCGGTTTTTCAGCGCCCCGATTGAAAACGGCACCCACGAATCCCGGCTGCCCTTCGCAACGCCTTCGAGAACCAGGCGTTCCAGGTGCTGCGGATTTAGCATATGAGTCCCCTCTCCGCGCTCCGGGTGTGGCTACCCGCTTGGCGTTTTCCCCTCGGTCTTTTCCCGCTCCGCTGCAAGGAATCGCGCCTCTGCTAAGTCGATGCGCGCCTTATGACCGTGCTTCTGCAGCAGGTAAAGGAGTTCGCTGCCGCTGAGCAGCGTGATCGGTTTCCCTCTCGCGAATTCGTACGCGTCAGGACCATAGTCGGCGGTAGTTACTAGAATCCCTTTGTTCGCACCTTCGTTGTGAATTGTTCCAAATAAGTCTCGCACGGCTGACACGCCTACGGTATTAGTGTACCGTTTTGCCTGTATGATGATTTTCCCGCCTCTTATTGGGTCAGGGTCGAACACCACCGCGTCGACCCCGCCGTCCCTGCTCGCTTGCGTGATTTTCACCTCCCCGCCCTCGGTGCTAAACTCCTTCTCGAAAACCTCACGAATGAGGTGCTCGAAGTCTTCCCAATCCATGGCTGCGAGGTTCGAGGAACTGTCGAGTGTTTCTACGACGTTGTATGGCTGGATAAACCGTTTATCCTCCTTGTTGAGCTGGAGGATCGGCCTGACCGGTGATAGTGCCGTCAGCTTTGCAGCCGAAATGCCCTTTAGCTTTCTGAAACAGGCCTTCGGCTCAACTTGGGCCAGATTTATTTCGAGGAACTCCGCTTTGTTCGCCTGAATCGTGAGCACACAGGCGTTGACCTCTTTCCCTGTGGCGTTGTCGATCGAGTTTACCCAGCCATTAAACACTGCGGCGTCAAGGGCGTTGGCTGCGTCCGATTGCAAGAGCTCATGTAGCGTTCTGAGCGAAATTTGATACAAACCGAATCATAGGTCCTGTTCAGCCACGACTCCGCAACGGCCACAGGCTGGATCTCGTCCCTAGTGGCAATGTATCTGTACGCCTTAGCGCTGGGCAGAGCTTGGATGGTTGGAAGCGAATAGTCCACCACCAGCATTCGCGTCTCAGCGATGTAGTCTAACTCGAATGCCGACGGAAATTCCGCGGGGTACTCGGAGGCATTGAGTACCATCTCACAGTAGTCCTCGATGGCACGTGGGTCACTACGCAAGTACGAAGCCTGCTTTTCGTCCATGGACGAATTGCGTTTCCGCTGTTCTTCCAACCAAGTTGCCTTCCTTGTTTCCCAGTCGGCCAGTTGATGCTCGTACTGGTCCAAGCTCCTTCTGTTAGATTCCTCCGTTTTCGCCTTTTCCGCCCGCCACGCGGAGTGGGCGGCCCGGAAGCGCTGGTCTGCCTCAGCCAAACGCTTTTCGCGGATGGGGGAAATCAGGCCTGTAAACCAATTGAGTTTGGGCGCGAATGCGAGGCGAAGGGGCTCAGACGGCGCTCGGAGCGGCTGTGGTTTCGCAGGCTTGGGCTCGGGGTAGTCGGAGTGATCCTTAAGGTTGGACCATTCAACACGACAGTCCCTTGCCACACCATTTCGTAGGAGGTTCTCGACAGCACTGATCGCTTCTTCGGCTTCCTTGGTTTGCTCCTCCACCAAAAGCTTCTTGAGCTCTTTGTTATGCGCGGCCTGCTCACGCCCCCGCTGCCGAGCTCTTGCTAACTGCACATGCTCCCATTGTTCATTCCAGACCTTTACCTGCAAAGCGGCCTTTAGGTCGGCCTCCTGCTTAGTTACGCCTTTGACCACGCGGAACTTGTGCAGCCCCGGGTGACTGATACGGACTTCCCACATTGCTTCCCCCTCAGATGCATCGCGCTAGGCCTACAGCGCGCGGCGGATTTTTCGCCGCTGTTTTCGTTGAAGAGCACGTTGTAGGTGGCGCTGGAGTTGAACGGCGGACCGAGATAGATAAGGTCAACGCTCGCGTCTGCTATATAATCGCGGAGGACCTTGAGGTTGACGCCGAAATAGAGCTTGTTTTTGGCGTCCATTTCCCCAAGAGCATAGCACAGGGAGGCCGGGTGGCGCACGCGTGGCGAGCCGGGAAAGGCCCACGGCACCCAGGGCGCTCTGGGGCGGTGGAAGGAGGCGCTGGGCGCGGCGGAGCGGGCGGTGGCTATCCGCGAGCGGCTGGCGAAGCAGAAGCCTGACGCTTTCGAGCCGCACCTAGCGATGAGCCTGGGAACATTGGGAGGGATTTGGCGGCAGGAAAGCACCAGCTGCGCCTCCGGCACTGCCGGGAAAGCGTATTCACGAACGCTCGACCACTTCCAATCTTCCGGCCGCTTTATCCCGAGTTCGCAAATTGAGGGGCCCTGTTCCGTCCCAGCACGTTAGATTGAAGTCGCTTCCACCAAACCTGCGCAGCAACAGAAGAGCGCGCCTGACAATTGCTTCAATCCAGGCTCCGAGGCCCGCCCAACTAACCCCTCACCCGGACCGCTCCGCCCTGCACCGGACGGTGCGGGGCTCCGGCTGGTGAAAGCGCCGGCAGCGGCCCACCCTCTCCCCTCGGGAGAGGGTGGTTTTCCTAACTTCGACGCGCCCCAGGGATGACAGCCCTCGCCCCGGGGAGAGGGTGCCCGACGGAGGAGGGCGGGTGAGGGGTTTCTCCATTCCATGAAGTTAGGAACGTCGTCCAACTTACGGATTCGGGTTAAAGAACTCTGAATCTGATGGTGCTAGGTATGGCTTTGAGCGCGGCGATGAGACCGTCGTCCCACTCATGATTGATGTCCAGGATGGCATACCCGACCGTCCCCTTGGTGTCATAGACTTGTCGTTCCACGTTGATGCCTCGTTCCGCGAACACCCGGTTTATGGCCAGCAACATTCCGGGAATGTTCCTATGAATGTGTACCAGCCTGTGATTCCGGGGGGCGCTCTCGAGTTGGCAGTGGGGCAGATTCACGCTGAGCCTGGTGTCGCCGTTTTGTAAGTAGCGGCACATCTGCGCCGAAACGAATTGTCCAATGCTTTGCTGAGCTTCTTCGGTGCTTCCTCCGATGTGCGGCGTCAGAATGACGTTGGGAAGGTTCTGGAGTGAGTTGGAAAACAGTCCCCCGCTGCCCGGCTCTTCGGGGAAAACATCAATGGCCGCCCCGCTCAGCTTACCGCTCTTCAGGTTTTCTGCCAGCGCTTCATGATTAACCACGAAACCTCGACTCAAGTTGAGAAAAACCGATCCCCTTTTCATCATCCGAAACTCTTCTTCGCCGAAGAAATTCCTGTTTTGGGGTTTGCCGTCAACGTGAAGGGAAACCACATCCGCTGTTTGAACTAGCTCCGAAAACGTGCAGTTCTTTGCGTTCCCTCGTGCCAGGACCTCCGCCACATCGCAGAAGACCACTTTCATCCCAATAGCCTCTGCCAATTCAGAAAGTTGAGAGCCAATCTTACCGTAGCCCACGATGCCGAGTGTCAAGCCACGAACTTCATGGCAACCTTTCGCGCTTTTGTGCCAAGCGCCGCGGTGGAGAGCGAAGCTGGTGTGAAAGACCCGCCGCACCAACATGATGATTTCCCCCAAGGCGAGCTCTGCCACGGAACGGGTGTTGCTGTGGGGATCATTGAACACTGCGATGCCCTGTTCGGTGCAACTGGCGCAGTCAATTTGCTCGACTCCGATACAATAGGCGCCTACCACAAGTAGTTCAGGAGCAGATTCAAGAACAGACTTGGTGATTCTTGTCTTGGACCGGATGCCGAGCACGGTAACATTTCGGATTTCCTGAACGAGTAGGGCGGCATCCGGGCTTCCGGGCAGGGTCCTGACATCATAGCCAGCACGGGAGAATGTTGCGACTGCATCTTCATGAATGCCTTCAAAGAACAACGCTTTCATCGCCATCTCGCTCCTTGAAAGAAAGTGAGGTGATGCGTTTATAAAATACGCCAGAAAACTGGCAAAAGAACAGGATTTTGAAGGTGGAGGAAACGAGTAGCGCGGACCTGTCGCGCCCACCGCCGAACCTCATTGGTTCAGACGACGATCACGGGAGGAGTTGGAAGGCGGCGACATGAGTTGGGCGCACCCGGGCGAAATCCCGGCGGTCGGTGGTGACCAGGGCCCGAAGTTTCAGCCTCTCCGCAATGGCCACTATCGAGGCATCCACAAATCCCAGGAAGTCGTAGATGTGAAGGAGTTCCGCGCAACGTACGATGTCTCGCTGGGTGAGATTCTCAACGGCGATTTCGCTGGCGGCCAGAGACTCGGCAAATCGCGTTTCGACTGCGGCGCCCAGCCGCTTCCGCATCAGGTAGGCGGCTTCGGGGATCACCGTGACGGCCACCAGCAGCGATTGACGCTCTGCCTTCAAGAAATCGCGGACGCGAATATGCCAGTCATCGTCGGCGTCGGCGAGAGCATAGAGAGCCCCCGTGTCGAGAAGAAGCGGCACTACGTCCTCCCACGTACTCGCGTTCGCCCCCGAGGACCCGAGGAGTGTGGTTGGAGGTCGCCCCAAAGAAGCTCTTCGACGCGCTCGGCGGTGTCGTGATGACCGCTTCGCCCGGCCGCCAGGAACCGCAGTCTCAGTCCTCTGCCGCGCTTGGCCTCGTCAAGGTAGCGCCCCAAGGCATCGCGGACCAAGGCCGCAACCGGGAGCTTTTCTCGCTGGGCCAGAAGGTGCAGCTCCCGATCCGTGCCTTCTTCGAGAAAGAGGGTAGTCCGCTTCATATGTCGTATGATGTCATACATGCATCCAGGAGGTCAATCGAAGCGACGCGCGGAGCCTGCCCCGCAGGGCGGGGAGCGCCGAGCGGCGGTCCGTGATCGGAAGCTCCGAAAGCCGGGAATCGGCGCTCTGCAAGCGGCCTTGTGGTAAACTTTAGACAAGCAAGAGCGGATTGGAATAAGGGTTACGATGAGCATCGAAGAATTGGTCATCGAGAAGCTACGGGGCTTGCCTCCCGACCAGAAAAAGGAAGTCCTGGACTTCGTTGAGTTCTTGCAAGAGAAAAAGGGCGCGAAGCAGCCGCTGCAAAGCCTGCATGGGCTATGGGCGGACCTCGGTGTCGAAATCAGCGAAAAGGATATCGCCGACGCACGTCGTGAAATGTGGAGTACGTTTCCCAGGGAGTCTTTCTAGTGGCTGCGGTCCTGGACACTCATGCCGCCGTCTGGTATCTGCTAAAGTCTCCCAGCCTTTCTCCCAGGGCTCTGAATCGGACAAGCCCGACTTTTCGGGAGTCAGCACAATTGGCGGAGAGAATCTCACCCTTTCGCTTGAGCCGCATGAACATTGTCTCCAGTACGTCGCACGAGAATCTTCGCGGGGGGGCGTATATGTCCTAAGCGGCTTTCGCGGCGCGGAAATGAAGAGGGTCTCTTAGGTTTTGCAACTCCCGGTAATAATAGAGTGCGGTAGGCCGCCTCTCCTTGAATCGCAGCTTCTTTAGAAAGGCGATTTCATCCTGGGTGGCGCCGCCGCTGAGAGAATCATCCTGAAGGAATTCTCTGAGTCCCGGCTCGTCCTCCATGGGCGGTTCGATATCCTTTTCCACGAACTCAAACTTCTTAGGGTGCCCAGGGGCCACTCTGCGGTTTAACACGATTTCCAAACCGAAAGTCGCAAGGTCGATATCCCAGAATTCGATCAGCGGATCCAAAAAGGAGACGCAGTTCTCAATCGACACATTGAAGATGTCGGTATCCAGGAACTCGAGAATCCCCACCCGCATCTCTTCGTAGCTCCGGTGGCTGAGCTTGGCCACCAAGCGGAGCCAGTTTTCACTTTCCAGTTCTTGTCTGGCGACTTTCTTGACCACATCCAAAAGCTTCTGCGTGACCAGGAGTTCGAGTTCACCGAAGGGCTGCTTTTCGAAAATCGCCGCTATTTGTTTCTGTTTGTCCGGTTTGCACTTTCTAAGCACCAACTCTCGAACCTCCTTAAACAACGGCGCGGGTGGGTCTGCCAATTTTCGTTTGAGTGCTTCGTGGCGCTGTTGCTCAGCCAGCTTTGTGAGCTCCCCTTTTCGGAACTTCAAGAACTCCTCAATCTTCCCATAGATATCTGTCCGCTCAGGTGCGGGTGGCGCTTTCCTCCGGGTAAGCAACTGCGATATGTAGGACTCCGTGACCTGAGCAGCAACCGCCAAGTCTCTTTGTTCACGTCCCAGTTGTTCGAGTCGTTGCCTGATAACTAAAGGTAGGTCCATGGGATCCTCCCCCAAGATTAACTGTACCTAGTTCACCTAACCCTCTCAAATTAGAATCTCGCATAATGAACTTGACAAGTAAAGTTAATTCAATCAGAATGGTTAATGAGATGAGCCTCTCTTAGACACTCTCCAGGTCTCCTGAACTAAGTCGGGTTATCTGCGGCCTTACCTCTTAGAAGACAACCAGGGAGGTTGCCATGTTCGCTCGACATATATCCCTGCATTTGAAGCCGAATAGCGTCGGGGAGTTTAGCCGGACGATGGAGAAGGAAATCATTCCAGTGCTTCGAAAGCAGAAAGGTTTTCAAGGCGAAATCACCTTGATAGCCTCCGAGGGAGGGGGAGGCGTTGCAATCAGTTTGTGGGATCGGAAAGAGGACGCGGAAGCATATAACCGCGCAACCTATCCGGAAGTGCTGAAGGCTTTGGCAAAAGTGCTTGAAGGGGCTCTTCATATTCAAACTTATGAGGTTGCCAACTCGACCTTCCACACGATCGTCGCTCGCGCAGCCGCCTGAAACAACGAGGCCCCTGGATCGGTGGGAGCGGCCAAGTCCGCTCTCCAGTCCGGCGAAGACGAAACGACATTATTGGGTTACGCGTCTGAGACCAAAGCAGAGGGCTCGCAAGGGAGGGAATCATGTCGGAAAGAAATGGTGACAAATCCAGGTTTGGCCGGGAACGCCGGCAAAAGATTCTCCGGCAGAAGCAAACTCGAGAAGCGCGAAAGGCCCTGGAAACAAAAAATCAAACACGACCAGTGCTGGGTCCCGGAGAAGAAGAGCCAGCATCTTGCCGTTGACGGCTGAGCGGATCGGCGCTGCCAGCGGTGTTAAGTATGACCAGCGCTCGCAGGGCCAATATGAGGATTCTGAAATGTATATCCAATATGTCGGTTTCGACAGTGCAGCCAGTTCTCGAATCTATACTTTTCACGTGATTGACACGCCCCATGAGGCACGCGATTTCACGGTCAACGTTCAATTCGAAGCGTTTCGCCCGGATTGCCTGAAACTCCAGGATGGCCCAGGCATATGCTTTGCGCGGTTGGCGAAGGAACTAGGGGGAGAAACGCTCGAATCTCGCACTGAGGCCCGCCTGAGTATCGGGGAGCCTGACATCCGGGAATACCTGGAACGGCACTACCCGCGTAAGCCGCAGGCAAAGAAGAAAGAGGACAGCTTCCTATCGTCGGTCGGCGGGCCGAAACACTTGTGGCAGCGTGGCTGACAACTGTTGAACGCACGCTGTAGATGGGTTGACCCCGATCGGCGCTTGCTGTGCCGAAAGACTTTTGGCAGTGGGGCTGGCCCCGTCTCATCAATCAGTGTAGGTTAACCGGGCGGACCCCAAGGGCCGCCCCAACTTGGAGGAACAGATGGCAACAAAACTTTTCGTAGGTAATCTTCCCCACAGCGCCACCGACGGTAGTCTCACCGATTTTGTGACCAATGCGGGCTATCAAGTGGCTTCGGCAGTGGTGATTCGCGACAAGCTGTCAGGCGCCCCGCGAGGATTCGGATTTGTTGAGCTCGCCGAAGGCCAGGACCTTCAAAAGGCGATCACCGGCTTGAACGGACAGGCCCTCGAGGGCCGTCCTTTGACCGTCAACGAAGCTCGCCCCCAGCGCACGGACTTCTCGCGACCACGCGGTGGTGGCGGCCGGGATGGCTCATACCGCAGGCGCGATTATTAGGGTACTGTAGTGCCACGCAGATGCGTTTAGATCGGCCTAGGCCGCGACGACTTTCGGAACGCCCAGTCCCCGAGGTAGCGCTGGGCGTTAGGCGGATTTGCGCCGCCCTGGCAGGCAGCAGTACCAGGGATGAGATTAGATAACCAGGTGGAGAGAGGAGCCTATGAAATTAAAATCCGGCCAGTCTGTCCGCCATTTCAGGTACGGTTGGGGCGCGGTCCTCGAAAGCGACCGCGACCAGACGACGGTGTACTTCCACAGCGTAGGCATAAAGAAGTTCGTGACCTCTCTGGCGACCTTCGCGGTGGTTCAGGATCAGTCGCCCGGGAAGAAGCACGCACCTTGACCACCGCCTGCCGTCGGTCAGAGTATTGCTTCGGTGAAAATCCTGCTTTCCGATGCCTCTGAAGTGAGATTCTCCCCACGGTCGGCAAAGCCAGTGTGACTGAATAAGGTTTGGCTCCTCGGCCAGGACTCGAACCTGGAATTCGTCGGCTGACGAATTAACAGCCAGTGTGAAGAAAGTTGGCTCCTCGGCCAGGACTCGAACCTGGAACCCTTCGGTTAACAGCCGAACGCTCTACCATTGAGCTACCGAGGATTATGCAATCCGTGAAAAACTCTGGTCTCTTCACTCGCTGAGTCTTGTCTCTTATAGCACAGCAAGAAAATTCCCGTCAACGAGTGTGAAGGGACGGGCCGGGTTGGACTGGCGTCCGACGAACTCAATCTTCCACCTTGCACGGACAGCAAGAGGGATAGGAATTTCCTCACGACCCTTTGGGATTCTCACTTTTGCTGAGCTTGCCGTTGAACAATGAAGGACAGGAGCAGAGAAAGATCTTCGCAAGAGTGGAAATGTGGAGGACGGCTTAGGGCTTCTTCTCTTCCTCTTTCTTTTCCGAGCTCCCCTCCATGCCGCCTTTGATGGCATCCTTGAACTCGCGAATTCCCTTCCCCAAGCCCTTTCCGAGTTCCGGCAACTTTCCTGGTCCAAACAGGATCAACACAATTAGCAATATGAAAATCAAATGGGTTGGCTGAAACAAACCCTCCATAACACATCCTCCTCGCCCGCCCACCCAATGTCAGCGGCGCACCAATCAAACCTATTATAACTCAGGTGGCAACGAAACCCAACCGCGATTTGGGTAGTGTCCCAATTCGACTGTAGGGCCGCCTCTCCCGCAAGGCGGGACGGGGCGGCCTGGCCGGGGCAAGCCCTGTACCGTATGGTGCAGGGCAAGCCCCGGCCCTACATCACATATTAGGACACTACCGCGATTTGCGCCCCTTGAAAACCATATTACCTGGGGTCTTGCCTTCTTCCTGGCACTTCTGACAGTAAAGAGCCAAATAGCTGCTGGTGATGTAATCCTGGCGCGAATACCCCAGCCGGGTCGCAACCTCATCGATCCATTTCTCCGGCCCTTCAAGCTCGAGGTAATTGCCTATGGGCGTCTCGTCGTACGCTACCTGGGGCAGTCCATGCAAGTCTGCTTTGTTACCTTCGGCATAGATGATCCGGTACTTTTCATAAATGAACACTTGCTTCAACCCCAGGTTCTTCAGAACCTCGCGAAGGAGCACTCCATCTTCGACTCGGGTTTCGATTTCGCGTCTGGTTTCGTACCAACGCTGGCGGAGCGATGGCCCCTTGAACGTCAAGCGGTCTTCGCCGTGAGCGAAACGCAATCGGAGAAGACACCGAGACCTGCGAAGCCGAAGATCGGGGAAGTCGAAAAGGTAATTGCTCTCAAAGTGCCGTGCCTTCAAAACCTTGAAGCCCAGATGAGACAGGCGTTTCCCCAACTGCTTGCGGTCACAGGCCAGCAACTTGATTTCGGTTTCGCGGCGGTGCTTCATGCCGGGGTAAGAAGGTGTTCTTAGAACTCGCGATCCAGCATGAAATCAGGCAGGGATCGCAGGGCATCCTTGTAAGGCGTGTCCGGGAACGCCTCCAGACAGCGCTTGGCCTTCTGAGCAAATTCCTGGGCCTTTTCTCTCGCGGCCTGCAAGGTGTTATACCGGTCGATCAGGTCCAGAATCTCACTAAATCCTGCCGAGTTGAAGCCGCCATCTTCGAGCACAGACCTTACTTTCTGAGCCTCCTCGCGTCCACAGCGTTGCAGGAGATAGATCAGCGGTAACGTGACCTTGCCTTCGCGAAGGTCATTGCCGATAGGCTTTCCTAATATCTCCTCGGAGGAAGTAAAATCGAGTACGTCATCGATAAGCTGGAAGGACAAGCCAAAATTGTGGCCATAGGCACCTAACTGTCTTTCCTCCTCCTCGCTCCTTCCTGCCAGCACCGCACCCAATCGGAGGGAAACGGAAAACAGGCAAGCAGTCTTGCGATAAGTCAACTCGAAATAGACGTCTTCGGGGACGTCGATCCTTCTCTGCCAGGCGAGTTGCAGCAACTCGCCCTCGACCATGGCCTGGGTTAATGCGATGCAGAGGTCAAGGATCTTGAAGTTGCGCTCCGCCAGGGCAATGTTAAAGGCCTGCATGTAAAGCCAATCCCCGGCCAGCACACTCAAGTGGTTGCCCCATCGGGAATTTGTGGAAGGTCGTCCCCGGCGTGTGTCCGCCTCGTCAATCACGTCGTCATGAACGAGCGTGGCGGTGTGGATGAGTTCGACCACGGTTCCGAGCCGAATCGCAGCCGGCCCCTCAAAACCACACAGTTTGGAGGAGAGCAGCACCAGGGCAGGACGCAGTCTTTTGCCCCCGCTGCCTCGCAGGTATTGGCCGATCTCGGTGATGGGCTGAACGCTGGAGATGCTCTGCAGGCGAAACTCCTCTTCCACCTTCTGGAGGTCAGCACGCACCAAGTCGAACACTTCTTTGATTATCAGGCTATTGACAGAGGCCAAGTATCAATTCCCCGTCGTCCCTTCGGTTTTGAAACGCCCACTCAAGTTTGGGAGGGGACAGGAGATTCACGTTGCGAACCTAAATACTCCCACAATTCGCATTTGAAGGGAAGCCTGAACTTCGCAACTGTATGATGCAAGGGCAGCACACTGGAAGCCGTGGGAGATGACGGTTCACTTACTTTCCTCACAGCGACCACGAAGCGTTCGTCGTAGAGGCCGGCTTCAGCCGGGCGCTCTCTTCGCCAATCCACGAAAGCATTCTCCTCACTGAACGGCTCATTTCTTCAACCGATAAGTGACCGTCTGGTGCAACTGTGGGCCGCGGTCTTCCACTACGCGCGACTCTGACTCTACGCTCTCCAGCGACTGACTAAGGCTCGCGAGGTTCTCGGAAAAGAACGATGGCGTGCGCCCCTCCTCGCCCGCCATGCCTCCGTACTGTTGTGGCAGCGGCATTTCAATCAGCCGCATCATCTTCACGATGTTGTGGCGCTCAGCAGAATGGCGAAAGCCCGCGGCGTAAACCACGTTCGGACCCACCTCCGCCTCCTGAGAATTCGCCGTAGGGCCGAGCGGCGCTCGGCCCAGGAGTGATTTCAGCGTTTCGCCGGAGTTTGCCAGCAGGAGAATCGGTCCCTTGGTAGCGACGGTGAGTGGAGCCAATCCATCGAGTTGATAGTAATCGGCATCTCCCTCGTGCCTCGCCACCCAGCTCACGCCGATTTGTGAAGTTGTCCAAAGATCTCTGATCGCCGCGCTGAGGGCGTTGCGCGTGGCCTCCGTGATCTCGAATGAACAAGTTAACCTGCCTGTTTTCATATACATTCCCGCTTTGAACGGATAACTACCTTTATTTTCATAAACATTCCCGCTTTGGCCTCACCTTTTTCACAGCGGTCCTTTGTTTTCATAGACATTCCCGCATTGCTCGTTCTTTTTTAAAGTTACTTTTTCCTCCTTCCCTAAATACAGTAGGCAGTCAGCAGTAAGCAGAAGGCAGAAGACGGAAAGCGGATGCCCTTCATTCTGACTCCTGACTCCTGAATCCTGAATCCTGACCCCTGGAACCTGCTCTTCCCCATCTGCCACCTGCGGCCTACCACATACCGTCTGCCACCTACCACCTAGCGCGTCTCCAGCCATACGCTAGCACTGTAGCCGATTGGTTGGAGTTTGTCAAGCTCCCCTCCTGGTTCAGGAGGGGGTGGGGGGTGGTCCGCTGGCTCAGGAGGGCATCAAGGGGTGGTCGGCGGTAGCCACGATTAATTCGTAGTTTTGAATTAACCGTGGCTTCGTAAACGCAGGAAAAGCTGACGGTCAGGAGAGCCGTGACCGTGGGTACCCGCCGTCGAACATGTTCGGCACACCAGGTGGCGCAGACATCTGATGTCTGTGATCGGCGAGCCGAATGGCGAGTCGAGTTGCTTCGTTTCCAGCTCAGCCGCTAGAGTAGATCCGCGGAACCGTCCCTTCGGGAGATCGCAGACATGCGGAAATCATGCATGTCTGCGCCACCCGCCAGAAGGATGCACAGGGCAAGACCTATAAAGAGGGGCCACTTCGCTTTGGGGAGTCGCATGGCGATTTCACACATTATAAACCACAATATTTACTCGAAGGCAACCATGAACGCGGCGGCGGTACCCGTGTCATTTGCGAGACCTGGGCGTTGCAAGCCGCAGTCATTCCCGCGAAAAGCTTGTCCTGAGCTTGCCGAAGGGCGGGAATTCAGTTGTTCAAATGGGAGACGCCGATGGTTAGAAAATCCTGGCTTTGGATGGGCTCCAGGGCAGAACGGTCCAGCACGCGGACAACTCTGTGATAGCTGCTATTCGCTGCCTGCCTCTAGCCGTCCTCTCCATGTTGTAGGCTCACGATGAAGGTGCATCAATGCAACGACGAGCAGAACGTCACCTCTCATCTGATAGATGATTCCGTAGGGGAACCTGTTCGTTCTGCAGCGGCGGGTTCTCTTGGAGAGGGGCGCCCAGGCTTCGGGGTATTGAAGGATTCTTTCGAGAGTTCGTTTTACTTCCTCGGCGAATTGCGCACCGAGACCGGGTTCTTGCGAATCGTAATAGTCGATGGCCTCAGTTAGTTCGGACCGGGCAGGTGCCAGAAACTTGACGGTCACGGCTTCGCGCCTTTGTTCGTTTCAAAAGCCTCTTTCGCCGAGACGGCTCTTATCTCGCCTCGCTCAAATGCGTCAATCCGGTCTTCCGCTTCCTCAGCCCACAATTCGCCGATTTTGCGTTGGCGCTCCGTGTCAAGGCTTATAAGGAGCCGGTCTGCCAGCTCTGCTCGCTCGTCGGGCGGCAACGCCAACGCTTTTTCAAGAACTTGTGCTTCATTCTTCGACATGACCGTCGCTCCCTTCGCTGTCAGGTATTGTAACACGTCGCGCGTCAGCATGCCGCAGGCTGGGAATCGAATCGCATAGATCCCAAGGAAGCTGTGAAATTATCCCGGGATGAGCAAAAGCATTTCATCCCGCGAGGCGGGACAAGGTCGTAGAAGGCGCAGAGAAAACAAAAGAGTTGTTCTTTGCGTGTCTCTGCGCCTTGGCGTCCGTGCGTGAGATTGTTTATTTTTTTCACAGCTTCAAGGAAGCGATGTGTGGCCACCCGCGAGGCCGAAGGCGGTGATGCCAGCGATGTAGCCCAGATACAGACTCTGAAAGGCCTTGTCATACGGTATATTCAGGAAGGGAGGCTCTTTTCTCCCCTTCGATCAAGCGGGCTCTGACTTTGTCCGCGTGCTCTGAGGTATAGCTACTCGTTTGGAGTCGTGGTCTGTGATAATCTACTTCCATTATGAGGTGGGTTCCTATAGTGCTTCTTGCAATTCCATTGGTAACGATTGCCATTCCAAGGACAGGGGCGGAAACTGCGCTAGAGATGCGTCGCGCTCAACTGAGTGCGGCGCTCGAGCAAGAGTGGGAATATCAGCTTAAAGTTCACCCTGAGATGGCAACCTATATCGGCGACAACCGTTTCAACGACAGGGTGAGTGATTATTCGGCCAAATTCTTCGCCGAGGACCTGGAGCATGCGAAACAGACGCTCCGGAGCATCGACTCTATCGACACCACCGGTTTCCCAGAGCAGGAACAGTTGAATAAGATTCTCCTGGTACGCAGCTTGCGCGAGCAGATCGAATCATCCCGATTCAAAGACTGGGAAATGCCTGTCGACCAGATGAACGGAATCCATCTGACCTATGCAGCTCTGCCCTCCACAACGCCCTTTCGCTCGGTGAAGGATTATGAAAACTATCTCTCGCGCCTGCGCCAGCTCCCGCATATCTTCGAACAGATCGTCGCGGATATGCAGCTCGGCCTGCGTGACGGTCTGATTCCACCGCGATATCTGCTGGAGAAGGTCGCCTTCCAAGCACAGGATATCGCTGACAAGTCTCCGCACGACAGCCCATTCACACAGCCTGTGTCTAAGTTCCCCGCGAACATTTCGGAGGCTGCTCAGAAGCGCTTGCACGATGCCATCCTCGCCGCTGTGAAGAATGAAGTGGCGCCTGCGTACGCGAATTTTGCCGCCTTTGTACGCACCCAATACGCTCCTAAGGGAGGCACGGAAGTTGGCATTTGGGCATTGCCAGAGGGTGACGACCGTTATCGCCTCGACATTCGACGAATGACGACTACTGATTTAGGCCCGGAAGACATCCACGAGCTGGGGCTCAAACAAGTGGCTGAAATCGAGACCGAGATGCTCAAGATTGCTCAGCAGCAGGGTTTCAGCGACTTGGCGAGTTTTAACCAGCACATCCGGAACGATCGCCATCTCTATGGGAGCTCCGGCCAGCAACTGCTCGGCCTGTACCAACATTACACCGACCAGATGTATGCCAAGCTGCCGCAACTTTTCTCTCGTTTGCCGAAGAACAAACTGGAAGTAATCCCCATGGAGGCGTTTCGCGCTCCTGATGCCGTCCCTGCCGATTACTCACCCGGCGCCGGCGACGGCTCACGCCCTGGCCGCATCAACGTCAATGAATACAATCCACAGCATCGGCTGTTGCTCAATGTCGAAGCGATTGCCTATCATGAGGGCATACCTGGCCATCATCTGCAGTTCTCCATCGCGCAGGAACTGCCTAACCTTCCGCCCTTCCGCAGATTTGCTTCTTACAATGCGTATTCCGAGGGTTGGGCGTTTTACGCGGAGCGACTGGGCAAAGAAGCCGGTTTCTACCAAGATCCCTACAGCGAATATGGACGGTTGGAGAATGAGATGTGGCGTTCTGTTCGCCTGGTTGTGGATACAGGTGTGCACTACAAGCACTGGTCGCGCCAGCAAATGGTGGACTTCTTCCGCCAGCACACCGCCATGGATGAACCCAACATCCAGACCGAAGTGGACCGCTACATCGCGTGGCCCGGGCAGGCGCTGGCTTATAAGCTCGGTCAGATGAAGATTGTCGAGCTGCGCGAACGCGCCCGGGACTCCCTCGGCGATAAATTCGACATTCGCGCTTTTCACGATGCCGTGCTCGCGGACGGACCACTCCCCCTCGAGGTGCTCGAAACAAGAATCAATGAGTGGATTACTGCACAGAAAACAGTCAGATGGGTACCCGCCGAATGAGGCTGGAGAAAGGTCACAAGTCAAATGAAAGCGGCAGTTTTTTACGGGCCGCGAGACGTGCGGATCGAGGATGTTCCGAAGCCCATGGTTGGAAGCGGGGAGGTTGTTTTGCGGGTCCTCCGCTGTTCCGTGTGCGGGACGGACAAGCGCATTTACACCCATGGGCAGAAGAACGTAGTGCCGCCGGCGATTACCGGGCATGAGATTGTTGGAACCGTTCACGAGATCGGTTCAGGTGTGGGAGGTAGGCTCCACATCGGCCAAAAAGTTGTGGTCGCCACCGTGGTTGGCTGCGGAAAGTGTGTTTACTGCCATCGCAGGCAATACAATCTCTGTGACTCATTCACGGCGCTGGGTTACGATTACGCCGGGGGATTCGCGGAGTACGTCAGGATTCCTGCCCCTGCGGTGGCGCAAGGCAACGTGATTCCAATTCCGAATTCCATGTCCGTGGAGCGCGCGGCGCTGATCGAACCGCTTTCCTGCGTCCTGAACGGCCAGGAGTACTTATCTCCTCAGCCGGCAGATCGTGCCGTGGTCTTCGGAGCGGGGCCCATTGGCCTGATGCACGCCAGCATTCTAAAGGCGCGAGGTTGCGCCCCGGTGATGGTGGCGGACGTGTCGCAGGAACGTTTGGATTATGTTCGCGAGTTTGGGGTCGGCGTGCCCGTGAATACGTCCAGTGGGAACGCTGTCCATAAGATTATGGAGGCAGGCGGGGAAGAAAAATTCGATGTGGCCATCGTCGCCTGTTCCGTGAAGGCGGCCCAGGCCGATGCGCTGAAGCTGGTTCGCAAGAAGGCGCGAGTTTCATTCTTTGCCGGTGTGCCCAAGGACGACCCGGTTCTGGGCATCGACACCAATCTCATTCATTACCACGAGATTTCCGTGTTTGGCTGCTTTGCTTCCAACCTCCAGCACTACCACCAAGCCCTGGAAATGGTCTCCCGCGACGACTTGCCCTGGGATCGCTTCCTTACGCACCGCTTTAAACTGCAAGATATGGTGAAAGCCTATGCCGTGGTCGAGGCAGGACAAGGAATCAAGGCCGTCATCGATTGTGAATAGTAACAACCACGATGGATAAAGAATCTCTGGCGCAATTAATTGCAATCTCGCGCGCGGTCGGCGCTAATCCGGACTACGTCCAGGCGGGCGGCGGCAACACCTCGGTGAAATCTCAGGACGGGCGGACCATGGCCATCAAGGCCAGCGGTACGCCACTGACGGCGATAAGTGAGTCAGCCGGCTGGGTGGAACTGGATACGGCTGGAGTCCTGAGCATTTTCGATCGGAAAGACCTTGCCACGCTGGAGACGAATGCCCGCGAGGCGCGTGTGCTGCAACATCTGTCCTCCGCAGTCAGCGGCGGCAGCGGGCGGCCATCCGTCGAGACCGCGCTCCACGCCATGCTCGGCAAGGTGGTCATCCACACCCACCCCGTTGCGGCCAACGCCCTGAATTGCGGGCCGGGGTTGAAGGCCCTGGGGGAGATTACGCCGGCGAGTGAACTCCCGCCGCTCTGGGTGCCCTACACCGATCCCGGCTGGCGCCTCGCAACCACCATCAAGTCTGCTGCTGAAGCTTACGAAAAGAAACACAACCATCCCCCGGTTGTCATTTTCATGGAGAACCACGGCCTTCTCGTCTCCGCTCCTGAGGCGCGAGCATGCATGGCGCTCCACCATGAATGGGTGGGACGTTGCGAGCGGTACTTCCTGCCGGAAGCGTCGGCGGTACGCACATCCTCTGGGCTGGATTCTGCGGCCTTGCGCAGGGCCATGGTTTCGTTGCGCCACACCTGGCGCGAGGCGCGAGGAGGCGCTCCCTTCGCCCGCTTGACGAATGATACGGAGTTGGCCGGGGTGGCGTGTGACGAGAGGGCGGAGACGTTGGCCGGTGGCTCACTGACACCCGACCATATTGTTTACACTGGCTCCCGCGCCGTGCTGGGCGAATCACCGGACGAATTGGCCGCGAAGCTGAAACCGGCATTGCGCGAGAAGGCTCCGCCAAGGGTAGCCATGATTAGAAATGTGGGGACCTTCCTGCTGGCTGAAAGTGCTACCAAGCTTGATGCGGCGGAGGCGCTGGGGGTCGCCGCCGCCAAGATCACGCGTTTGGCGATGGGGCGGGGCGGCGCGCACAACCTCGGCCCGGCTTCTGCCGAATTCATCATTAATTGGGAGGCGGAACACTACCGCTCGGCTTTATTTGGCGCCGCCGCCGCTCCGCTGGCTCGGAAGGTTGCCTTGGTGACAGGTGCGGCCTCCGGTCTGGGCTGTGGGATTGCCCAGGGTTTGGTCGAAGCGGGAGCCGCGGTGGCCTTCTGCGACCTTGACGACAAAGGCGCCGAAGAAGCGGCAGCCACCTCGCCGGAACCCTCGCGCGCACTCCCCGTGCACATGGACGTCACTGACGAAGGCGCTGTGGCAGGCGCATTTGACACGCTTTTGCGGCATTGGGGAGGTCTGGACATCGTCGTTTGCGCGGCGGGGGTTGCGCCTGCTTACGAGTTGGTAGACATGCCGGTGAGTAAGTGGCGGCAGGCGCTGGAGATCAACCTCACCGGTTATTTCCTGGTGGCGCGGGAGGCGGCTCGCATTATGCGCGCACAGGGTGACGGTGGCGCTATGGTGATCCTTTCCTCAAAGACCGGCTTGGACGCTTCCCGAGCCAACTCTGCTTACAACGCTACGAAAGCTGGCGAGCTCCACCTGATGCGTGGCTGGGCGCTCGAGCTGGGGGCGGATGGCATCCGCGTCAATGCCCTCGCCCCAGGCAACGTCTTCGAAGGGTCGAAGATCTGGAACCCGGAGTACATCAAAACCGCCGCCCGCAAGAAGGGGATCAAGCCCGAAGAGGTCATCCCCTACTATGTTTCGCTGACCGCACTGAAGCGCGATATCAAGCGCTCGGACGTTGCTGCTGCCGCCGTCTTCCTCTGTTCCGACGCGGCGCGCTGCATCACCGGCCAGACACTGGTGGTGGACAGCGGACAGGTCATGGTTCGATGAACAGCCCAGCGTCGCAAAGAACGGTCGAACTTGAGACGGAGCTTTACCAGGGAGGGCTCGAAGAACGCTTGAGCGCTCTCCGCCAACTTTGCGCCCAGCTCGGCCCCAGACCGCACCGTGGAACCAACTGCCACATTCACACCAGCGAGTCGTTCAGCGTCTTTCGCTCCCCGACGGAAGCGGTGTGGCAGGCGGCGCGGGAGGGCCTCGCCGTCCTGGGCATCAACGACCACTACACGATTGCGGGGCACGAGGAGTTCCGCCGCGCCTGCGAGATTGCGGGCATTGGGGCGGCATTTTCTCTCGAGGCCGTGGCCATGGACCGTGATGCCGAGACGGACGGCCTGCTCCTCAATGACCCCGATAACCCGGGCCGTGCGTATCTCTGCGGCAAAGGCGTAACCAGGAATCCGCCTGATTCCTCGACCGAAATGCGCAACCTCGCGCGCCTGCGGGCGGCCCTCGAGCGGCGGAATCGTGAGATGACCGAAAAGGTCGACGCCCTCTTCAAGGATCGACTGAAGGCCGATGGCCCGACCTGGGAATCCGTTCGTAGGTTGACGCCGCGAGGCAATGCCACAGAACGGCACGTGGCCTGGGCAACGCTGGCGCGGTTACGCGAATGGGCCGCAGCGCAGGGAGTATCCCTTTCGGAAGCTCTTTCAAATTGTTGCGGGGCTGCTCCGCGGGCAGGGGCTGACGACGCCGCACTACAAATCTTCCTTCGCGCCAAACTCCTCAAGGCGGGCGCTCCTTGCTTCGTGCGCGAATCCGAGGAGGCTTTTGTCTCCGTTGAGGAGCTGCGCAGGATCTTCCTGGCCTTCGGATCTATCCCCACTTACCCGGTCCTCGGAAATCCGGTTACCTCGGGCGAGCGGGACATCGAGGCTCTCCTCCACCGATTAGAGGCGACGGGCTTCTACGCCATTGAGGTCATCCCGCACCGCAATACGCGCGCGCGTCTGTCCGAAATTGTCTCGACCGCACGGCGCCGCGGGTGGCCAGTCTTCAATGGCACGGAACACAACACGCCGGAGGCTCGGTCCCTCCTCGACCCCTTCGCCCTCGACCCGGAGTTCGAGCCCTGGTTCCGCGAGAGCGCCGCGCTGCTGCTCGGCCACCAACAGCTCGTCGCGCAGGGTGAGGGGGGGTACGTTGATCTTGAAGGCAGACCCACGATGGCCGACCCACGCGCCAGGTTCGAACGCTTCAGTCAAGCGGGTGGTTCTGTGAGCCGGGAATTGCCCCGAAGGGGCATGCCGTGAGTAGCCCCGCGCCTGCGGGATGAAACCCACGGAAAGAATGCGAAAGACCTGTGCCGGCCCCGAAGTGGCGGCCCTGAAGGGGCCAAACTATAGGTCAACCCGTCAGTTGACGGGTTGGCGTCAATCGTTCGCACCGCTCTCCGCAGGTTGAAATCCGTCGGCTGACGGACTACTCAAGGAAGGCCCCTTGGGGGCCTCGGCCCCCCCCAATGCTCTCGACTTTGACGGGACCAGCACCACGGTGCAAAACCGATTGCAATTTCATGCCTGTTGGCGGAACATAGCAGGCTTGGTTTGATGAATTGATTTCCTACCTTAGAGGCGGAGGACGAGAAAAGTGGCAAAGAAAGAGATTCCAATAGCAGAACCGAAAGGGAAGTTAGGTGTTCTTACGGTCGGAATGGGGGCAGTCGCGACCACCATGATCGCAGGGGTGGAAGCGGTTCGTAGAAAGATTGCGCTCCCTATAGGTTCTCTTACACAAATGGGTACGATACGCCTGGGAAAACGCACGGATAAGCGGATTCCCAAGATCAAAGATTTCGTGCCCTTGGCTAATCTCGAGGATCTGGTTTTTGGTGGCTGGGACCTTTTCACTGACAGCGCCTATGAAGCGGCCATTAAAGCCGGGGTTCTGGAAAAAGCCCAGATTGACCAGTTGAAAGATTTTCTCGACGCGTTGCGGCCGATGCCCGCCGCGTTTGAACAGAAGTGGGTGAAGAACCTTCATCCCAACAATGTCAAGACCTACAAGTCAAAAATGGATCTTGCCGAGCAAGTGATGAAAGACATTCAGCGCTTCAAGAAGCAGTCAGGCGCTGACCGCCTGGTCATGATTTGGTGCGCATCGACGGAAGTTTATTCGAAGCCGCATCCTGTTCATGACACCCTCGAGAGCTTTGAAGAAGGGCTAAAGTCAAACAGCCCGGACATCTCTCCCAGCATGATCTATGCCTACGCTGCCTTGAAGCTGGGCATCCCGCACGCCAACGGCGCACCGCATATCACCACGGATATTCCTGCCCTCACCAGCCTCGCGGTCGGGAAGAAGGTTCCCGTCTGCGGTAAAGACTTCAAGTCAGGTCAGACCTTCATGAAGACCCTCCTGGCGCCCGGCATCAAGGCCAGGCTGCTGGGACTAAAGGGTTGGTTTTCAACCAACATTTTGGGTAACCGCGATGGCGAGGTGCTGGACGATCCCGAAGCTTTCCGCAGCAAGGAAGAAAGCAAGCTTTCGGTTCTCGAGTACATCATTCAGCCTGATCTCTACCCCGAGCTCTACAAGGGTTACTACCACAAGGTGAGAATCGAGTACTACCCACCACGGGGCGACAATAAGGAAAGCTGGGATAACCTCGATATCTTCGGTTGGCTGGGCTATCCGATGCAGATTAAGGTGAATTGCCTCTTCCGGGATTCGATCCTGGCCGCTCCCATGGCGCTGGACCTCGTCCTTTTCATGGACCTCGCTCAACGCGTCCCCGACCTGGCGAAGATGGGAATCCAGGAATGGTTGTCCTTCTACTTCAAGAGCCCCATGTGCGCCGCCAGCGTTTACCCCGAGCACGACATCTTCATCCAACTCATGAAGCTCAAGAACACTCTCCGCCACCTGCGAGGTGAAGAGCTGATCACTCACTTGGGATTGGAGTACTACGACTAACCAGGCAACCTTGCGCGGCCATGACGAACGAAGTTCAGGCGGTCGCGGGACGAGAGCGTCTTGTCAAACGTTGCCCATACAGGGGCGGAGAGCTATGCGCCCCTGTATGAAATGCACCTGAGGTGACCGGGCCTACACGCCATTTCACGCGTCGCCGATAGGTTTCTGATCTTTCCGACCACACATTTCATGTTGGGGGTAGCCCGGCGGAAAATGCCGACCGGGAAAGGAGCGCCTCTGTGTCGGTTCCTGCTTATATGCGCGCACTGGTTTTGGATGGGGTTGGTTTCGGTCACCTGCAAGTGCAGCGAGTACCGACTCCGCGTCCTAGCCCGCGTCAAATGCTGGCCCGAGTAGATGCTGCGGGGATTTGCACGTCGCTCATCAAGCTGGTTGAGCAGGGTCCGGGCCACAAACAGTTGTATGGCTGGGACCTCGAGCGCTTTCCACTGATTCTCGGAGACGAGGGCTCCGTGACGCTTGTGGAAGTGGGGCAGGAATTGAAAGACCGCTACCATCCCGGCGAGCGATATGTCATTCAACCTGCAGTTGATCACCCACCGATCAACCACCGGGAGCGATATCGCGACGGGGGCCGAGGCGTCGCCAAGGTCGCTGTCGGCTATACGCTGCCAGGACACCTCGCGGAATATGTTCTCGTCACGGAAGAGACTGTGGCAGCAGGATGTCTTCTCCCGGTTCGAGACGCGGGGTTCCCATTCGCCCATGCTGCCCTGAGCGAGCCTTTGTCCTGCTGCCTCTCGGCTCAAGACCACCATGTGCACTTGGTGCAGGAGACACCTCTGGGACCGCGCAAAGTCATCAAGGGGCTCAAGCCCGGAGGAGTAACCGTGGTGATCGGCGCAGGGGCTATGGGCCGGATGCACGTGGACTTGGCGCTTAGCTACAGACCTCGTGCCCTGGTGGTTGCTGACCTCGTTGAGGCACGGTTAGAGCTTGTAAGGACTCTGTTGGGGCCGCGGGCAAGCAAGGCCGGAATCGACCTTCAGGTCGTCAACCCGGGGACAACTGATTTGAACAAGTTGGTGAACCAGCTCACGAATTATAGCGGGGCCGATGATGTGATTGTGGCCGTTGGCTCCAAGAAGGCCATCGAGAGCGCTCAGAGCCTGGTCGGGCGGGGCGCCGTCCTGGACCTGTTTGGTGGCTTAAAAAAAGGCGAAGAGGTTATCGGCCTCGACACTGGGATTGTCCATTACAAGGAAATCAACGTCACCGGGTCCAGCGGAGGTTCCCCTTGGGACATCGCCCGAACCCTGGAGTTGATGCTTACCGGCGAGATTGACGCCGGGTGCCACATTACACGAATTGGCGACCTGGAACACGCTATCGAATTCTTGCGAATGGTAATGGCTCAGGAAATTGATGGCAAAGCCGTGGTTTATCCTCACCGGCGCGCCGCTGAAATCCGGGCAGTGAAATCCTGGAGCGCCCAGGATGAGGCCGACTACATGGCAGGTTGCTGATAGAGACAGAAATGGGGAAGTATTTGCCTGCTATAATCTCTCCCGAGTTCACCATGACACCTTAGGCACTGCAACTTGAACGTGCCCGCGAGATCTGAGGTGCTCGAAGCATGATTTGGCGTTATCTCATTGAAGGTCCGTGGATCGTCTTTGGCGCATACTGGGCGGCGGGCGCGCTGAAGACGCGCAGGACCGTCAGCCGGGAATCCTTTGCGTCGCGTTCCGGCTTCCTCTTTCTGGAAATCCTTGGCTTTGTCTTGCTCTTCACCGACTTAGCGGAGATCGGCGTCCTTGGTCATCGCGTTGTCCATCAGACATACGCTCTTGCCGTTACGGGCGTCGCACTCACCTGGATCGGCATCGCTATCGCTCTGTGGGCCCGCTGGCACCTGGGACAATATTGGAGCGCCAGTGTCACTCTCAAAGAGGAGCACAAGCTCATCCGTACTGGGCCCTACGCTCATTTCCGGCATCCCATTTATTCCGGAATCGATCTGGCCGCGTTGGGCGGAGCTTTGGCGATTGACCGATGGCGCTGCGTCGCGGGAGTCGGCTTGATCGTCCTGGGCTATTGGATGAAGGCGAGGAAAGAAGAATCCATGCTGGCCGCGCAATTCGGGGAAGCCTTCAAAGAGCACTGCCGGCACACCGGTTTCCTGATTCCCAAGTTTTAGTAAGAGGCCGCGCGGCCTTGCCTTCGGAGCCTGCTCGCCCCCGATCCCGAAGGCGGTAGAGGTGCTATGACAAAAACCGCTTGGGTCCGGGACGGGAGTCCGCCTGGCGGCTAAGGCGATTTCTCGCCTGGCTTCGCCGCAGGCTTCTCGAAGAGCTTCGCATCGACGCTCGGGTTGAACTCCACTTCCTTGACCTCGACGGTCGCTTCTTTTTCCCCGCCGCGGGTTCTCGTCTCCTTGAAGGGAAGGGTGAAGCCGGCGACCGATTTCCAGTCGGCGTATTCGACCACCATTTCGCCGGGCCCGGCAGGTCCCATGGACTTCCAGGCCGCGCGCAGGATTCGTCCACTTTGCGGATCAACGAACCAGCGCACCTCCGCGCCGTCGGCGTTCACATCCAGGATCTTCGCCTCCACGTCTGCGATCTTCTCCGTGCCGCCCGCGGAGAAAGCAAACTTGGGATCGTCCGCGTGCTGGGCGACGACGAAGGGGTCGCGCTTCATTTCGTTCAGGAACTCTCCACTCTGCGAGGCCGGCATATCCTGCGATCCCATCGGCGTCGCCATGAAGGACGCGGCAGGAGAAAAGACCATCGTCATTTCACCCATGGGCATGGTCATTTTTTGCCAGAGCCGGTCCGGGTAGATTATGACCTGCTCGGCCCCAATGGACATCTCACCCTGCGGGGTATTGGCCAGGATGCTTAGTTTCTGGCGCATGGATTTTAGCGAGCGAACTTTTTCTTCGCTACCCATGCCGGCGACGATTTTTGCCAGCAGCGCCTTACCTTCCGCATTGGAGGCCGCTCCCTCTTTCTTCGCGGCCGCCATTCCGGGAATCGAAATATCCAGCGTAGCGACGGGGCCGAACGAACTCAGCGGCCGGTCGAAGTCCTCAGCCTTCCCCACGACGAGCACCGCCAACTGGTTCCTGTGGATGTACTGATGTGCCACTCGAGCCACATCCTGCTGCGTTACTTTTTCGATGCCCGCGCGGTACTTTTCCAGAAAATCCGCCGGATAACCATAGAACTCGTAAGTCATCCGCTCACGCATCACTTTCTCTTTGGAGTCGAATCGGAAGACAAACGAATTCAGAATGGACTCTTTCGCTTTGGTTAATTCCTCAGGCATCGCCGGATTGGTTTTCAGGGCATCCAGTTCCACATTAAAGGCGTCGATAGCCGCGGCCGTGGTTTTACTCTTCGTACCCAGGAACAGGCGAAGGATGCCGGGGTGATCGAATTCGGTCCCCACACCCCCGCCCACGGCATAAGCGAGTGCTTTCTTGGAACGGATGTTGGAGAACAGGCGGGATGAAAACGAGCCCCCGAAAAACTCATTGAAGACGTCGATGGCATAGTAGTCCGGATTGTCCCGCGTGGTCCCCAGATCCACCATCTGCACGGTGCTGGCAGTCACGTCGTCCTTTTGCACAAAGTAGATGCCGGGCTTCGGTTCCTTAAAAGAGGCCTGGATCTTGGGGGCCGCCGGGCCTTTCGGCCAGGATTCAAACGCCTCGCGCAGCTTGGTCTCCATGGCCATCGAATCGAAATCGCCCACGACCCCAAGGATGATGTTATTGGGATGCACGTAGCGTTGATGCCAGCTCAGCAAGTCGTCGCGCGTAACAACCGCCACCGTGGCATACTCGGGCACGCGCGCATAAGGGGAGTCTGCCCCATAGACCAATTTGGCCGCCTCGCGAAACGCGATCTGGAAGGCGTTGTCGTTACGCCGCGAGATTTCCGTATTCAATTGAGTCTTTGCCAAAGGCAGCTTGTCCTCCCGAAAATCCGGTTCGCGCAGCAATTCCGCGAACACCCCGAAGACTTCGGCAAAACTTTCTTTCAGGCAATCCCAGGTAACGGTGGTGGAATCTGTGCCTCCCGAAGTCTCCACCTTGGCCGCGCGCGCCTCCAGGTAATCATCAAGCTGATCGCCCGTCTTGCTCTTCGTGCCGCCCGTGCGCCAAACCTGGCCATAGATCTGGACCAGGCCCACCTTCTCGGCCGGTTCGTCCCGCGAGCCACCGCGAATCTGAGCCGTCCCGCGAACGAGAGGCAGCTCGTGATCCTCTTGAAGGAAGATGACCATTCCGTTGGACAGTTCCACGCGGCGCGGCTGCTGCGGATGAAACGCATGCAGCGGCGGCGCCTGAATTTTTTTCCAATCGGTCGCCTGCCCGTGCGAGGCTGGCGCGAAAGTGAAAAGACCGAGCGTGACCAGGATGGCGACAGTGAATCGATTTCGGCGGTCCATTATTGCGTCTCCTTTCCTGTGGCAGGAGCCCCCTGTGCAAGCTGCGTGGACTCAATCATGCCTACCGTCCTGTTGGATTCTGCGAACGTGGCGTTCGCGACGCGCCGGAGGTCCGCCTTGCTCACCTTTCCGATGTCGTCCACATGGCGGAAGAGCCCCCGCCAGTCACCATAGAGCGATTGGGCAGTTCCCAATTGGAAGGCCAGGCCCTGGTTGTCACCCAAGGCGCGAATCAGGTCCGCCTTGGCCCGCGTTTTGATCATCTGGAGTTCGTCGTCCGAGATGTCCTCCTTCTTCACCCGCTCAATCTCCGCATGAATGGCGTCGCGGATCTCCTCCGGCGTGTGTCCCGGGGTCGAGACGGCAAAGAAGACAAACAGGTTTGGATATTTGCCGCCCGGAAATCCGTTGAAGCCCCCGGAAAAGGCCGCGATTTTCTTGTCCCGCACCAGCGATCGGTAAAGGCGGGAGGTGCGGCCATTCGACATCAGGTCCTGGAGCGCGTTGTACACGGCGTCATCTTTGTCCCGCGCACCAGGTTTGTGATAACCCTCAATGAAGATGGGCTGCGAGGTTTCGTGCAGGATGACTATCCTCTCCGCGATCTGCGGCGGCTCGACGGTGCGGAGCGGCTCCGGCTTAGGCCCGGCGGGCAGTCGACCGAAATACTTCTCCACGATGGGCAGAACCTCGCTGGCCTTCACGTCACCCACCAGCGTCACGATCATGTTGGCGGGAACGTAATACTTCTTATAGAAGTTCTCGGCGTCGGTTTCAGAGAACGATTCCAGGTCGGACGGCCAACCCACCACCGGTCTTCCGTAAGGGTGCGCGATAAACGCCGAGCCCATGAATTGCTCGAACAGCCGTCCGAAGGGCTGGCTCTCACTCAGGCGGCGCTCCTCATGCACCACATCGCGCTCCTTGTAAAACTCGCGAAAGACGGGGTGCAGGAACCGGTCCGACTCCAGGTACGCCCACAGCTCGACTTGGTTGGAGGGGAACGAGTAGTGGTAACCGGTCTCCTCCCAGTCAGTGAAGGCATTCAGACCCGTGCCGCCCTTCCGTTCCACGATCTGCCCAAACTGGTTTTCCTCCACGTACTTTTGCGCGGCCTCGATGGCGTCCTTCCAGGCCTTCTCCAGCTCGGCTAGCTTCTTGTCGTCACGGCCGACTTCTTTGCGCCGTTCCTGGTCGTAGGCCCGGTAGGCCTGCTCCACTTTTGCGAGCGCCCCCTTCTCGGCCGCGTAATCTTTGGTCCCGATTTTGTCCGTCCCCTTGAACGCCATGTGCTCGAACATGTGCGCCAGGCCGGTGATGCCCGGGTACTCCCGGTCCGAACCGACATCCACGTGCGTGAAGAACGAGAAGACCGGCGCCTCCGGACGCTCGCAGACCAACACCGTCAGCCCGTTGGGCAGTATCTTCACCGTCATCCGTTTTTCAAATGACGCCAGGTCCTGCGCGCGCGCCAAGACAGCAGACACCGCCAGCAACACCACCAGCATCAGTCCGTTCAATCGGAGTTTTTTCATGGGAGGTAATCCTCCAAAGCGCAAGTTCGCGATAAGTAGTTTCCCCATAGCATGAACCGTGGGAACCGGAAATTCAAGCGAAAAAAGGGTAGTGGGTCAGTTTGAAGATCGTCGCCAGTTTCCCAGATCGAGACTTCGGGACAACAATGCGGCAAACGAGGCTATGCCGGAGGGCAATTGCAAACCCTGCGGCGTATCACAGGACTCGGGAGCTGCCTTCGCGAGAGTGGCTTCCCTTTCATCGAGTTGTCGATTGAAAGCTTGCCGCCCGCACCTTCCAAGCAAACGTAGCGCGGACCTGTTTTGTAGGTCCGCGCTACGTTTGCTTGTCCTCAGTTGGCTCCGCAATTGGAACCATCCATCTGCCGCTGAAGTAGCGGCGGGATGTGCTTGTTTAGGGGACTTGCCGGCGTTCTCTATGTCTGATGGCGAGACATAGGGGAGACGCCGGCCTCTATCCTATTCCAGCACGAAAATGTTCTTCTTGGCGCACGTCTCCTTCAGGATTTTCGGCCACACAGTTACGCTGACCTCACCCAGGTGAGCCTTTCTGAGCAATAACATCAGCGTGCGTGATTGGCCGATCCCGCCACCCATCGACAGAGGAATGCGGTTGGTCAAAATCCCCTGGTGGTACGGCAGCTTCATGAAATCGAGCTGATTGGCCAGTTCCAACTGTTCTTTCAGGGTTTCAGCAGTCACGCGAATACCCATCGAAGTCAGTTCATGCCGCCGTTTTGTAACGTGGTTCCATACCAGAATGTCACCATTCAAGCCGTGCGTCGGCTTGCCGGTTTCTTTACTCGTATCCGTGACCCAATCGTCGTAATCAGCGGCGCGATTCTCGTGGGGATAACCATCTTTCAAAGGCCAGCCAATCCCAATGATGAAGATTGCCGGATACTCCTGTAGTACCTTTGTCTCCCGCTGCTTGCGCGGCAGATCAGGATACATATCGAGGATTTCTTCGGCATGCAGGAAGGTCAACCTCTCAGGCAGATTAGGATATCGTCCGTCGCTCAACTGAGGGAACATCTCTTGTGCAAAGCGTTCCGCACCTACAAGCACTCTCCAGATACCTTCCACTACTTCCTTCAAAAAGGCTAGGTTACGCTGTTCGGCGGTCATGACTCGCTCCCAGTCCCACTGGTCGACGTAGGCGCTGTGGTCATGATCAAGGAAGTAGTCCTTGCGGACGGCTCGCATATCCGTACAAATGCCCTCGCCCACTTTGCAATGGAACTGTTTCAGCGCCACTCTCTTCCACTTCGTGGCCGCCTGCACGACCTGAGCGTCGATGGGGTGCTTGTCGTGATCGTTTGAAATATGGAACGAGATCGGCGTGCGCGATCCATCCCGGTCCAGCATGTCATTCACGCCGCTTTCGACGTCCACGATCAGCGGCACCTCGACCATCATCAGGTTTAGTTCTTTACAGAGGTTATCTGCGATGTACCGTTTTACTTGGAAGATCGCTTGCTGGGTTTCTTTCACGGTCAACAGGGAGCGATAGTCTGAGGGGAGAATCCCTTCCAATTCGTTGTAGTCGCCAATACCCGGGCCTGCGAGATCAGCTTTCTTGTTCGATATGACTGTATTCATTATCTTCATCCTTTCCTTTGCGGATACTCTTTTCAGTTGGTGCGGTTCGACTTACCTGCGAGACTGGAACTTCCAGCCAATGCAGAGACACAGAACTCGTCTCCTTATTTTCGAAACGCAAGTTCGCCACGTGTCACCGCGCGCGGAGTGTATCGGCAGATCATGCTTCGCAGAGTACCAAACTTTCTCACCAAAATCACTGCTTGAGGGTTTCCTGGGGAAGAATGTACCGGTCATAGAGAAAAGGGCGATGCAACTTGGACATGCGCCGGCTGGCGCAGAGCGAAGCTCTGCGACTGGAGTCTGGAAGGAACTCAAACGAGCTTATCCATGCTCAAGAGGCATGAACCATTAAGATAGTAGAACCTGAAGCTCGACCAGGGTCATTCCTCCGGCGAACGCACCAAGCCCCTCTTCACCGGATTGTTGTGCATATAGTTCAGCTTTTCCAGGCTTTTGTTCTCGCTATAAACACCCTGGGGATAGAAACGCCGCTGCCAGACACGATAGCGCGAGTCGCTGTGAACGGTGGGCGGCAGCCGCAGGCCGGTCAACATCTTGCGGCACCAGGAATGCGTTTGATTCTCAGTCAAGGCCGAGACAATCCCTTGCGCGCTTCGTTTCTTCAGCTCTTGCATAAGGCGGCTGGTGCTCTCAGCCGGTTCGGGCTTGATCAGTAGGTGAAAGTGCTCTGGCATCAGAACCCAGCCGACCAGCAGAAAGCCCGTCTCCCGCCGAAATTGCCGTAGAACCTCAACGAAGTCGCAGCGCAAGCGGTGACTGTCAAAGAGCTTCGTGCGACGATAGGTGCTAGAAGTGATAAACTGCAACTGGCCGGGTGCGAAATGGCGTCTGGAGACAGGCATGACCAGGGGAGTATACCGTATTGGAAGCCAAAACGCAGAGCTACGCTCTCCGCCAGCCGGCGCAGGTCCGCGCTCCGCTTGCTTTTCAGGCTGTACCTGAAGAACGCTGTGGCTCGAATTCATCTGACTGCGAGTTTTGGCATCGCGGAAGAGGGTTTGCGAAATGTCAGCGCATAGAATCGCCCATCCCACAGCGTCTCAAGATGTATTTCCTGCATCTCTGGCGGCACGAGATCAATAGGAACGGTGACGGCTTGCTGGCGGTTCTTGAAGTATCCACTGGTAATGGGAATATGCTCATAGGTGCTTTTCACATGCTTCTCGGTCTCATCGGCAATCAGGATGCGGCTTCCTGGCTTTGCAACACGGATCATTTCCCTGATAGCTTTGGCTCTGTCATTGAAGAAGTTGATGCCTCCGACGTGAAACACGACATCGAAACTGTCATCGGCAAAGGGCAGCTCTTCGGCATTTCCGAGAAACAAATCCGCATCCAAGTCCCACCGGCGCAGGTTGGTTTGGCAGTTCCTCAGCATTTCCGTCGAGAGATCAAGGCCAAACAGCTTTACGCCACGCGGAACGTATTTGTAGTTGAGACCGGTCCCCACAGATGTTTCCAGCACCGAATTACCAGGATTGATTTCCAGGAAGCCCAGGTAACTCAAAAAGTATCGGTCCCGTTTGACACCCCGTAAAGCACATGCCACCCTCTGGGTGTCATCATAGAATCCGCCGATGGTTTCATACAGCCGGTTGTATTTGCGGTTAGAGGCTGTGGCTTTTTCCGGTTCAAGAAAGACCGCAATTTCGTTGCGAATCGGGAACTGTTCTCCTGACGAGCTGACCAAAACCTCATGACCGCCTTTGCTGACGACGTGCAGAGGATTTCCGGTGTACGGGCTTCGCAGAAGGGCGACGGTCTCCGTCTTGTCTGCCCACACTTTGCGCTGTCTTCCGGGCAGAAGGAGAATCCCGACGGTCAAGATCAGGCTTCCAGCAAAGCATGTCCACGCAAAAACCGTACTCGTCAGCAGGACATGAGGCGCGTAAGCATGGCTTATCTGGGGGAAAAAGCCATATCCCAATGTAACGGCCCATACCGCGCCAAAAATACTTGCCCCCACAGCAATCTTCTTGCCCTGGAATTCATTGTTCCACATCCAAATGATCACCGCCGCGGACCAATAGATGAGAAAGGGAATGGAACCTGCCCCTAGAATTGTGGCGATGTGCAGCAGAGGGGCGTTCGCATGTTGAGTCTGAGCAAGAGAGTAGTGATTGAATATGCTGGTGGGAAGCCACCGTTGCCCCACCGTCTGTAAGGCGGCACCCCAAAGAGGCAAAGCAAGGGTTGACAGAAACCCTTCCCGGCGCAGAGTCACGAGTCGGGACAAAAGATAGGGCAGAACGCTGATGAGCACAGCCAGCAACGCCCAACCCAGATACTCGCTTCCCGTCAGCGGAAGCCCGCGCCAGTTCCACGGCACCTGTAAAATAAGAGCAAAGCCCACCAGCCATAGGAATCCGCGCCATGCTTTCTGCGTGCCTATGAGCCATGTGGCTAAGATCACGCCAGTCCATGCCCCCAGGGGAGAGAACACAAAGCCGAGGATGAAGAGGCCGGCAGTGGCAAGAGCCGCCAACTGTAACCAACGATCAGGAGATGCTTTCGTAGACATTTCGCGATTCCCCCTTGAGGGTGGACCGAGTTTTGACAAACTCCAACCTCGGACCGCCCGAGAAATTCACATTATTCTCCTTGGTGAAGGAGCTTTCAGCGAGGCCGTATTTTTCGAACCAACAGCGGCTCCAGCTTTAGAAGCTGCAAGATTTGCCAACGCTGACTCGCTCCACTCAATCGAGGCGCGCATGTGGGCGATCCCAAAACTGAGCGCGAGGAGCCAGAACGGCAGATGCGGATTGCCGGCATTGTGAGCGCGCGTTTGTTTCTCAATTTCCAGCAGAGTCGCCAGCAGGCGCCTGCTATCCTCCTGGAACTGTCTGATGTGTTGAAGGCAAACTTGGGGTGAGGCCGACCGGCCAAAGAACAGTTTCAAGAGAAACTCACTCCGGGGCGGCTGAATGCGGTGCGGCGCA
This sequence comes from Terriglobia bacterium, assembly GCA_049514395.1. Lineage (GTDB taxonomy): Bacteria > Acidobacteriota > Terriglobia > UBA7540 > UBA7540 > CAVROP01. Next base: position 35,909 of record JBEKVC010000007.1, read on the forward strand.
GCCAGCCACTCCCGCAAGCAGGCGCGGCCTTTTGCCGACAGCGAGTATTCCTGCCGCTCCGGCCTCCCCTTGGAGGTTGATGGGCAAGGAATGATCAAGCCCTCGGCCGCCAGCCGTTTGAGCGTCGGATAAATCTGCCCATAGCTCTCCCGCCAAAAGTAGCTGACGCTGGATTCCACCGCCTTGCGAATGTCGTAACCGGACTTGTGGGGCTCGATGCTGAGCATGCCGAGAATCACGTAAGCCGTCTGATTGCGCTTCATATATCTACAAGATATATCTTTTAGATGTACATGTCAACACTTTCTTGCGCTCGAGGCCGGCGGACTGCCTGGGTCCTCCACGTCTGTTGGGACAGAATGTCCTTTGCATGAACTATGCGGCAGCGGCGTACCGCGGACCTGTCTGGTAGGTCCGCGGCTTTCAGCTTCAAATTCTCGCGTTCTGATCGGTGGGCAAACGCACTAGGACAATGGTCAGCCCCCACCGGCTCTGCGGGTGCGGCGGAGAGGTTGCTTGGCTGCACGCTTTTGCAGGGAGCCCATAATCTTGAGATTTTTCTCGATGAGAGCGTAACGCTGCTCGACGCACGCATAGCTCCGCAGCGGATCTTCCGGCGTGTGCAACACGTAATCGAGAAGCCTGGCGATGGTGCTGGTGGCCACGTGCAACCGGGTGTCCGACGAGCCATAGTAGATGAAGACCTGGCCATCCTGGCGCGCCACCCAACCATTACTGAACACCACGTTGGAGACATCGCCGATCCGTTCCTCGCCTTGTGGGGCGAGGAAGTAGCCCCCCGGGCGGTGGGTGACCACCTGCGGGCGGTCGAGTTCGCAGAGGAGAAGGTAGAGCACATAACGCAATCCGGCCGCCGTGTTACGTACACCATGCGCCAGGTGTAGCCAGCCTCTGGGGGTTTTGATGGGCGCGGGACCGAGGCCGTTCTTCACCTCTTGGATGGTGTGATACTCACGGTTATCGATAATGGTCTCCTCATCAATCACCGCGTTTTCCATGCTGCGGGCGAGACCCCAGCCGATCCCTCCACCCTTGCCGGCCTGAATGAATTCGTCTTGAGGCCGGGTGTAGAACCCGTATTGGCCATCGACAAATTCAGGATGCAGCACTACGTTCCGCTGCTGCGGCGACTTGGTTTTCAAGTCGGGGAACCGCTCCCAGTTCTTCAAATCCTTAGTCCGGGCGATGCCGCATTGCGCGACGGCCGAGGAAGTGTCCCACGACGGGGCTTTAGCGTCTTTGCGCTCCGTGCAGAAGAGGCCGTAGATCCATCCGTCTGCATGCCGCACGACGCGAATGTCGTAGACGTTGATATCGGGGTCCTGGGTCTCCGGCATCAAGATGGGGTAATCCCAAAACCGAAAGTTGTCGGTGCCGTTCGGGCTTTCGGCCACGGCGAGGAACGATTTGCGGTCGACGCCTTCGACGCGAGCCAAGACCACAATCTTCCCTTCGTACTCCATGGCTCCTGCATTGAAGGTCGAATTGATGCCCAGGCGCTCCATCAGGTGCGGATTCGTTTTCGGATCGAGGTCGTAGCGCCAGAACAACGGAGTGTGTTCGGCGGTGAGCACGGGAAATGCGTAGCGATCGAACACACCGTTGCCGGTTGGGATTTTGTAATTCTTGCGAGTCACCAGCTTCTCGTGCCGCTTCGATAGCTCCTGAACCCGCCTTCTGAATTCAGCCTGTTCCATGTCTATTCTCCGATTGCCTGAATGTCGGTCTACGCCGGCGAGCCGCTGAGGCGGCCGAGGTTGTCCAGTCGGGCCATGACCTCGAAGCACGTCCGGCTGTTATGATACGGGCATTTCCATTGATCCACTTTGAATTTGTCGTGGCTGGGGATGCCCTCTCGCGAGACCTTCCAAAACCACTCGCCGTGTTCGCGATCCACGATGTACTTCTCGATGAACTCCCAGCTCCTGCAAGCGGCCACGTAGAAGTGCTCCCGACCCGAGAGCTGATAGGCGTTCAGGAATCCCACCACGGCTTCCGCTTGGGGCCACCACTCCTTGTCGGTGTTGATGATCCCGTTCGCATCGGCCTCATATAGCAGACCGCCATCGGGATCGACTGCCTGGTCGAGCACGGCCTGCGCCATCTGGACGGCTTCGTGCTTGACAACCTTGAGGACCGGTTCGTCGTCAAATATCTCGGCCGCCTCCGAGAGCAGCCAAGTTCCTTCGATGTCATGGCCAAAGGAGATGTGATCGGATTTGGAATGCCACTCTTCGTCAAAGAACATTCGAAAGTGATGGGTCTCGCGGTCGATGATGTGCTCGAGGAAGACGTGGATGAGTTCCTTGAGGCGACTGCGCAATGCAGGGTTGTCCCGGCAGCGCAGGAGGTTGGCGTAGGCCTCGAGAAGGTGGAGGTGCGTGTTCATGGACTTCTTCTCGTCCATATCGACTTCGCTCAGGCGCTGTTCGCGAGCCAGTGTCCAATCGCGCTCGTAGGTTTCGAAATAGCCCCGGTGGAGTGCGTCGTAGCTCGCGGACTCGATAGCCTCATAGAGCTGGATCGCTTTAGTAAGTGCGTCCTGATCGCCGGTGGCGCGGTGGTATTCAGCCAGCGAGTAGACGGTAAACGCCTGGCCATAGATGCGCTTCTTGGATTCCACCGGGCGGCCGAGATAATCCACCAGCCAGAAGACGCCGTTGAACGCGGTGTCCCAGAAATACCGGGTGATGTAGTCGTAGGCTCGGCGCGCCGTTCGCACGTAGTCCTCTTCGCCGTACACGCTGAAAGCCCTGGAGAAGGTCCACAGGATGCGTGCATTCAAGATGAGCCCTTTGGGCGCGAAGGGATCGATGGTGAGGTCGTTGGCGATCTGCCCCCGGAAGCCGCCATATTGCTCATCCACCGCGTGCTTGAGCCAGAACGGCAGGATGTTCGATCGCAGTTCATTCTCAACGCGCTGTCGCAGATCCTGCATGGCATTACTCCGCACTAAGGGAGAAAAATCACCAGGTTCTCAAAATCCTGTGGGGAGCCGCACTCCAAGTACATGGTCAACTCTTCGATCGCCTGGCCGATCGGCATTTCATCGGAAACGACAATGACGCCTGGCATGGGCTGGTTTGAGCGAACCCGGTCGTAGGCGAACTTTGGAAGGGTTTGGCGATCGTGGGTCAGAACAACTCGCCGCTGTTCCGCCGCCCACGACAACAGCAGTGCGTCAGCCGCGCCACCTGCACCACCCCTTTGAGCCACCACAAAGTCGAGATGGGCAGTCCTGAGCCGCACTCCCCGCAAGATGCGGTGGTTGAAGTTTTCGTCAATCAGCACCGGCGGCATCGGGGTGGGAAATTACGGGTTGGACCTGATCTGAGAATATCGTTCCCGAATCCTTCGGCGGAGGGAGTCCGTGTCTTGACCAGCTTCGACAAACTGCCGCACCTGCTCAGCTTCGCGCTCTCGATTCCGCAGGTACTCCTCAATGCGCTCCTTGTGGTCAAGGTAATAGGCGATGGCACCGTAGATCTCGCGAAGCATGAGGCTTGGAAAGTCGTCCTGAATTTGCTCCGCGGTCGAACCGCGGTTGAACTCATGCACGAGCGAATCCAGGGTGACCCGCGAATTGCCAATGCGGATGGAACCATCCTCCCAGAGCGTTAGAGGCGCTTGTTGGGTAGTCTCAATCAATGCCATAACTTCTTCATTATACAACTTCACACTGCTTCGTCCGGCAGAAAAGCTGTACCGTCCTTGCGGCCGGATCAGGCTGTCGGCATAGACTGCACGGCTTCGGTCCGGGCAATCGCCTGGTCGATCGCTTCGCCAGCCTTCAGGTGGTTGTACCAAGTGAACTTCAGCACAATGGAGGTCACGGCGATGATCGCCGCCGTGATCACGGCGCTGTGGAACTTCTGGATCACGATGTAGATGGGCAGAGCCACCAGATTAACCTGCCAAGTGATGCCGACCACGACGTTGAACATATCGCGCCAGAAGTCCTTATTGCGCTCGAAGGCGGGATTTTCAGCGCGGACCTTGGCGAGAATAGGTCCCCAGAAGCCCCAGGGCCGCACCCGGCGATAGAAGTCTTTCAAAATTGCTTCATCTTCCGGCTTGGTCAGCAGAGTACCCGCCAGACATCCCACCAGGGAGATCGCAAGGACGAGCGGGAACACCAGCGCCACATCCAAGTTCACCGGATGCGCCTGTAGAAGTCCCCTGACGAGGGAAACCTGGGGGAGAAGGGTCGGCAGGATCAACGAGCCTGCAATGCCCGTGACCATTCCCCAGAAATACCCGTAGCCGTTAAACCGCCACCAATACCACTTCAAAACGTTGGAAGCGGTGTAGCCGCCCCAGAGCCCGGAAACAATCCAAAGGACCACGGAGTTCACGGAGGCGACGTACCAGCCGATGGCCACGCCCACCAGCACGACGGCGAATGAACTTAGATAGCTCAAGCGGACGTAGGTCCTGGGGCTGGCATTGGGGTTGATGAAGCGCTTGTAGATATCGTTCACAAAGTAGGGCGGCGCGGCGTTCACCGTGGCGGCGAAGTTGGACATGAAGGCCGCCAGCAATCCGGCGATCAGGAACCCGAGCAGGCCTGCCGGAACAAACCGGCCCAGCGCGTAGGGAAGCACCAGCTCGAAATCCATGGTCGTTCCCATGGCCCGAATCTGATCGCTGAAGAAAACCAGGGCCAGGACGGTCAACCCGGTGATCAGGAAGTAGCGCGGAAAGGTCAGCACCACGTTCACCCAACTGCTCATCATGCATGCTTCGCGGGGATTCTTCGACGAGAGGACCCGCTGCATGTCGTAATTCGGCGCCGGGCCGGCCATGCTGATCAGCACTCCCTTGAACAACAACATCATGACGAAAAACCCAAAGATTCCGTAGCCGTCTTCCGCGATCTTGGCGTTCGCAGAGGTGATGAGCGCGGACCAATCGAGGTTCAGCTTCCAGCCGAAGAAGAGCTGGTCCCAGCCGGCGGGGACAAAATGCTGAAGCGTACCAGGCGCAACTTTCGCCATGGCAATGATGCCGACGGCAAACGAGGCAATCGACAGAATGCAGAACTGGATGACCTCCGTGATCACAACGCTGAACATACCGCCCTTGATCACGTAGATGGCGGTGATCGCGATCAAAATGGTAGCGTATTGATTGGGAGAAAGGTGCCAAGGCAGGAACGTCGCCGCAAACTTCCCGATCCCTTTGAACCCGTAACTGAAGAAGCCAATGATGCTGACGAAGGCGTAAACCACCACGATCAGGTGAGCAAGCTGGGCGCCACGGCCCGTACCGAACCGCGTCTTGATCCACTCCGCGCCGGTCATCACATTGGAACGACGCAACCACGCCGACAGGTAGACCATCAGGAAAACCTGGTTGAAGGTCGGCCAGAGCCACGGGATCCAGACGCTCTTCAGGCCGTAGATGAACATCCAGTAGACCAGCAGCATGGTGCCGCTGATGTCGAACATGCCCGAGGCGTTCGAAATGCCCAGCACGTACCAGGGCATCACGTTGCCACCGAGGAAGTAAGCCTTGATGTCCCGGGAAGCCCGGTGGGAGACCCAATAGCCCACTGACACCGACGTGACCAGATAAGCCACGATGATAGCGATGTCAATAAAATGAAGATGCATTCGTCACCTCAAGTCCCGCAGGCCGCCAGGCGCGGCGTTGTCTCGAGCCGCTCGCGCCGGGGTGACACAGTCTCGCCGCGTTTCCATCCGGTCGGAATCGCCGCTGCACGGTTCATTCCAGCACTCCGGCGAGAAGGAAGACCAGCGTAGCCTGCCAGTTGATACAAATCTCATTGCTTGCGTAGGAGCCTTGATCGTCACTGTAGATCTTAGCGGGCGGCAAATTGGGAGGCAGGGCTTGGAGGACAGCGTCCTGCCTGGCGGCGTTGGGACCGCCGGAGAGCAGCCCCGGCCAAGGTTCAGGATTCTTTTCGGCGCCACTGGGCCGATGATGCGGATGACGGCACGGGTTCGCGCCCGCCTGCGTCACCCAGGAGAGTGAGAAGGTATTGCGCCCGAGAAGGTAATGGAGATTCTCCAGGGCGGTCTCCACGAAGGCCGGGTCTGGCGAAAGAAAATTCGTGACCAGCAACTGCACACCGTAGTTGCCGGCTTGGCCGTTCGAACCCCACACGTAGTCTTTTGCGACCATGCTGATGCGGTACGGGTTGCCGCGCGTGCGGTTCACAATCTCGCGGGCCGCGGCGAGCGCCCCCTGCCGAATGCCGGCAGCCACGCGCGCGTCCGCTCCTTTGCGAGCGGCCAGCGCATAGGCCCACAAACCCATCGGCGCCACGACCCTCCAGGACTCAACCTCGGGAGCACGAAGATCCGGCAGGTACTTCGCATAGTTGTCGAGGAAATATCGGTTGTAGATGGCGTCGCCTGAAGTTCGCCACAGCTCAGCCGCGGCCCACAACCGCTCATCTCCGCAATTCGCGTCGCCGTACTCGCCGGACGAAATCCCCGGCGGATTCCTGAACGTCACGTTCGGATAACGCTCGGTCCAGGCCCAGGCTTGCCGGGCGGCTCGCAGGCTTTTCGCGGCAAAACTCTTGTCGAACGGCTCATAAACGCGGGCAGCAATCGCCGCGACTGCTGCCAGATCGGCGGTCGCGCACGTACTCTTGTACGGCGCGCTGCCGGTGCCGATCACGAGACTCACAAGATGATCTTGTTCCGGCATTACGAAGCCGGGAAACCGGGCGCTCGTTTGTTTGTGCCAGACGCCTCCATCGTCATCCTGCATCTTGAGCATCCACTCCAGATTCCAGCGGACCTCATTCAGGAGGTCCGGCGTACCGTTTCCGGTTTCGGGGATGTTCAGCTTGATGCTGGCAAGCTTCCGCCCAAAGATCTCCCAGGCCCACAGCAGCGTTCCCGTCGAAATTCCGGAGTTTACGATGTAGCGGCCGTAGTCTCCGGCGTCATGCCAGCCGCCGACGTTGTCGCGCGGGCCCGCTTTGCCGGAAGACGTATGGAAACTTCCCTTGAGGTGGCACGCCGGGTGGGTGTATCCCGGAAACTCAGGGCCTAGGTCCACCGCGGTCCCGCAGCGCTGTCCGTAAAACGCTCGCGTCGCAAGATAAAAGGTACGGGAAAATACATCCGGCCCAATGGAAAACGTCCAACTGCGGCCCACGCCGGGGACGTCGAGATAATAGGTGCCGGGTTGCTGAAGGCTGGAAAACTCGGCGGCCTCAACCGTGTCGCCGGAGTTGGCGTCCCTGGTGCTGGCACTCAATTTCCCCTGAAAAACCGTGACGTTATCGCTGGCGCGCTTTACCACGAAGGTCTGCGCTGGAGCGCTGACTACAGCAATCTTCCGGGCGCTCATGGGATAACCCACCTGGTCCACTTTGATGTTCAGGCTGGGCGTCTCGCCGCCGCTCGCTACCGCCACTGAGAGGAAGATGAGAGGGAAGGAGATGACCAGCTCCAACAGGATTTCACGGCAGGGCGACTGAACCATCGAACCACCCAAAGAAGTGAGTATGACTGCGATGTCGCTTCGTCTCGACTCAGAAAGATCGAGCGGATGAGTGTCGCACTTTTTGGGGGGTGTTGCAATCGCGATCCTTACACCGGAACGGCGGAGACACACTTACCGATATCGCGGGGAACGCGAATGCGCCTGTTTTCACGCGGCATTCGAGTATAATTACGCCGCCACTTGTCAATAGGTCTGCGCTTTTGCACAGGCCAGCCGCCAAGGACTTGCGCGGGTGCGTCAGTGGCCGTGGACAAATCATCTCCAGGAGCAATCATATGACGTTCGGGTTTTTCGATGACGAGCATAAAGAATACGTCATTACGCGGCCTGATACGCCATTGCCGTGGATCAATTACCTCGGATGCCAGGCTTATTTCGGGATTATTTCCAACACGGCCGGTGGCTACTCGTTCTACCGCGATGCTCGGCTGCGGCGCATCACGCGCTATCGCTACAACAATGTGCCCTTCGATCTCGGGGGGCGTTATATCTATCTGCGCGATGACGAATCTGGCGAATTCTGGTCTCCTTCCTGGCAGCCGACGCGGCACGATCTGGAAGATTACATCTGCCGGCACGGCATGGGCTACACCATCATAGGTTCTCGCTATCGCGGCATTGAGGCGCACACCAACTACTTCGTGCCGTTGGACGAGAATCTCGAGATCTGGCAGCTCACCATCACCAACCAGCGTTCCAAGCGCGCTGGGCTCTCGGCCTTCTCCAGCATCGAGTTCTGCTTGTGGGATGCGCAGGATGACGCCACGAACTTCCAGCGCAATTTCAGCATCGGCCAAGTGGAGGTCGAGGACGGAGTCATCTACCACAAGACGGAATATCGCGAGCGCCGCAACCACTTCGCCTATTTCGCCTGTTCGGGCAAAGTTGAGACCTTCGACACGCAGCGCGAAGTTTTTGTGGGACCCTATCGCGGCTGGGAGAGGCCGGTGGGTGTCGAGCGCGGACGGTTAGCCAACTCCGTCGCTCACGGCTGGGCTCCCATCGGTGTGCAGCACGTGAAGCTCGAGCTCGAGCCTGGCGAAACGCAGCAGATCATCTTCGTGCTGGGTTACCACGAGAACCCGCAGGACCAGAAGTTCGATCCGCCTGAATCCCAAACCCTCAATAAGAAATCCGTCAAGCCGGTCATCGCCAAGTATCTGGACTCGGCCCACGTCAACACGGCCTTCGAAAAATTGCGGCAGTACTGGGCTAGACTGCTTGGGATTTGCCAGGTGGAGACCCCCGACGTACACACCAACCGCATGGTCAACATCTGGAACGCGTACCAGTGCATGGCGACGTTCAACATGTCGCGCTCCGCCTCTTTTTATGAGTCCGGCATCGGACGCGGCCTGGGCTTCCGCGATTCCAATCAGGACTTGCTGGGCTTCGTGCACATGGTTCCATCGCGCGCGCGCGAACGCATTCTGGATCTTGCCGCTACGCAGTTGCCCACGGGCGGTGCGTATCACCAGTATCAGCCGCTGACCAAGCGAGGCAACAACGATATCGGCGGGAACTTCAACGACGACCCGCACTGGCTCATCCTGGGCGTAGCGGCTTATTTGAAAGAGACGGGTGACTGGAGCATTTTAGACGAACCCGTCCCTTACGATAACCATCCAGGTTCAGAGCAACCACTGTATGAGCACCTAGAGCGGAGCTTCAAGTACACCCTAGACCGGCTCGGACCGCATGGACTGCCTTTGATCGGCCGTGCCGACTGGAATGATTGCCTGAATCTGAATTGCTTTTCCGACACGCCTGGGCAGTCATTCCAGACGACCACCAACAAGGACGGCAAGGTGGCCGAGTCGGTGTTTATCGCGGGACTTTTCGTGCTGGCGGGCCGAGAACTCGCGGACATTGCGCAACGTCGGGGCCTGGCCGAGGAAGCGAAAGATTATCTCGCCCAGGTGGCGAAGATGGAAGCAACCATCCGGCAACACGGTTGGGACGGCGAGTGGTTCCTGCGCGCCTACGACGACTTCGGCCGAAAGATAGGTTCGAAGGAATGCCTGGAGGGAAAGATTTTCATCGAAACCCAGGGCTTCTGCGTATTGGCGGGCGTCGGATTGGACGATGGCCTGGCTGCCGAGTCGATGGATTCGGTTAACAAATACTTGGCCACCGAACATGGCATCATTCTGCAGCAGCCCGCGTATTCGAAATACTATCTCGAACTGGGTGAGATTTCGTCTTATCCGCCCGGGTATAAGGAGAACGCCGGCATCTTTTGCCACAACAATCCCTGGGTGATGATTGCCGAGACGCGAGTCGGAAACGGCGGTCGCGCGCACGACTATTATTCGCGCATCAATCCCTCGGCGCGAGAGCCGATCAGCGAGCTGCATCGTTGCGAGCCGTACGTCTACGCCCAGATGATCGCCGGGCGGGACGCTCCCACTTACGGTGAGGCGAAGAACTCCTGGCTGACCGGGACCGCGGCTTGGAACTATTACGCCATCACGCAATGGATTCTGGGCATTCGCACCTCCTATGATGGACTCCGGATTTCACCCGTCATTCCGAAGAGTTGGCGCGGATTCAAGGCCACCCGCATCTTCCGCGGCGTGACCTACCACATCCTCGTCGAGCGGGCGGGCGAGGGCAACCAAGTTGCGCTGAGGGTTGACGGCGCGCCCATTAAGGGCGACATTGTGCCTCTCCCGGGCGACGGCCGGCGGGAAGTCCTGGTGCAGGCGACGCTGAGTTAGTTCATAGCCGATGGCTGATTGAGAACGGTCGATTGGAAAAAGACGGGAATTTGGAACTGGAAACTGGAGATTCGTCTCAGCGACTCAGTCGGGTCTCGAATTTCGAGTTTCGGTTCTTCGGCAATAAGCAATCACCAATTGAAAATGGGCAATTGACGGAGGAAGACGTGTACACACCCAGCGACCAACGGTATGAGACCATGCAGTATCGGCACTGCGGCAGGAGCGGTCTGCTCTTGCCCGCTATTTCCCTTGGACTTTGGCACAACTTCGGTGGAGTCGATGTCTTCGAGAACAGCCGGGCGATGCTTCGCCGGGCATTTGACCTGGGCATTACCCATTTTGATCTTGCCAACAACTATGGACCGCCACCCGGTTCTGCGGAAGAGAACTTCGGGCGCGTTCTGAAGGCTGATTTCGCCGGCTATCGGGATGAGATGATTATCAGTACGAAGGCCGGCTGGCAGATGTGGCCGGGACCTTACGGCGACTGGGGATCGAGAAAGTACCTCCTTGCCAGCCTGGACCAGAGCCTCCAGCGCATGGGACTCGATTACGTCGACATCTTCTACTCCCACCGGCCCGATCCTCAGACACCGGTGGAAGAGACTATGTCTGCGCTCGACTACGCCGTTCGATCCGGCAAGGCGCTGTATGTTGGCATCTCCAGCTACAACGTCCAGCAGACGGCGGAGGCGGTGAGAATCCTGCGCGAGCTGGGACCCCCCTGCCTCATTCACCAACCAAGGTACTCAATGTTCCAGAGAGCCATCGAAGGCGGCTTGCTCGACCTGCTCGGAACTGAAGGCGTGGGATGCATTGCCTTCTGTCCGCTTGCCCAGGGGCTGTTGACGAATCGCTATCTGGATGGGATTCCTAGCGACTCGCGGGCTTCCAAGCCACATGGCTTTCTGAAGAGGAAGGACATCGAGGAACGCCGGCTCGACCAGGTGCGCGCCTTAGAGCAACTGGCCCGCCCGCGCGGGCAGACGGTCGCGCAGATGGCGCTGGCCTGGGTCCTGAGGGACCATCGCATGACGAGTGCGCTGATCGGAGCCAGCCGGACCGAGCAGATCGAGCAGAACGTCGCCGCACTCGCGAACTTGAAGTTCCCAGCCGAGGAACTGCGGAGGATTGACGAGATACTTGCCCAGCAGACTGCATGAAGAGCCAGCGTCCTCGTTCAACCGGAGTTCCGGGTGAGCCAGTCTGCATTCATGGTATACTCGGTCGGAGCGGAACGCCGAAAATGCAAATCTCGGCGGAATCCGTGACCCGACCTTGCGAGTCGAGTATTGCCGCAGCTCGGTGCCTCAGGCGTTCATGAGGATGTCCGGTGTAAAGGGCGAGAGATTGACGGTCTGGGGTGCGCTGAAGGAGCCATTTTCGAGGGTGCTACCCAAAACCTGCTTACACCCACCCAGATTCCAAGGCGCCTGGAGGCGTGGCCGCGGCAACGTCGAAAGAAATCCCGGCATCCGTATTGATTTCACCAAGTCCGTGCTGGCTCTACTGGTATGTGCCGCGTGCTTAGGGGCTTCTACTAACCCTGGAGCCATGGCCGAGGCCAGCGCGGGCCTGGCGCTGGCGCGCCAGGGAAAGTACGAACTTGCCATTCCGCACTACCGGGCGGCCATCGCGCTGGATCCTCATCTGCCCGGCATTTACCTGAATCTCGGCTTAGCCTACTTTAAGCTGGCCAAGCTCCCGGAAGCCGCTTCCGCATTCGAACAGGCCATAAAAGCCGACCCCAGCAGCTTTCAGGCGCGAGTGTTGCTGGGGATGAGCTATTACGGCAGCCGCCGATTCGATGCCGCCGCGGCCCAACTGAAAGTTGCGGCCGCGCAGCAGCCCGACAACACGGAATTGCGATACAAGCTGGCCCAAAGCTACTTATGGTCAAAACAATACCAGGGCGCGATCGATGAGTTCCGGTTTCTGCTGACCAAGAACCCGGATTCCGCGCCCGTTCACATGCTGTTGGGCGAAGTGCTCGATGCGGCAAACCAGGAAGACCAGGCCACGGCGGAGTTTGAAGCTGCGGTGAAAGCCTCGCCGCGCGAGCCCGAGGTTCACTTCGGTCTTGCCTACCTCTATTGGAAGCGGAAGCGTTACCAAGACGCCTGCCGCGAATTTCAGGCAGAATTGGCCAATCAACCGCAGCACACGCAGGCCTTGGCATACTTGGGCGACGCCGAAATGCATGCGGGAAACGAAAAAGAAGCCGAGGAACATCTGCGGCGGGCGTTGAAGTTGGATCCGAATTTTCGGCTCGCGCATCTGGATCTCGGCATGCTTCTGGCCAGCAGGAACGACTCCACCGGAGCCGAACGTCATTTTCGTGAGGCGATCCGCATCGATCCGTCGAAGCCAGACGCGCATTACCATCTGGGCAGGCTTTGGAATTCTTTGGGCCGTAAACAGGAAGCAGATTCCGAGTTCGCCAAGGTGAAGGAGCTGGCGAAAGAAGAGCCGCAGGAGCCGCTCATCAAGGTATCAGGACGCGGGAGTAAGCCGTCGCCATGAATAGAGCATCGTTCGGATGGCGCGAGAAGAACGTCCCGATAAAGTCCGCTGCAGCGTCGCCGATTCTCTGGACATTAGCGGTTTTGTTGGCTGCCGTTTGGGTAGCCGCTTCCAGCCGAAATACCGAGACACCCATCCACTTCATTTATCGGCCGATCGATTTCAAGCTCGACAGTTGTGAAACGCCGGAGCGCCATGCGCCGGAAACCATGGCCGGTGGGGTGGCTGTTTTTGACTATAACAACGACGGCTATCTCGATGTTTTCTTCACCAACGGAGCCGATATCCGGACGTTGAAAAAGACCTCTCCAAAGTACTCCGACCGCCTCTTCGAAAACGACGGGAAAGGCAACTTCAAAGATGTCACCGAAAAGGCCGGTCTCGCGGGTGTAGGCTTCGACAACGCCGTCGCGATCGGCGATTACGATAACGACGGTTACGAAGACATCTTCGTGGGCGGCGTCCACGGCA
>JBEKVC010000008.1:0-46839 GCA_049514395.1 Terriglobia bacterium
AAACCCTGCAATACATCATCACGGACGCGCAGGCCGAGTTGCCGGATGACCGCGTCCGCGCCTGGACGCTCTGGGAAGGATGGCACGGCTATGACGTGAAGAAATACCAGGAAGCGTTGCGGGAGGCTTTCGAGGCCTTCGAGCACTTTGTCGTCTTGCGGAACGCTCCACGCGGGGCAGCCCTCCGGCCGACCGAGCTGAGCGCGACGCCGGTCGGCGGAGGCGCCGCCACTAGTACCTTCGTGCAGCCACCCTTGCTTGACTTTTAATAACCTGTTTCCTTACACTTGCCCCGTAGAAGGGGACTCGCCCGCTGGCGGTGCTGTTAGGCACGACCCGCCCGCGGGTCGTGTCCGATTTTGAATGTAGCGCCGACCTTTAGGTCGGCAAGTGCTGGCCTAGAGGCCAGCGCTACGAGTCAAATGAGGACAGTACCCGCCCGAGCCAGGATTTGAAGGGGAGGAAACCTTTGCGTACAAGAACTCTAAGTGTCGCTGCCGTATGGTTCATTTTTCCAGTGGCGGTTGCGCTGGCCCAGCAAACACCTCCGGCATCTCCCATCCCTGCCGCCACCCAATCCCAGGTGGATTGCACCGGGTTTATTACGACAACTAACGTGCCCACGGATATCATCGTCCTCGATGGCGCCAATAACGATTTGGAATCGGCCCTCCGCCAATTCGCGCCCCGGGAGTCAATCTATCTATACCACCGCCGCAAGGCCAATTTCTCAATCGGCGACGAATACTCACTCGTCCGGCCGGCGAAAGAGCTTTTCCGCACGACCCGCTATGGCGGTGAACATTGGTCCATCCACGCCCTCGGCAACCCCTATGAAGACGTCGGAAGGGTCCAGGTCACTCATGTAACTCCAGAGGGGGCAGTCGCCGAGGTGAACTTCGCCTGCGGGCCCATTTATCCCGGCGATCTTGCGGTGCCCTATCAACCCCGACCCATTCCCGACTACGTACCCGCAGAGTTGGACCGCTTCGTCCTCCCCAACAGCAGAATACAGGGGACCATTATGGCAGCCCGCAACAACTTCGCCTCCCTCGCCAAAGGGGACATCGTCTACCTTAACTTTGGAGGAAATCAGGGAGCGCAGGTTGGCCAACGGTATCGGGTCTACTACGCCCTCCCCTGCCCAGGACGCTGGGCGGTGTTCGTTTATCCCCCCATCCCCCGCGAGACTGTGGGAGAGATTGTGGTTCTCTCCACGCAGGAAAAGTCTTCGGTGGCAATCATCGTCAACTGCACGCGGGAGATCAACGTCGGCTACGGAGTGGAGTTAGAGTAAGTCTTGGTTTCAGTCCTTACGGAGTCTTCCTCAGGCCCGGTGTGCCGAAAACGGGGCCTGTCGCTCGCAACCGAAAATCTAAACAGTTGAATTCCCGTTCAGCTTGCAGGGGGGGAGGAATGAGCCCGTTTGGCGGGTTCTTTCAAGACTTGCGCCGTGAAGGCCTGGATTCTTGCGCCGTGCTGCCAGGCATCGGCGGGCAAGCCGGCTTTCAGGCAGGTCTCTTCAAGAAATTGCTCGCGTTCCCAGTTCCATTCCACAGCAACCTGAGGCAGGAGAAGCCCGCGTTGTGCTCCGCGCGAAATCAGCAATCCGTGCCGGCCCACTTCGACATCCTGCGGAGCAACGTCCAGGAAGGGAGACAATATGGAAATCTCAAGTCGCAGGGAGAGTAGTTCCGCCGGGGCCACGGGGTCAAAGCGTGGGTCGTCAAGAGCTGCGGCTCTGGCGCATTCGCGCACCGTGGCGTAGAGCGGTGTGCGCGCTTCAACAAGGCCGATGCATCCCCGCAAGCGCCTCCCCTTATAGAGCGTGACGAAGGCGCCGCAGGGCGTTTGAAGGGTGCCTGCGGGTTCGGCCGGCTCCGACATTCTCCCGAAGCGCACGACCTCCTCGAGGGCTTTTCTCGCCAGATCGAGCAGCCGGTGTTTTTCGGCGTCAGTGAGCTGCAACATCTTTCTCTTCCCGTTCCTTTTCGCCTGTCCTGAGTACGACCCGGCGAATCGACGCCTGCCCCTTGACGCGCACATCCAATCTTTTCCAAAAGGAAAAGAAGTACTGTGCCGCAGAAGCCAAGGCAAAGAGAACCACCATCCACAACAGGAGATCGCCCAGCGGGTGCAGCAGCGGGTGCCGCTTTTCCAGGACAATGACCGTGATAGCCACGACCTGGGACACCATCTTTGTCTTTCCCAGCTCGGACACTTCCAGGGCGAATCCTTCCGCAGAGGCTATCGCGCGCAGACCGGACACGGCGAATTCCCTTCCAATAATAATCACCGCCATCCACGCCGCAACCAGGTGAAGGTAGACCAACGAAATGAAGGCGGCGGAGGTGAGCAATTTATCGGCGATAGGGTCGAGCAGTATTCCCAGCGTCGTCACCTGCGAGCGTTTGCGCGCCAGATAGCCATCCAGGAGGTCGGTGGTCGCGGCGAGCAGAAAAACCCCCACCGCCCAGAGGTCCATGTTGTGACCCGTGGTTAGTAAGAGCACCACCACGAGGGGCACGAAGAAGATGCGGAGCAAGGTTAGCGAAATGGGGAGATTCATGCGCCTTTGAGATCTGCCCTTAGCTGAGGAGTGATCGGAAGGGCCCGGTTACCGCGAGTGCCGAGATGCAACGCCAAGCCCAACCATGCTGTCCCACCTAACTATAACGGAGGTCCAACGGGGTGTCAACGCGCATCCAGACCCGGGACCGGAAAGGCACGTCTTGGCCGAGGATGGCGGGAATTGGCGATTTTCGATTGGCGATTGCCGGTTGCTGATTGACGGCGGAGGATGTTGCAATACCAGTTTTTCAATCGGCAATCAGGCCGCCGCGGCGGGTCAATCCCCAATCACCAATCACCAATCGCCAATCGGCAATGAAAACCTGGTCTTTGGTTGCGGCCGTGCCGCGCTGTGTAACAAGGTGTGTCCTGCCGCTCCCCACCGGACGGGGTAGCGGGTCGAGCAATCACGCATCGAGCCTAGCTTGAATTCAGCCTGATTTCATGCGGATAGGGAGAGACTTCAGGGCTACGCGGCGACCCCCCGATTGCCTTATCTTTGTGCAAAACTCGCACCGCTCATGGTGCATTTAGAGCCCTGACACGGGAGGGCCATTTCAATCCAATTCCCATGGGGTGCTGTTCGTAAGTAATTGAAAAAACAAGATTAATTGGCATCATCTCCATGGGAGCCGCATTTTTGGCGGGTGCAAGCACGCTCTTGGCCCCTCGGGTCCGCGTGACTTTTTCCACAAAGTTTTCCACAGGCTGTTTTGCCCTGAAAATGCTGGGATTCATGGGTCCGGAACCATCTTTTCTTCTGTGGTTCTCAGCCGCTCCCAAAGTGATTGCAGCACGCGCGCTCGGACTCTGACCCGGTCGTCTTCATACTGGGTCGACAGCACAACCCCGGAGCGATGAAGCAGCGCCAAGATCTGGCCGTCAGTCGGTAAGAGTTCGAAGTCAGCCTCAACCACCGGATCCTCGGTCAACGATTGGTCGATTCGTCGCAGCAGGACGTCAAGGCCTTCACGCGTCCGGGCCGAGACCCAGACATCTTGAGGACCTGCTGGAAGCCGCTTCCTGCCGGTCGGGTCCACAAGATCGATTTTGTTCCAGAGGTGAAGGCGGGGAGTAGCCCCCACGCACAACGTTTCCAGTAAAGCCTCCACGGCGGCGTCCTGGGACTCGTGTCGCGAATCGGAGGCATCCGTAACATGAAGCAAGAGGCTGGCGTCCTCCAACTCCTCCAGAGTGGCGCGGAAAGCGGCGACGAGGTGTGGGGGGAGCTTTTGAATAAATCCCACCGTATCGGAAAGCAAAACCCGTCTTCGCGATTCCACCGGCAAGGCGCGCACCGTGGGGTCGAGAGTGGCGAAGAGGCGCGAGGAGGTGGTCACACTGGAGGAGGTCAAGGCGTTGAAGAGGGTGGATTTGCCGGCGTTGGTGTAGCCTACCAGCGCCGCGGTGAGGAATTGACGATCCCGCCGCCGCGCCCGATGCAAAGCGCGTTGCGACCGGACCTTGTCGATCGCGGCGCGAAGGGAGCGAATGCGGACGCGAAGGCGCCGGCGGTCGTACTCCAACTGCTGCTCACCAGGCCCGCGCGTGCCGATGCCGCCGCCCAGCCGGGAGAGTTCGGTGCCGCGTCCCCCCAGCCTCGGCAGGAGATAGGTCAACTGGGCCAGTTCCACTTGCAACTGCCCCTCCCGACTCCGAGCGCGACCGGCAAATATATCGAGAATCAGTTGGGTTCGATCGATCACCCTCAGGTCCAACTCCCGCTCCAGGTTGCGCAGTTGAGAGGGCGTGAGGTCATGGTCGAAGATGACCAGGTCGGCGGTGGCGGCCTGCGCGGAATTTCGGAGCTCGTTCACTTTGCCTCGCCCCAGCAGGGTTGCCGGGTCGGGCTGCGGAGACCTCTGGAGCAGGGAGCCCACGATGCGCGCCCCGGCTCCCACCGCCAACTCGCGGAGTTCCCGAAGCGAATCCTCGGCATCGGGCCTGCCAGGAATCCGCCCCAAACGCAGCGAGGGTTCCCAACCTGCCAGAAAAGCCTTCTCGGATGTGCGTGCGCGGCGAATCCTCTTACCCCTCCGGTGGCGCGGGCCCAGTAACACTTCCGGCACGCGGCAGCACCACGGTGGCGATGGCGTGCTTGAAAACCAACTGTTCCTGGCTGTTGCCCTCCAGGATCAAAGAATACTTATCAAAACTGCGGATGCGACCGGTGAGTTTGACACCACTTAACAGATAGACCGTGACCAGAAGTTTTTCCTTGCGCGCGGTATTCAAAAATCCATCCTGGATATTTTGCGACGGCTTCTCCATTTTGTCTCTCTTTTCTGATGCAGACCTGATCATCCCTTGTCTTGATCTGGAATTTGAACCTCGAGCGCCGGATTCTGCAATTTGGGTCCTCTCCTCGGTGCGGCGACCCCTATTTCGTGCAAAAGCTTTAGGACTTGACTTTGGATCCGCGGGTCGTCGCCAAACCCGCCCAACCAGGTGATCCCCGCCTCGTGCCGAAACCAAGTCATCTGCCGCTTGGCGTATCGCCGGGTGGCCACCTGAGTTTGAAGAATGGCTTCCGGCAAGCTCATTTGCCCTTTGGCCACAGCGCAGGCTTGGCGGTAGCCCAGCGCCCCGAGCGCTTTGATGCGGCTCGCGTCCGGGCGCGCAAGCAGGGCGCGTGTTTCCTCCACCAAGCCCCTCGCGAACATCCGCTCGACGCGCCGGTCAATGCGCGCGTAAAGCTCCTTTCTTTCGGGATCCAAACCCACTTTGACCACCCGGTATCCTTTCAGACCACTCCGGCCGCGCGCCTGCATCTTCGAGATAGGAGTCCGGGCCAGAATGCACACTTCCAGCGCGCGCACAGTTTTCTGCGTATCCCGGGGCTGAATCCGCGTGGCGGCTTCGGGGTCAAGCCGCTTCAGAAGCCGGTGGAGGAACTCGCGGCCTCTCCGCTCTGCGATGGCACGCAACCGGCCCCTCAACTCCTCGGAGCGGGGCGGGCCGTCGAACAGCCCCATGAAAACGGCGCGCAGATAGAGCCCCGTGCCGCCCACGAAAACGGGCAATCTCGCTCGTTCTATGATTCCAGCCAACACGCGCAGGGCCTCCCGGCGGTAATCTCCTGCCGTAAATTGCTCCTCGGCTTCCAGACCGTCCAAGAGGTGATGCGGAACGCCGCGGCGTTCTTCCGGCGCAAGTTTCCCCGACCCGATGTCGAATCCCCGGTAAACCTGCACCGAGTCGTAGTTAACAATTTCTCCGTCCAGGGACTCAGCCAGGGCCAGCGCCAGAGCTGATTTCCCAGCCGCCGTGGGGCCGACAATGGCGATCAAGGGAGCGCCCTTTTCTATCGGGACCACCATAGCAGACGCAGCGCGCGCACCAGAAGTATTCCCAGAACCGCCGTGAGCAGCAGAAAACAACCCAGTAGTTGACTTCGAGAAAGACGAAGCATGGTCGGGTTCCTCTGTCGGGGGCTTCAAGCCAAGGCCGAAGCTCGGCAAATTGGAATGTGAAGCGTGCGCGCTCAATTGCCCGGGGGCCACTCCTCAAATCCTGATTCTAACATATCGACCGGCCTCGTAGCGCACCCAGCAGACCTACATTCATTGCACCCGGCGGTTCATGGTTTTCCACGGCAGGCGCCATTCGCGCGACATGCCCGCCGCAGAGGTGGGGGCTTTATTGAGGCATCTTGCTGTGGATCGCAAGGCCTGGGCGAGCACTCAGAATCGGGCGCTGCATGCCGCCGTATTCCTCTATTGCCATGTCCTCTGTGTTTGACCTACTGTCCCATGGTCATGTTGTAGAGGAAGATGAACTGCAAAACCAGATGATTGCCGGTGAACTCCTCCGGCAAGGGCGGGAAGGGGATCGAAGCGTGGATGCCTGCAAGAGCCGCACGGTCGAGCGGGTCGGAGCCTGACGAGGCAACCAGTCGCAGTTGGGGCACGGTACCGTCTTTGAGGATCTCGAAGACGATGCCCACCCTGCCTTTTTCGCCCAGCCGCGCCGATTCAGGAATCATCGAGTACCAATTCCGTTTAACTACGTAGACGACGCGCGCGAGGTAGGGACCGAAATCCACGCCGAGTGTATCGGAAAGGATAATGGGTCCTGCCGTAGAGAAGTTCGGCTCGAGATTGCGAAACTCCGCACTGCCATCTCCGTAGCCTGCACCGCTGCCGCTGCCGCCCGCATAGCGCCCGCCACGCGCAGCCGACTGCAACGACTGCTGAATAGCTTGGCCAGGGGAGAGGTTCGGCAGGTTCAAACCCGAGCCGCCTCCTGTATTAGGCTTGACGTCTTCGAGTCGCAGGCCGCCATCGTTCTTAGGTTCCGCAGGAGTCTGGTTCGACGGCTGATTGCCGGCAGGCGCGGTGTTGCCGCCACCCGGTGGCGGAGTGGGAGCAGCGGCTGGAGGTTTACCGCCGCCGGCGAGTTCCGGCAATTTCGTGTTGCCGAGCGAGTAGGGCATGTGCAGGCCTTCCGGATTGATGACGGGCGAGCGGCCTTGGGCCCGACGGTTACGGTCGGAAAGGGGAGAGTTCTCCGGTGGCGGCTCGGTCAACCGCCGCAGAACCTCCGGCGGCAGCAGGAGGAAGGAGTATTGTTTCTTGGGCGCCACTTCGACGGGAAGTCCCATCATCATCCTTCCGCGCCGCAGCAAGTCCGGTGAGAAGACGAGAATCAGCACCAGGATTCCGTGCAAGATCACCGAAAGCAGGTACATCGTCCGGCGCCGCCACTTTATGGCCTCCGGATCCAGTTCCAGCAGCAGATGATAATCCTGCCAACTCTCCGGGACATCGATGGGCTTTGAAGTAATCGGAAGCGAGGGGGCCTTCGGCTTCTCAAAGGGCAACATGAACTGGTTGGGATCCGGAACCAAGGGAGGCGTGTCCGTGGGGGGCAGAGTGACCTTTCCCCGGTAATACTCTTTCGGAACGGTGATCTTCGGTTCGCGGAGCCTTTCCAAAATCTGCCGGAAAAGGGAAACGGGTGCAAGGGTGGAATCCACGAAGGTGAAGTGGTACCCAGGCTCGGGTAAAGGGGGACCTCCGGTCGGCGTAGCGTCGACATTGACCCTTCCCTGGTAATGCTTTTTCGGAACGGTGGTCTTCGGTTCGCGGAGCCTTTGCAAAATCTGCCGGAAAAGGGAAACGGGCGCAAGGGTGGAATCCACGAAGGTGAGGCGGTACTCAGGCTCGGGTATAGGGGGACTTCCGGTCGGCGTAGCGTCCACGCTGATCTCAACCTTGGTATCGCGGGTTGGCGTTACACCCATGTCTAGATTTCCCCGCTTTGGCCCACGGGCCGGGCCAGGCGAACATTCACCTTGGCCGCATGTTCTTCGATGCAATTCATCACGCGCTCGGCCAAAGCGAGCGCTCGCTGACCCTCCGGCCCCCCCACCAGAGGCGCGCACCGGGTTCGGACCGATTCGACAAAAGCCTCGAGTTCTGACTGAAGGGGGTCCACGGGCTTGGTTTCGAGCTTCTGAAAAGTGATGCGGGGCGTAGGGCCGTCGTTGTCCACCTTCAAAAGCGTCGCATCGCGTCGCGTAAAGTCAATGGAAACATAATCGTAGGGCTGGAAATAACGGAACTTCCGTATGCGCTCTGTGCTGGCGCGGCTGGCGGTGAAGTTCGCCACAGCGCCGCATTCAAACTCCACGCGGGCATTGGCAATGTCGACTTTATCGGACAGCACCGGGAACCCCACCGCACGCACTTCCTGCACCGCTGAATTGACCATCCACAGCACCAGATCGAGGTCGTGAATCATCAGGTCAAACACCACATCAACATCCAGGCTGCGGGCGCTGAAAACACCCATGCGGTGGATTTCAAAAAACAGCGGCTGGCGGGTTATCGCCTTGGCAGCCACCACCCCCGGGTTGAACCGCTCGAGGTGTCCGACTTGCAGGATTCGTCCCCGGCTTTGGGCCAGAGCCGTGACCTCCTCAGCCTCCTCCAGGGTACGCGTGATGGGCTTCTCGAGAAGAACATCCACGCCATGGGCAAAGGCTTGGCGCGCTACTTCCGCGTGGCTGGTCGTGGGAATAACCACGCTTACGGCGCGAACCGCACCCCACACCTCTTCCAGGCTCGCGAAGGCCCGGACTCCAAGTTCGGCCGCCAACTCCCTGGCTCTTTCGGGGCGAAGGTCAAAGACTCCTACGAGCTCCGCTCCCGAGACCTGCTGCAATCCTCGCGCGTGTTTCTTACCGTGCTCACCAACCCCGACCACGGCTACTGCAACTCTCTCGCTCAACTCCACCCTCGCAGAAAGTACAAATCAGAAACTCGAAACTGGAAAATGGAAACTCGAAAATCGAAACTCGAAACTCGAAAGCAAAATTCAACTGAAAAACTCGAATCGAAACTCGAAAATCGAATCGCCACGTAGTCTTTTAACGGTCAGAATTGTCCTCTCGGTTTCGATTTTCCAATTTCGGATTTCGTTTTCCCAGGTTCGAGTTTCGATTTTCCAATTTCGATTCTCCAATCTCTCAATCCTTCATTCCGACGATGGCGATCCCCGCCTCGTCCGCTTCCTCGATCATGGCTTGGCGTTCAAACAGTAGGGTCTTGCCCGCGTCCACGGCCAGCACGTGAGCGTTTGACCGTCGCATCACCTGAATAGTCTTCAGTCCCACCACGGGGACGTCAAAGCGCATGTCCTGGCGGGGCTTACTTACTTTGACGACCACCAGTCTCCGCCCGTTACTCAGGCTAGCCGCGCGTTCGATGGTGGCGTCCGTCCCTTCCATAGCCTCCACGGCCACGCAAGCCCGGTCAGACACCACGATGGTTTGGCCGATATCGAGGCCCGCAAGCTTCTTGGCGATCTCGCGGCCGTAGGCGATATCCGATTGGTCTTCAGCGTCCGGCGCGCGGCGCGTGAGTGGACCGGCCTCCGGAAGCAGCGGCTTCAGGAAAAGCGTCGAATCCACCACCTGGATTCCCCGGCTTTCGAGCATGCCCACGAATACCCCAATCAGCGAGTCCGTGTTCTTCCGCTGCAGACTTTGCAGGGCGCGGCTCACCAACCCGTCCGGTTTGATGGAGCTGAAGAGTTGCGCGTGCTTCACCTGGCCGGCCAGCACCACTTTGCTGGCCCGCTCGGCGACCAGGAGATCCAGGAGCTTCGAAACTTCGCCCAAGCTCAGCCAGTGAATGGCGCTCGCCAGGGTTGCAAGTTCCGGCGATGCTTCTTCCTGGATGCCCACGACCAGTGGATCGATGCCTTGGTCCCGCGCGGCTTCCAGCACCAGGAAGGGGAAATGCCCGTTCCCCGCAATGATCGCATATCGGTCTGGAAGGCTTATCGATTCAGTCATGGGGCTCTTGAAATCAGAAAGTAGAAATCAGAAGTCAGAAAATCGAAATTGGAAAATCGCCGCTGAGCATCTTAACAGTCAGACTTCGAGTTTCGAATTTCCAATTTCGAATTTCGAGATTCGGTCACTTCACTACACCGCGCTCAGAAGTCCGGATGAATTCCACCAATGCCCGGACGTGGTCGGACTTGAAGCCTGAAGACTCGATGGCTTCCAGCGCCTGGGTGGTGTTCAACTTGGATCGGGTCAGCAAGCGGAAGGCACGTTCCATTTCCTTCAAGTCGTCAGTGCTCAGGCCGCGCCGCTCCAGCCCAAGGCGGTTGGCCCCCAGAACGCTCAGCGGGCGGGGGGCAGAGGTCTTCGAGTAAGGGAGGATGTCCTGGTTCACGATACTATAACTTCCCAGGAAACTGTAGGCGCCGATGCGACAGAACTGGTGAATGCCGCAAAACGCACCCACCGAGGCGTAATCCTGGATCTCGACGTGGCCGGCCAGCGAGGCGCCGTTCGCCATGATCACATGGTCTCCCAGGCGGCAGTTGTGCGCGATGTGAACGTAGGCCATCAACAGGTTATGACTGCCGATCCTCGTGACCCCTTCCCCCTCCACCGTGGCGCGGTGAATGGTGACGAACTCGCGGATGGTATTGCCCTCGCCGATCTCCACGCGCGTCGGTTCGCCGCAGTATTTCAGATCTTGGGGAGCAAGTCCGATCGACGCGTACGGGAAGACGCGGTTCCCCCTGCCCAGCCGCGTGTTCCCGTCGAGCACCGCGTGGGACATCACCTCACACTCCTCTCCCAGCTCGACGTTTTCCCCGATCAGGGAATAAGGCCCCACCGTCACGCTGCAGGCGAGCTTGGCGTTGGGATGGACGATGGCTGTGGGGTGAGCCTTCATTGACCTGATTGACCCGGGCGCTCCGTGATTGCGAACGTCACAATGGCTTCAGCCACCATCTTCCCGTCCACGGTAGCTTGACCATTCATTTTTCCAAAATTGGTGCGCCGGTTCAGTAACTGCATCTCGATTCGAAGTTGATCGCCCGGCAGCACGGGGCGACGGAACTTGGCGTTTTCGATGCTGGTAAAATAGATCAGCTTTTTGTCCTTGTCCGGCATGTCACGGTAGATCATCACACCCGCCACCTGGGCCATGCATTCAATGATCAACACCCCGGGCATGACGGGCGCGCCGGGGAAATGGCCCTGGAAAAACGGCTCATTGATGGTGACGTTCTTGAGCCCGACAATGCGTTTCTGGCCCTCGATTTCCAGTATGCGGTCAACCAGCAAAAACGGATAACGATGTGGAAGAAAGCTCATGATATCCATAATGCTGTAAACGAAGCGCTTCTCCGTATCGGGGACTGCCACAGAATCAGCCACACTTCACCGTCCAATTCGATTTCGGCCCTTGCCGACGCCCACCAAGCTTGTCTTTTCAGCCTGTGCAATATGTGGGAGCGGCTGCAAACGACCGTTAGGTCATTATAAACGAAACCCACCACCCTTCCAATCTGCACCGCAGGGTGGTAATCGAACCTATGCTAAACTGGCTGGCTGAGCAGGTCGCTGAAAAAAGTACTGCGTGTCATTCCGAGCCCGCCATTCTTGTTGGCAAGCGATTCCTCAGGATGACACGCGAATTTCCGCTCTTTCTCGTCAACCATGGATGGAAGCTTCGGATTGACAGGTGGGATCGCATCCGGCAAGAGCACCGTGGCGCGCTTCCTGGAGGCGCTGGGCGCAAAGGTGATTGATGCTGACCGCGTCGGCCACGAATTGCTCCAGCCGTCCAACCCGGTCTACAACGAAGTCGTCTCGCACTTTGGCTGCGGGATTTTGAAGCCTTGCGGCGAAATCGATCGCGGGCGGCT
Organism: Terriglobia bacterium; assembly: GCA_049514395.1. GTDB lineage: Bacteria > Acidobacteriota > Terriglobia > UBA7540 > UBA7540 > CAVROP01. The sequence continues at coordinate 11,755 of JBEKVC010000008.1, forward strand.
GGGCTCAATGGTCTTTGCCGACCCGCAGAAGCTCAGCGAACTTACCTCCATCATGCATCCCAGCCTGATCGCGCGCGTCAAGGAACTCGCAGAGGAGTTTCGCTCCCGGCAGCCTCGAGCTGTAATCCTTGTGGATGCGGCGCTGATCTATGAGGCCGGTGTCGCGGACTGCTTCGCCAAAATCCTGGTGGCATGGTGCAGGCCCGAGCAACAAATCGAGCGGCTGATGGCGAAAACCCACATCTCCCGCCAAGATGCGCTCAGGCGCATGGCATCCCAGATTCCGGCTGAAGAGAAGCGCCGTCGCGCCGATTACTTGATTGATTGCTCAGGAAGCCTTGAGGAGACGCGGGCGCAGGTGGAGGCCCTCTACCCGGAAATCAAGCGCCTGGCGGAAGGTTGAGTGCACGAGTCCGCTACAGTGCACAGGCAGGGGCGGCAGAATTGCAGGCTTCACCAGTTTCCAGTTTCTATTTTCGAGTTTCCGATTTCCAGTTCCGCTGGCGGGTTCGCAACGCCCACGCCTCACCTTGTCGCCGGAGGTCATCCAGAGTGTTCTGCACTTCCCCAAGCTTGCTGGCCTGTTCCTCTTCGCTGGCCTGCGGGGAGACCACGAGGGGCGGCGCGATGAACACCGCGGCGCGTGAGAAAGGGTGAGGGAACTGCGTCAAGTCCCAGGTGCGGCGAAAGACGTAGGCGCGGCGCGAGGCGATGTGGAAGCAAAGGATAGCGGCCCCGGTAGCTTTGGAAAGCAACACCGACCCGCGCTTGGCGACGTAGCGCGGGCCGCGCGGGCCGTCGATGGTGAAAGCCGCATCTCTTCCTTTTCTCAGGCACTCGATCATCTCCGCCAGGGCTCGCGATGCTCCTCGTGTGCTCGAGCCGCGCGCCGCGCCGTAGCCGTGTCTCTGGATAATCCTGGCGATATATTCGCCATCAAAATTCCGGCTCGTCATCACCACGATTCCGCGTCTTCTCCAGAACCAGCAGGCGGAAAAGATTTCGCGATGCCAGAAGGTGTAAATGAGCCCCTGGCCCCGCTGGGTGGCGGCTTCCCAGTTCTCCCAACCGTAAACTTCCCACCGCAGGCTGCGCCCAATCAGCAGCACGGCCAAGTAGCCGACCCAACTTGCAAGGCACATTTGAACCCGCTCCCATAAACTGAAAGCTCGCGGGTTCTCACCCAGGCGCACCTCCTCCCTTGATGAGGGGGCGACCTCACTTTCCGTGCGCGAGGCTGGAGTCTTGGGAAGCGGGCCGGGCATAGCGGCTAGGGTTCTAGTTGGATCGGAAGCGGTAGAGCTTCAGCCCTGGAATGTGGCTGAAGTCGCGGTCGAGGGTAAAGAGCGAGCAGCGCTCGCGGAGGGCCACGGCCGCAAGAAGACAATCTCCGACTTCGAGTTTATAACCGCGCGCGCTTGCTTCCGCTGCGATCTCTCCCGCCTTAAGCCAGCTCGTTCGATCGCTTTCCAGATAGAGGAGTGGCTCCATGGCGTCCAGCATTAGCCTGACTTGGTTGGGCGCCCGGCAGCCTTGGCGAAGTTCGGCCAGGACCAGACCGGCGGTCGCAACCCCCTCGCTCCGGAGCAGGCCGTCCATCTCCTTTTCAATCAGCGCATCCTTCCGCTGGAAATATTCAATCCACACCGAGGTGTCAACGAGGACGAGCAAAGTTCCGGCTCCACCCTTTCCTGAGCGTTTTCCAGTCCAAATCAAACCTGACCTTTCCCTTAAGGGCAATGAGTTTCTCGATCTTCCTTCGCCGGACATAATCTTGAAGCGCTTGGCGCACTGCTTCGGTCTTTGTGGAGGCGCCGGTCTCTTTCATCACGTAACCCAGGGTGCCGTCGTCAATGTTGAGGGTAGTGCGCATGGCCAATCCTTTTCACGTCAGCGACCGCTCGTGATATGCTCGCGTTGGCATACAAAACGCCATAAATCGTATGCTCAATAAACAATATCATGATGTGGACCGGGCTGTCAAACGGCGCCGGGCCGCTTTGCACCCTGGCCATCCGTTGTTGCGCACATGAACGCGACTGCTGCCCTAGCCCTTTATTGGGGGAGTCCGGCCATCTGTTGCTTCAAGGCTTCCGCAATGGAGGCATCCGAGCCGAATTCCTTCTGAATTTGATCGTAAAGCTTCCGAGCCTGCCCCGGCTGGGAGTCTTTCAAGGTATCCGCCAGCGCTAATAGTGCGCTTGCCCTCGGGACTGCCAAGCTGGGATGATCGACGAGGTTCTGATAGATTGTGGCAGCTTCCTGTTTCTTGCCACTCTTGAGGAACTCGCTTGCCAGGGCGAACTGAGCCAGTGCGGCAATCTCCCGGTCTCCATCACGACTGGCTTCTTGCAGGGTATTAATGGCCGCGGCCGAGTTTCCGAGCAGTGCTTCGCAGACCCCCACATGGTAACGCGCAATGCTGACGGCTTTCGGCCGAGGGAACATCCGGTACTTCAGGACAATGGCGTTGAATTGTTCCCGCGCCGTCTTGTACTTTTCGGCTGCGGTGGGGAAAGAATCCGAGTCAGCTACCAGATAGCCGGGGGCGGGAGGTCCAACATAGGCCTGGAAAGTCCTCAAGGCGGAAGCGAGATCGACATTGGCGTTGGCCTCCTGCTGGTCGAGGTAATACTTCAGTCCCCCCGCCAAGCCCACCACCACAATGACCAGGATGGCGACAGTCAGGATTTCCTTGAGATGTGCTTTCAGATATTGCTCGAGTTGGTCCAGAGTTTCGCGAAACTCGTCCTGCTTCAGTTCGTGGCGCGTCAGCCGGTCCATAGCGGAGTCTCCTCAATGCAGCTAAATTTATTCATCTTAGCAACCCTGCAGGGAAGCGTCAATTGGCGGTAAGCAGTTTCTAGTTTGCAGGTGGGGGAGGGGGAATTCTGAATTATGATTGTGAATTCTGAATTATGAATTGCCCTACCCCCCAGTCCCCAGCCCCTCGTACCTGCCAACTGCCGCCCTACGTCCCGTACTTCTTCACGATGTAGTTGGCGACCTCTTGTTCGAAGGCGGGATAGCTGAGATGAAGCTCATCCTGAAGAAGAACGCCGAAATCGGGCTGAGAAGGCATGGCTTTGAGGAGGTTGCGGATCTCGACCATATCGAAGGTGGTTCGGAGGTACTCGAGGGCAGCCAGCGATTTGGCGTAAGCAAGGGCCACTTGGTCCTGTGGCATGTTCAGGAAGGGACCTTCGAGGGAGGGGAAAGACGGCAAGCGACCGGTGGCAACCGCCCGCGCAAGCTGCGCTCCCATCGTCGCCGTTGTGGCCCCCTCCTCGAGTTGCGCCAAACCTTCGTTAAACCAAACGGGACAACGGCCCATGGTGATCTGCCGGACGAAGGAGTGCGTCAGCTCATGCTTGAGCACGCGGGCGAGTTCCACGTTCACCTGGGTCAAGCCTGAAACCGGCACACGGATTTTTCCGTCGTTGAGTGCGCCCACCCAGGTGGGTGATCGAGTGACATCTTTGAACGCCTGGTTGGGGTAGAGGAGTGCGACAATCACTTCGCGCGGGCTGTAGTCAAGGTCGAGCACGAGGTCCTGAAACGATCCCTCCAGGCTGTTAACAACCTCGCCGCTCAGCTTCTCGCCCTGCTCGCCTGCGTAGCGGAGCAGGAAGTGGCTGCTGCGGAGTTCGCGGTAGGAGCCGGAGATTTCTCGCTCGCGTTCCGCCTTGGCCACGGCTTCATGGATGCGCGGGTTATCCGCGATGGCCAGCGCCTTGTTCCACTGGGCGATGGCCTCGTCCATATCCTCCATGCCGTAATAAGCTGACCCCAACAGCATGGGGACGTCCGCAGATTTGGGGTAGCGGTCAGCGGCGGGCAACAGCAGGTCCAGGGCTTCCAAATAATGGCTCTGTGTCACCTGAAGGTAGCCCAGCGCCAGCGTCAGGGACAGATCGTTGGGAAGCAGCTTCAGCGCCTGCTGGTATTTCTGGATGGCGCCTTCGGGGTCGCCTTGGCGCGCCTGGAAGAGCGCAGCCTGCTGATAGCCCTGCTTGAGTAGACGGGCATTTTCCGGTGAGGGATTGTGGGCCAATTCGTTACCAAGGTGCAGGAGATAGGCCTCATCCACTGCCCCGTGCTTGATGACCAGCGAATCTGTCCCGGAGGAGGGTTCCCCGGAAGCGGCCGAAGGCAGCGGAACCTCCCGCGATTTCTCCGGTGGGGTTTCACTCTCCTGCCGCGGTTGCTCCTCAGCAAGATCGGCTGATTTCTGGATGTGGTCCACCATCGACTTTGGGATAGAGAGTTCTCCGCCCTGGATCGAGTAGATCACCTGCTTCGAGTCCTCCTGCGTCACCTGTCCCACTATCTTCCGGCCATTCTTAAGATAGATAACGTCAGCAAACGCGGTGGAAGGCACAAGCGTGGCTAGAAATGGAAGGAGGAACAGGGATACAATTATCAGTCTCTTCCTGCGGAGAATGATCGGCTGCCGTCCCAATGTGACTCGAGGCCCAAGCATACTCCAGGAATGATACAACACCCGCCGTGATGGGGTCGAGTTGTACTGCGCGGCCCTCCGCGCTAAAGTAGGAGCAAAGAGGAAAAGAAATGCTGGACAAATCCGGCTTGTCAGGACGCCTTCTTCTGTACGGCCATTCCGGAATTTCTTGTCGACACGCGGAAATTCCTTCTCGAGCCGGTAGTGCCTCCGTGTCCTCAGTGGGCAGAAGAGCTTTAGCACAGAGGTCACTGAGATTCTCCGTGCCCTCTGTGTTGAGGTTTTGGAGGCAGGGAGGACACGGAGAATCTCGTTTTGGTGGCGGCCACCGGGCTGCGCTGTGGACTCGGTGTGGCCTTCTCCTCGCAATCGTCTTGTTGCCAGGAAGGGCCTGGGCCGCGAGCGGGCTTGACGCGCGAGAAGTTCTCAACCAACTCCACAACGTTAAGGTGGACCCCGGCCAGGTCTACGTGCTGCGGCACGCGCAACTGATCCGTGACCGTGTGAAGCTGTTTTTCAACCGTGGCTACATCGGCTTTTTCACCCAAGCTGCCGGAGAAATCACCGGGGCTGTCTACATCGGGGAAGGGGAAATCCTGTTGATACCCCCCACGCGGGTGGAGAAGGAGAGTCTCGCTCGGTTCATTCACTCCCCTATCCTCGAAGAACAGTTCACGATGGCCATTCTGCGCTTTACCGACCAGACCGCCAGGGAATTGATCGCGGCGGCGGAAAGGCCGGAGCCCGATGACCCGGAACGGCCGCCGGACTTTCCTCAAAAGTGGAACTCCGCACCCCGTCTCTTGGCTCTGGAGGATTCGCCCCGAATCTTTGAGGATTTGCTGGGCGACCGCACATTGCCGTATTTTCACGCGCGCTTGGAAGGGTCGAGCCTTAAAGGGTTCGAGGTAGTTGATGACGAACGATTTCCGGAAGCCGTGAGTGTGGTTGCGGCTCGCCGAAACGATGACGAGCTATTCGCAGATCACTGGTGTGCCTTTCCAAGTAAGAGCTCGGCGGCCCGTTTCGCAAATCTGGCGCCGGGGACGGTGAAAGCTCTTTCCTACGATATCGACACGCACATCGAGCCTGACAACAGCATGACGGGGCGGGCGGAGCTTCTGTTGGAATCACTCTCGGCCTCGGACCGTGTGCTGACATTTGATTTCTCCCGCTTACTCAGCGTCTCAAAGGTCCTGGACGAGCGGGGAGAGAGTCTTGCCGTGTATCAATACCCTTTGCAGGAAGATATTGAGGCGGGTGACCGGAGCATGGGCTGGATCCAGGTGGTCCTGCCCGCCCCAAACCCGGTGGGTGAGAGATTCCGCATTCGCTTCAATTACCAGGGGAACGTCATCACCGACGTGGGGAACAACGTGTTGTACGTGGGAGAGCGAGGTAGCTGGTATCCGAACCTGGGGCTTGCATCTCCAGCTTCATTCGACCTCAAGTTTGATTATCCCGAGAGCCTCACGCTGGTCGCCACCGGAGAAAGGATCGAAAAGAAGACTGCGGACGGTCGGACTCGCAGTCGGTGGCGCTCGGACGGCGTGTTTCGAATCGCAGGCTTCAATCTGGGACCCTATCATTCGGTCGACCGCCGCGTCGGAAAGACGACGGTTGAAGTGTATGCGACCCGCGAGGCGGAAGCGGCGCTGGAGGAGCGGCACACGCGGAGGTTGGTACCCCGCCTCGTGCTCCCCTTACCCTCGCGAGAGCGGGCCCAGTCGTTCCCGATCAGTCCCGACATGGTTCCTCCCTTGGCGCCCGCTGCTTTGCTGCAAAGCGTGGCAGAGAGCGCCGCCCAAGCTCTTCAGTACTTCGAGGATTTGTTTGGCCCATTTCCTTACTCTCGCCTCGCCATCTCCCAGATTCCCGGCAACTTCGGACAAGGTTGGCCGGAACTGGTCTATCTTCCCACCCTCGCGTTCTTGCGGAAGTCGGAGCGTTTCGAGCTAGGCTTACCGGAAAAGGCCGAGGATCTTCTTGGCCACGGCATGTTGGCCCACGAGATCGCCCATCAATGGTGGGGCAACTTATTGGGTTGGAAGACCTACCATGACCAGTGGCTTTCCGAAGCGCTCGCGACCTACGCGGCGGCGCTGGACCTGTCCAGGCAAAAGGATGGCGATCGCAGATTCCACGAACTCCTGCGAGGCTACAAACTCGACCTGCTCAGCAAGGGCAAGAGCGGGATGATCAACGAAGCCAGCGGTCCCATCTGGCTCGGCCAGCGACTCTCCAATTCTCTCACGCCGGGCGGCTACGACAACATCGTGTACAAGAAGGCTTGCTGGGTTTTACACATGTTACGAGGGCTGATGAGTGATCCCTCCACAGGCTCCGACGAGAGATTCTTCCGCCTGCTGCGCGATTTCGTCGCCACTTATCGAGGCATGGATGTTTCAACGGAAGACTTCGTGCGCCACGCGGAAAAGTACATGACGCGCTCGAGCGACCTCGAACACGATCGCCGGCTCGACTGGTTTTTCAATGAGTGGGTGTACGAAACCGGAGTCCCAACTTACAAACTGCAATCCAGCGTCAAGCAGCTTTCCTCGAAGAGATTTTTGGTCCAAGGGACCATCACACAGAGCGGCGTATCGAGCGATTTCGAAATGCTGGTGCCTGTTGTGGCCGAGGTGGGCAAAGACAAGAAGGCCAGCTTGGGCCGCGTTCCCGTGAGCGAAGACGGGGGGCGATTCAAGTTTACAACCACAGAAAGGCCGAAGCGGCTGGCCATTGACGAGGATAACCTACTCGCCATCTCGGAGCGGTGATGCCTGGCCAAGATGGTGTGAAGAGCCGCGGAATGCTCGCACACGGCATTCTGAGGAATAATGAGGCAGGGAAACTCGCACCCGCCGGGCGTTTGTCCCCAAGTCTCCTCCTACCCCGGGGGCCAGCGGAACACCCGCCCGCCAAGAAGGTGGAGGTGAAGGTGGAAGACGGATTGGCCCGCCCATGAACCCGTGTTGATCACTGTGCGGTAGCCCTTAGGTTCCAGACCCCGCTCACGCGCCAGTTGTGCAGCCACCATGAACAGGCGCCCGAGGAGCGGAGCATCGTCGGGGGTGGCATCCTTCAACGAAGTCAGGTGTTTGCGTGGAACAATGAGTGTATGGATGGGCGCTTGCGGGTTGGTGTCCTCAAACGCCACGATTTCATCATCCTCGAAGACAATCCTGGCTGGTACGCGTCGCTCGATGATTCGGCAGAAAATGCACTGGTCCATCGACTAATTCAACCGCACAACGAATGTCTCCGTCGCCAGGTTCGCCCTGCGGAGGCTTTGTGCCAGAGCGCGCGCAGCGTCTTCGGTGCTCTCGTGACCGACGCGGACGCGATAAAAGAGGCCGTCGCCGTGATCGAAGTCCTGAATGACGACCGGCCCGAATTGAGATTCGATGCGCTCCTTCAACCGCTCAGCGTTGCTCCGGTCCTTAAAGGCTCCTACCTGTACCGCGAAGATTCCTGGGATGGCGCCGCCCTCTCCAAGTCCCAGAATCTCAAGGTACACCTGTGCAATGCCTGGCATGTGCATGGCCTGAGCTGCCGCATAGGAGAGGTCGATAATGCGCCCCTCGATGAAAGGTCCGCGGTCGTTAATCCGCACCGTCACGTCGTGGCCGTTCTCGAGGTCGTGAACATTTACCCGAGTGCCGAACGGCAACGTGCGGTGAGCGGCGGTCATGTCGTACATGTTATAGATTTCGCCGCTGGCGGTTGGACGCCCGTGGTAGGGATGGCCGTACCAGGAAGCGATTCCTTTTTCGCCTTGGACAATCGGGGCGGGCGTTGTCGAGCCCCCCCCCACAGGCGGGGGCGTGCCGCGCGCTGCCTGAATGGGACGATGCCGGTGCAGGCAGCCGGTCGAAACCAAAATGACACTTCCCACGGCAACGATCCGCACCGTCATCCGCAGATCGGTTCGGTTCGATTTCCAAGCCAAGCTACCGGCCACTTGTTCCAGGCTCTTCCTTCTCCAGGTTCCTCGCCAACTTGGCCAGGTGGCGGGACGCCCTGTGGAGCAGCGTGGCCATTTCCTGGCGGGTTGCAGGCTTCAGCTTCTTGTCGAGAAAGTCTGCCAGTTTCGCCACTTCACGATCCACCGCACGTCCGGCTTCTTCGAATTTCATCGCCCCTCCCATTCTCGCCTGTCGCTATTCTAATCAACACGCAGGCAGGGGACAAATGAATTTCGGGTAGTGGCGCAGTTTGATCTAGAGGCGGCTTCCCGAAACGGCCGGGACCGTTACGCCACCAAGTGGCGAGGTACACTCGCCGCTAAGAGACCAAACTGCACAACTACCGAATTTCCTGACGGGCTGGAATGTGCCTGGGCTATAATTGATTGTGCCGCCGCTATCAGCAGGCAACATGAATGGGACTTCCTCCTAAACTCTGGTTTCAACTGGAAAGGCTGAAGAAAGCACTCCTTTCCACATTCGGTACTTCGAAGCAGAATTACGACACTTCGCATCGGATGTGCTCGAACTGTCGCGCCCTGGTTGAACGCGGTGCGTCTGTGTGCCCGTTTTGCGGAGAGAAATTAGGCTCGGCCCGGGCGCGTTCGTCCCCAGGCGTCCCCGGCAGAATTTTGGGCGTAATCCCCATTCCTTCCACGGCCACCTCGGTGGTTGTGGCAGTGAATATCGCCCTTTACGCCATCTCCTGGTACATGACAGCCTCCTCAGCGTCGGCCCAGCTCAACCCGATGTCTGCCATGGGCGGCATCAGCGGCGAGGTGCTGCTGCGCCTCGGCGCCAAGAGTCCTTACATCCTGGTCGGGCAGTGGTGGAGACTTGTGACGGCGATCTTCCTGCACGCCGGGTTGCTGCACATCGGGCTCAATCTCTGGTGCCTATTCGATCTTGGTCCTGAAGTTGAGTCGCTGTTTTCGACTACCAAATTCGTGGTGTTCTATCTGGTTTCGGGGGTGGCGGGATTCCTCTTGAGCTTTTGGTGGAGCCCCTATGGGATGTCGGTGGGGGCTTCGGGCGCGATCCTGGGGATGATCGGCGTCCTGATCGGCGCCAGCTTCCATCATGGTCACCTTGGAAAGGAATATCGTGGGCAACTTTGGCGCTGGGTGATTTACATTGCGATCTTTGGCCTTTTCTTTGCAGTCGATAACGCGGCTCACCTCGGCGGCCTGGCCACCGGGGCGCTCCTTGGATACCTCGTGCCGGAAGGCGAAGCTGAGACTCGAGCCGGCCAAAACCTGTGGAACCTCCTCGCCGTGCTGTCAATCGTGATCATCGCCGGCTCCTTTGCCCTAATGGCCTTACAGTTGGGCCAGCCTCTCCGCTGAGCTCCGCGCCAGAATCTCCCTCTTGATACGGGAAATGATATCATTCGTGGAACGAAAGAAGGGGCGTAGAGATCCCCGAGTAGGCGAGACCGCTACGACGGGGCGGCAAAGGGGTTTTCAGCATCCTCTCAGGAGAGATAAATCGGGATATCCTCAAGCAGGGGCGGCACGTTGAGAGAATCCATGGATAAGGCGTCTGCAAAATCCGACCCATGGTGGGCGCTCCTGCCGGATGTGTGGTTCCTGATCAAGCCGCGCCGGGGCCTGCTGGCCATTGGCTTCTGCGTGATGGTGGTGAACCGCGTGGCAGGGCTTGTTCTGCCGGCGTCCTCGAAGTTTCTGATTGATGACATCATCGGAAAGCGTCACCTGCAACTCCTGGTTCCACTGGTGCTGGTGATACTCGGCGCGACGGTGGTGCAGGGGGTTTCTTCTTTCGCCCTGACGCAACTCCTCTCCAAGGCTGCGCAGCGGCTTATTGCTGACCTGCGATGCCAGGTGCAAGCCCACATCGCGCGGCTGCCGGTGGCCTTCTATGATTCCAACAAGACCGGTGTCCTCGTATCGCGCATCATGAGCGATGTGGAAGGGGTGCGAAACCTGATCGGCACCGGGCTTGTGGAGTTCGCGGGTGGACTGCTGACGGCGACGTTTGCCTTGATCATCCTGCTGCGCATCAGCGTTTTCATGACCGGCCTGGCTTTTCTGATTCTTCTCGGGTTCGGGCTCGCCCTCCGCAAGGCCTTCGGAGTGATCCGTCCCATCTTCCGCGCCCGCCCCAAGATCAACGCCGAGGTTACAGGACGGCTGACCGAATCGCTGGGCGGGGTGCGGGTGGTGAAGGGCTACCACGCCGAGGCGCGGGAAGCGAAGATCTTTGCAGCGGGGGTGCGGCGGCTCCTCGACAATGTTCTGAAAACCCTGACCGCCACTTCCCTGATGAGTCTTTCTGCGACCACGCTGCTGGGCATGGTCAGCGCCCTGATCATGTACCTGGGCGCCCGTCAAATCGTTGCCGGGCACATGACGCTCGGCACTTTCGTGACCTACACCATCTTTCTGGGACTCCTGGTGGCCCCGGTTTTCCAGATTGTCCTGATCGGCACGCAGATCACGGAGGCCCTCGCAGGACTTGAACGCACGCGCGAGGTCCTCCGTGAGCGCCCCGAGGACGAGGACTCGGCGAGGTCGCTTCGCCTGGATCACATTCAAGGTGAAGTGGTCTTTGAGAACGTCAGCTTCGCTTATGAAGCAGGCAAGACGGTCCTGAACGACCTCGGCTTCAAATCCCAGCCGGGTACGGTCACCGCGCTGGTCGGGCCGTCCGGGTCGGGGAAGTCCACCATGATCGGGCTCATCGCGGCCTTCTACACACCGAGCGCCGGAAGAGTGCTGGTGGATGGAATTGACTTGGCCAAGGTGCGCCTGGACTCCTACCGCACCCGGCTGGGAGTTGTTTTGCAGGAAACGTTCCTGTTTGACGGAACCATCTGGGAAAACGTCGCGTTCTCACGCCCGGACGCCTCAGAGGAACAAATCCTCGCGGCTTGCCGCATCGCCCGCGTGGATGAGTTCGCGGAGACATTCGAGAAAAAGTACGAAACGGTGGTGGGCGAACGGGGTGTGAAGCTCTCCGGCGGCCAACGCCAACGGGTTTCCATCGCGCGCGCCATCCTGGCCGACCCGAGAATTCTGATCCTCGACGAGGCAACGTCGAGCCTGGATTCCGAATCCGAGGCGATGATCCAGGAAGGGCTTTCTTACTTGATGCGCGGTAGGACCACCTTCGTTATCGCGCACCGCCTCTCAACCATCCGGCGCGCGGACCAAATCCTCGTGGTGGAGGGGGGACGCATCATCGAGCGAGGCACTCACCAGCAGCTCTACGCTGCCGGGGGACGCTATTACGAGTTGTACACCAAGCAGCACGGAGTCGAGTCCAACCTCTTCCTCGCCCCGGGTGAAGGCGACAAGGTGCGGGAAAGTGCAGCACCGGCGCAACCCTCTGCCCTTGCGGAACGCGAGGAGACCATCCCCAACGCGGTGCGCCTGCTGCACGGGCGGGATGGATAACGAAGGCTGTTTGGTTGACACCTGCGCCCGCCGAATTCCCCCAAATTCGAAGGGTTCTGAAAAGGATGAGCTTGTTCTAATTGATACCAAAACGTGAGAGGACAAGAAATGAGTTTCATTGAGTGGCAATGGCTCTTCCCGGTTGCCGTAACGCTGCACAATCTTGAGGAGGCAATCTGGCTGCCCGCGTGGTCGAAACAAGCAGGCAAGTGGCATCGCCAAGTGAGTCCGTCCGCATTCCGTTTTGCAGTAGCTGTCTTGACGGTCTTGGCGTTCATTGTGACGATTTGGAGTGCAAAGGCGGGTCCAGAAAGTGTCGGCGCATACCTTCTTGCCGGTTCTGCTCTCGCCGTGCTTCTCAATGTTCTGGTCCCACATCTACTGGCTACCGTGGCCCTGCGACGCTACATGCCAGGATTGGGGACAGCGATCGCACTGAACCTCCCAGTTACGATAATGTTGTTGCGGCGTGCCTTTGCTGAACGATATGTCAGATTCCCAACGTTTGCGTATTTCGGGGTACTCGTTGGTGTGGCAATTGTTGCCGCGATTCCTGTCCTCTTCGCAGTCGGGGAAAAACTGACGGACAGGTCGGCGGCCTAACCAGCGGCTGCACCCCAGCCCTCTGTCGCCGAGGCGACTGAGGGTGCCCGAGGTACAAGGGCGGGTGAGACATCTGGGCGCTGTCCCATTCAAACCGGCCGGGCTCCTCTGCCGGCAAGAGGCCCTTTGACTTCCTTCATTGCGGCTATTACGCGAGCGGAGAGATTGCCTTCCCGGCAAGAAAGCTTATAATCAATATTGATCAGAGTTGAGCAATTATGACGGTAGCGGAAGAGAGGGATTCAAGGCCATGCAGAGCGTCGTTCATCGAGTACCGATCACCAGAGCGCGAATCAACCTGGGACAGGTAGTTCGGCGCGTTCACGTGAATCGGGAGTACTTCATTCTGGAGAAGGGCGGGATTCCGGTGGCGGGCATCATGAATGCCGACGAGATGGAAGACTACCTGGACCTGCGGGACCCCGGACTCAAGAAACAGATTCGGAGGAGTCAGGAACAGTATCGTCACGGGAAGACCCGTGATGCCGGCGCGTTCCTTGCCGACCTACGCCGCGCCAGCGCCAAATCCCGGAAGTGAGACGCAGGCATGGGAGGCCCATTTCGAGTACTCACGACCCCCGCTTTTGAGCGTGAGTTCCGCAAAGCTTTAAAAGGGAACGCGGCGTGGGTGGAGGCATTGGAGGAATTGCTGGGCATTCTCCAAGCTGACCCTCATAACCGGACTGGGCAACACAACATCAGGAAGCTGGTGGGGCTCAAACCCGGGGAGGGACAGTGGCGGATCCGCTGGCGACACTACCGCCTGAGATACGACATCTTTGGCGAGGAAGTTGTCCTCCACCCCATCCGTCACCGCCGAGAAATGTATCAGCGCTGACTCCTGTCCCCTGACTTCTGAACCAGGAGTCGCTGGGGCACGTGGACGCGGGTGGCGCTTACTTTCCGCTAGTCTAGAGCGGGTATATACTTGTCAACATGGAAAAAATAAAAATCGAGCAGAACAGTTTTATGGGGGTCTTGTGGGTCTGGGCATGGCTCTTCACCATCGGGTTTCTGCACCTGACTTTTTGGAAGGGTGTGCTCGCGTTTGTATTGTGGCCGTACTATCTTGGTACGTGGTTCAGCTCGCTGCTGCACTAATCAGGATCGGCCATTTCATGAATGGGATTGTGGCACCGGACTGGCAAGGCTTGCGTCCACCGGCTCATACATCGCGGCTGAGGGGTGACGGGCTTCCTCGAAGGCTGCGATGCGCTCCGTAAGGCGCAGAGTCAGGCCGATATCGTCAAGGCCTTTCAGTAGGCATTCGCGTCGGAAGGGATCGATTGGGAAGGAGAATCTGAGGCCAAAGTCATCTGCAAGGGTCTGATTTTCGAGGTCAACGGTCAGCCGGTATCCCTCATTGTTCTCGGTCCGCTGGAACAATTCATTCACTTCGGCGTCGAGCAGTGTGACCAGGAGCACGCCATTCTTGAAGCAATTGTTATAGAAGATGTCGGCGTAGCTGGGCGCGATGACGACATGGAAGCCGTAATCGAGAATCGCCCAGGGAGCATGCTCGCGGCTGGAGCCGCAGCCGAAGTTGGCGCGCGCCAGCAGAATTGATGCGCCCTTGTAACGAGGGTAGTTCAACACGAAGTCCGGATTGGGCTTTTCGCCATCCAGGTAACGCCAGTCGTAGAAGAGCACGCGCCCAAAGCCTTCCCGCGTCAGCCACTTCAGAAACTGCTTGGGCACCATCTGGTCCGTGTCAACATTGACCCGATCGAGAGGGGCTACAAGTCCTGCATGTTTGATGAAAGGTTGCATTTTCTTGGTCCGTTGTCCGTCCGTCGCCAGTTGCTCGTGGTCCGTCCATAAGCTGCTAAAGGGGAGTTTGCCCTTACAACCAACTACTGACAACGGACAACTGACAGCGCGCAAATCCTGGGTCCCGCGTTATCCCACCTTCCATTCCCGAATATCCACAAAGTGGCCCGTGATGGCGGCGGCGGCGGCCATCATGGGGCTGACCAGGTGAGTGCGGCCGCCCTTGCCCTGGCGTCCTTCGAAGTTTCTGTTCGAAGTGCTGGCGCTGCGCTCGCCGCTGGGGAGCACGTCGGCATTCATCCCGATGCACATGCTGCACCCGGCATCGCGCCACTCGAATCCCGCCGCGCGGAAAATTTCATCCAAGCCTTCCTTTTCCGCCTGGGCTTTCACACGCCTGGACCCGGGAACGACCAGCGCGCTTTTCAGTGTCTTCCAAACCTTCCTGCCTGCCGCAACACGCGCTGCCAGGCGCAAGTCTTCGATGCGGGAGTTGGTGCACGAACCGATGAACACGTAATCAAGCGGGATATCGACGATGCGTGTTCCCGGCTCGAGGCCCATATACTCGAGGGCGCGCTCCGCCGCCTTGCGGTCCACAGGGTTCGCAAAACTGCTTGGCTCGGGTACTTTTCCCGTAACCTCCGTGACCATTCCTGGATTTGTGCCCCAAGTAACCTGTGGCGCGATCGCGGCCGCGTCCAATTCAAGCACCCGGTCGAAAGCCGCGCCGGGATCCGAGGGCAAAGACTTCCAATGATCGACGGCGCTTTGAAAATCCTTGCCACGTGGAACGAAGGGACGCCCTTCCAGGTACGCGAACGTGGTGTCGTCCGGTGCTACCATTCCCGTCCGTGCCCCGCCCTCAATGGTCATGTTGCAGACCGTCATCCGGCCATCCATGGACAAGGCGCGGATCGCCTCTCCAGTGTATTCGACGGCGTGTCCGGTCCCCCCCGCGATGCCAATCTTGCCAATGACGGCGAGGATGATGTCCTTTGCTGTCACGCCCGGGATGAGGCTTCCGTTGACCCGGACCACCATGGTCTTTGATTTGAATTGCGGCAGGCATTGAGTTGCCAGAACGTGCTCAATTTCGCTGGTGCCGATGCCGAAGGCCAGCGCGCCGAGGGCGCCATGGGTCGCCGTGTGACTGTCACCGCAAACGATGGTCTGGCCCGGCTGAGTGATGCCGAGTTCGGGCCCTATCACATGCACGATCCCCTGACTGGGATTCTGCATGTTGAAGAGCATGATGCCCGTTTCGCGGCAGTTGCGCTCCAGGGCCTCAAACTGCGCCGCCGCAACCGTATCCAGCAAAGGGAGGTGCCGGTCCTTGGTAGGCACGGAGTGGTCCATGACCGCAAACGTAAGGTCCGGTCGCCGCACCTTGCGTCCCGCCGCTTTCAGGCCGGCGAAAGCTTGCGGGGATGTTCCTTCGTGGACGAGATGGCGGTCGATATAAATGAGCGGGGGTTGCCGGGGCTCTTCAGCCACCAAGTGGGCTTCCCAGATCTTTTCGTACATTGTGCGTGCAGGCATAATTTTTGGCGGCGTTCTGTGGTGCCAACGCCCAGAACGACAGATTATACGCGAACCTGCGGCTTCTATCAAATTGGCG
This sequence comes from Terriglobia bacterium, assembly GCA_049514395.1. Classification (GTDB taxonomy): domain Bacteria; phylum Acidobacteriota; class Terriglobia; order UBA7540; family UBA7540; genus CAVROP01. The sequence continues at coordinate 27,598 of JBEKVC010000008.1, forward strand.
GGCGCTACGCTTGATGGGGCCGGGCATTTCTTCTGACTCCTGACCTCTGGCTCCTGACCCCTGCTTACCAATCGTCACTGAGTGCAGTTTGAACCCGCTCATTTTAGCGCGCTTTGAGTTAGAATCGAGCGGTTTGATGAAGCGCTGCGCATGTTACCGAAAAAAGGCTTCAAGGCGAAAGCGCGGGGCCGTTTACGTCGTTATGACTCCTGAAGAAAAAAGACTCTGAGGGCGGTTGCGAATGAGATATCCCCTTTTCCATCTGACCAAACGATGGGCCGCCGCTTGCGGTGGTACTTGCTGTCGAAGGGATTTCCTGAAAAAAGCCACAGGCGTTTGCACCGCTTATGCGGGCTTGGCAACCCTTGATGCAGCAAGCGGGGCGAAGGCTCCGGAGAGGAAAAGGGCTATGGTCCGTTGGCAAGCACACACCATTGCAAAGATTCCGAACGGCTACCAGGTGGCGGTTGCCGATGTCAACGGCAATGGCAAGCCTGACATCCTGGCGTTAAGCTCCGTGGAGAGCATTGTGGAATGGTATGAGAATCCTTCCTGGAAGGCTCGGCCCATCACCACGGCAACCCATCAGAACATCAGCTTGGCGCCGTTGTTTCGCAATGGCTATCCGGAACGCGGCTTGGCGCTGGCCAGCGACTTTGCACTTAATGACAGCACCTATGGCGGAAGTCTTTGGTGGGCGGAACCGGGGAATTCGTTAGACTCCGAATGGTCGCTGCGCTTGCTCGGCCGGATGCCCAGCTCGCACCGATTGCGCTGGGCGAACCTGGATGGGAGCGGCCGCCTGGGGTTGGTGGATGTTCCCTTGTTGGGTTATGGCGCGAAGGAGCCGGACTACAAAGTCGCTGCGCCGCTCACCTGGTTCGAACCTCCGGAGCCACTCCTGCGCGGGCACGTATCTGCCACTGACGCCGGCAAGGGTGAGTGGCTTTCCCACCTGATTGACGACTCTCTGACGGTCGTCCATGGCGTCCACATCATTGACTGGGACAACGACGGCCGCGATGAAATCCTGACTGCCAGCTTTGAAGGCGTTCACCTCTTCCATTCCACCGGGACGGGCCCTGACCTCCTTTGGACGAAGACCCACCTCGCTGCGGGCGACCAGGTTTCGCGCCCCCATCGCGGGTCGAGCGAAATCGGCGTCGGCAGGCTGGACGGGCGGCGTTTCCTCGCCACCATCGAGCCCTGGCATGGCGAGCATGTGGTTGTTTATACGCAAAGCAAACCGGGCGATTTGTGGAGTCGCCATCCGATTGACGACAGTTTGCGCGACGGCCACGCCCTGGTGTGCGCCGACCTCAATGGCGACGGCAATGATGAAATCGTGGCGGGGTTTCGCGGTCCAGGGACCAGCCTCTATGTGTACTACGCCTCAGACGCGTCCGGCCTGAAGTGGGAGCGCCAGACGCTGGATACTCAGATGGCGGCTTCAGGAGTGGTCGTGGCCGACCTCAATGGCGACGGCCACGCGGGCGTTGTGGCCGTCGGCGCTTCGACGGCAAACGTGAAGTGGTACGAGAATCTGGGCGCCTGAGCATTGAGTGATTGATTCATTGAATCATTGAGTCATTGAATCATTGAAGAGCGGTTGCGAGAGGACGGGACAGTTTTGGATGTCAAGTTTTGGATTGCCCCTACGTACCCCCTGAGATCTGAACTCAACGAGATGCGCGGGAAGCTGGCCGGCCAATTGGGCGCCGACTCATTCAGAGTCTCCTTTGACCGACGAGCGAAGGCGGCAAGAGTTGAAAGCCAGGTTACCATTACCTATTTCGTGGGCTTTCTTGATGACCTCGAGGCTTTCTTTCCCATGGCGGAGGTAATCCACTTCCGTAGGGAAGAGAAGAAACGATGACGATGTTCAGTAGTGGTCGCTTCCAGTGAGCTGTCCCCTGACAAGGGAACTTCAGGGCGTGTCAGGAAGATCGCAAACATGAGCGCCGCCAGGACCACCAGGAATTGAATGAGAAAGATGATAAGCAGGATTAGGACTACGTACAGCACTGAGTTCTCCCTTGCAGTTCGAGCCGGACGTTTAAAGAGCCCTTCCGAAGGTCGCGCTGAGCGCGGCGGGCGCCCTGTCCAAAGAAACGAGTGTCATCCTGAGCGGCCAGTTCATAATTCAGAATTCACGATTACCCCAGCGCCCAGCCCCAAGTCCCCGGCACCTGACACCTGGAACCTCCCTTTCCGCACTCACCTACCATCAACTACCTACGGCCTTCACACTTGATTTATCGGCACAGGCAAGCAGTTTGATGAGGGTAAACCGAGCCTCCTCTCAGGCGCGATCTTGGTGGGTATGTCATTCCGATCCCGCAGGCGCGGGAGAGGAATCTCGCTCTGGACGGAGGTTGATCGGAGCTCAAGGCCGACTAAGGGTTGGAAGAAAGAATCAGAACGAGATTCCTCGCTGCGCTCGGAATGACAGTCGGGCAGGTGTACGGCAGGTGATGGAGTCTGTTAGGGCTGGCGATTCGGTGGATGACGGCGCTTGATGACCGCCGTGCTGCGCTCGGAATGACAGTCGGGCAGGTGTACGGCAGGTGATGGAGTCTGTTAGGGCTGGCGATTCGGTGGATGACGGCGCATGATCACAGCCGTGCCGTCCCCAAACTTGAATTGGACCTCGTCCATGAGCTGTTGGATCAGATACACTCCGCGGCCACCTTCGCGGTAAATGTTTTCCCCCATGGTTGGATCCGGAAGCTTACTCGGGTCAAACCCGGTACCGGAGTCTTTGACGACGATGAGTATTCCGCCGCCTTCCTCCATAGCCACGCACGTTCGCACGTACTTTTCGGGGTCGCTGCGATTGCCATGAAGGATGGCGTTCATGAGCGCTTCTTGCAGGGCAAGCTGGACATTCCCGAGATCGTGACAACAACCATTTGCTTCGAGCACACCAAGGACCCTGGAAACAACTCCTTCAATATGGCGAGTGTCCGAAGGAATCAGTTCGTCCAGCTTGACGACCAGCTTATCCTGGTCAAACTCGCACTGGGGCGGGATGTGCTTCAAGTCCGGCATAGCACGGGCTTTTCTGCCGTACTAAAAACTGTACCACAGCAGAGGAACTGACTCAACCGTCAAGGTCCGATCTTTCAGGTCTGTCATGCTGAGTCCGTCGGCCTAGGCCGAACGAAGCATCTCGCCCTGCTGTTTGTCGGCGGAAAAGTCCAGAGCGACCCGCCGCGGCGGGTTCGTCCGCCAATAAGAATGGCGGACTCAGAATGAAAGCATGGTCACGTCCAGTAATTACGGTCAAGCGAGCGGTACTGAATGGCTTCGGAGATGTGGGTAGTGCCGATGGCGTCGGCGGCGTCGAGGTCGGAGATCGTGAGTGCCACTTTCAGGATGCGGTCGTGGGCGCGGGCGCTGAGGCCCAAGCGCGCCATGGCGCTTTCGAGCAGGCGCTGGGGACGCCGGACCTATTTCTTTTGTTCCAACCACGTTTGGGCCGCCAACCTGACTAGATAACCAAAGAGGGCGGTAACCAGTCCGGCGGCGGATACAAGAAGCCACACCTGGGTTTCTTTGCTCACGTGAGAGATGGTGGCGGAGAGCTTGGCAGCCATCGCGAATAGGGGCGCGCCAATGGCGATTATAAGTCCCACCTTTGTATACACAACGCCCATCCGCTCCAGATACGTTTTTCGGCGTGGCTCCCTATGACGTTCAAAATCCTCCGTAGCGAGGCCGCTCGCAAAGTCTGGCGGCAGCTCGCCACGGATCATCATCTTTCTGTAGTAGTCAGCATCCAGCCGGCGAACTCTGAATAGCTCAGAATAAGCTTTGTGAATGTCAGAGCTCGTGACCTCGCCGGGGGTTCCCCGGGCCCTGACAGCCTCCTCAACCGCGGCTCCACGGAGTTGCCTTTCAAGACGGCGGAGCCTTTGGGCGAGAGCTATTTCGGCTTCCTCGGTGAACGTAACCGAAAGTCTTTGCAATTCCTCGGTAGGCATGTTGCCCCCTAATCCAGTGCGGTCAGGTGACCTTCGAGCAAGAGCGCCCCCAGGAGGACGAGTGTTGACACGATAAACAAGGCCGCACCCCACGTCTGCTGGAGGTGAGTGGCCCCGATTCCGAATCCGGCTCCTCCAAAAAGCTGGGCTGCGCGTGCCCCTGCTTTGGCCATCGGATGGCGCGAGCGGCGCACCCGACGTCTGGAGACCCACCAAGCCTCGTCGATGTGGGCCGCGGTAATCTCCGGCGGCCCGCTGCCTACATGCTCCGCTTCCTCAATGGACCGTGCTTCTTTCAGCACCCGATCCACGAAATCCTTCACCCGCCGCCTGAGGTGCGGAACTGAGGCCGTCGTTAGAGCTTCGAGGGCCACGACATCGAGCTGGATTTCCAGTACGGTGCGGGCCTTCGCAACAACAGAAGTCTGCAGCTGTGGGCCGAGGTCACCAGAGGTCATTGTCCCGTGCGCTCCCGTTTCAGTGTTGCTTGCCGCTCGACTGCCGAACGGAAAGATAGCACATCCCGGGGCAATAATCTACCGCAGTGTCCCGCACCATCACGTCCAGTAATTACGGTCAAGCGAGCGGTACTGGATGGCTTCGGAGATGTGGGTAGTGCCGATGGCGTCAGCGGCGTCGAGGTCGGAGATGGTGAGCGCCACTTTCAGGATGCGGTCGTGGGCGCGGGCGCTGAGGCCCAAGCACGTCATGGCGCTTTCCAGCAGGCGCTCGCAGTCGGCGGAGATGTTGCAGTACTTGCGGATCTGCCGCGAGCTCATCTGGGCATTGCTATAAATCTTTTCCCCCGGGAAGCGGCGCAACTGGCGCTGGCGGGCTTTTATGACGCGCTCACGGATCTGGTCCGAACCTTCCCCGCCCGAGTCCTGCCGCAGCTCCTGGTAGCGGACGGCGGGCATGTCGATGTGGATATCAATGCGGTCGAGCAGCGGCCCGGAAATCTTTGAGATGTAGCGCTGAATGAGGGGCGGCGTGCAAGTGCACTCGCGCGTGGGGTCATTGAAGAACCCGCAAGGGCAGGGGTTCATGGCGGCGGCGAGCATGAAGCGCGAAGGAAAGGTTAGGGACATGGCGGCGCGTGAGATGGTGACCGTGCCGTCTTCCACGGGCTGCCTCAAAACCTCGAGGACGTTGCGCTGGAATTCCGGCAACTCGTCCAGGAAAAGCACGCCATTGTGCGCCAGGCTCACTTCGCCCGGGCGGGGCACGGCGCCGCCTCCAATCAGCCCGGCATCCGAAATGGTGTGGTGGGGAGAACGGAAGGGCCGGGTGCCCACCAGGCCCGCGCCCGGGTCGAGCACCCCAGCGACGCTGTGGATCTTCGTGGTCTGGATCGCCTCATCGAAAGTAAGCGGTGGCAGAATGGTGGGGATGCGTTTGGCCAGCATGGTCTTGCCGGCGCCCGGCGGGCCGATCATCAGGATGTTGTGGCCTCCCGCGGTGGCAACTTCAATGGCGCGCTTGGCGTGAAGCTGCCCCTTGACGTCGCGGAAATCCACGTTGTACTGGCTGGCTTGCGCTAGCATGGCGGCGCTATCGACTTTGGCCGGCTTGAACTCGCGTGTCTCATTGATGAAGTCCACAACTTCCGGCAAAGAGCCCAGGCCGTAAACCTGCAACTCCTCTACCACCGCCGCCTCGCAGGCGTTTTCCACCGGCAGGACCATCCGCTGAATACCCTTCTGACGTGCCATGGCGGCAATCGAGAGCGCACCCTTGATGGGGCGAAGGCCGCCATCGAGCGAAAGTTCACCCAGAAACAAGGTGTTCTTGAGGTCGGTTTTCAAAAGGACGCCGGTGGTGCCCAGGATGCCCAGCGCGATGGGCAGGTCAAACCCCGAGCCTTCCTTCTTCACGTCCGCCGGGGCGAGGTTGACCGTGATGTTCTGGAAGGGAAAGTCCAAGCCGCAATTCTTGATGGCGGATTTGATGCGCTCGCGGCTTTCGCGCACGGCGGCGTCGGGAAGACCCACGGTGGTGAAATTGGGCAAGCCGGCGGAAATATCCACCTCGACCTCAACCGGATAGGCGTCAATGCCGAAGACGGCAGCGCTGAGTGCTTTGAAAAGCATAGGAGTCACTTCAAAGAGGAAGTAGCGGCGAGTTTACCTCGCCATGTGGCGGCGTCCCGATCAGGTCGTAACAGGTTCCGCCGCCTTTACAACAATCACCAGGCGATCCGCGAGTCCTTAATAGGCCTGGGAGTATACCAGAAGTGGCCGGTCCTGGAAAACGCAAAGGGCGTATTCCATCACCCGAGGCAGACCCGTGTCGCTTAAGGGAAGGTGCTGGTAGCGAGAATCCCGCCCTGGCGGGTGGCGCAGGCATCGGGCCTCTTGCGATGTGTGCGACCTAAAATGCCGGGGCACCAGCACAGCATGACGATAATGGCGTCAGCCTCTCGCGCCGTTCAAGAGCCCTCGGCTTTGCGCATTCCTGTCACTGTGCACGGCTCCGGCTGGGCGTTGACTGATCACACACATGCCAAACGGCGGCATGTATCTGCCACCCGCGATTGCAGCGCTATAAAGATTTCATTGGTGCACTTGAAGGCCACCGGTCGCGGCTGGTTGACCTAGGCATCATTAGATCCGCATTCTCAAAATCCGAGGCACCTGGGGCTGACGATCACGCTGCCCGACATCACGCAAGAAGAGGTTCCGAGTCCTGGAGCTGATCGAGGCACAGCGGCAGGAGCAGGTCACGCGCTCCGAGCCTCAGCAACAATGATGATCAGACGAAGCGGTCTCCTGCCCATCAAATGACCGCTTTGACAAAGGTGACACCCACGGTGGCCGAACTCCCGTCCGCCTCCCCTACGGCGGCTAACAGATCCCGCATATGTCCAAAGCCCCTGAACAGTCCGAATTCAGCAAGAGAAAAGCGCGTAACATTCAGTATTGTACCAGCTTGGTGGTTTATGATCGTCTCCGCAACCCGCGCAAAGATGAAATCAACGATCTGATCGAGCGGGAAGCCGAGCGGCGGTGAGTGTCGGAACTGAAAATCGTGGGCTACCACTGAACCGAGCTTCGACTCGAAATAGATCTCCGAGCGTGAGACATCAAGTCCAATCTTGAAATACGCCTCAAAAGGATCAATGACACCGTCAAAGCCGACGCTCGCCGCTTCGATGTAAACACAGCCGATCTTTACGCCGGCGGCTGCGGCTCCGAAGACTGCGAGGGGCAGACTAACCTTGAATTCCGTCGGCCAGATCTGAACCAGACTAATCACCAGTGAAGCATTGTGGGCTGGTGAGATGGCCGATTCATAATGCCATTGGATTGGGCCAATACTTCCTTCATCTGCAAATGTGACACTCGGCTTTGCGACTCCGTCGAATCGATGCTCCATGAACACACGCGGGAGGTACACAAACAGGTCGGCATCATTCGACTTCTCGCCGCTGGTGAATCCAGGAGGATAACTACTTTCCGGAGAGTTGTCTGGCACAGAATACTCTGTATCGTCAATCCTCTCCGGGAATGATAGATTGGCGGGTTTTCGTACGTTCAGCCGAGAAATGAGTGCGGGACTGGATTCCCTTCTTGGGCAGGTGATTTTCCAATTCGCCGCTCCCGAGATCATGAGTATATCGGCGGTTTGCGAGAGCTGGATCGGCCCGTAAAACGTAAAGGCATCGATCATGCCCAAGACATTTGGTATCTCAATAGCTGCAATAAAGACAGCGCCAAATTCGTCTTTCGAAAGCAGCTTGAACGCCTCTTGCTGGATTTCCCAGTCCCTCTGAACCTGAGGGGTGAACTGGGTGCCGTCGGGTAAGGTTGAGATGCTCTTCCAAAGCAAGTTTTCGGCGGTCCATGTGCCTGCGCTTGTGCGCGCGACAAGCGAGATTTTTTGGGTGTCTGTTCTGAAGGAACCATCGATGCGTGCATACGTGACTGCATGCGTACTCATGAGGGTCTGTTCCAGATACACGCTCAGCTCAAACGAAAGATTATGAATCTGAACCGCAGCGGTTGCTGGTCCGCCCATGGCATCAGGTATGGGATTGAATGTCACGGTCGTTTTTGATGCGTCGGCTTCTCCTGTGAAGAAAACGCTCATTCTGCGAAATGGCGTATTGCTCTTGTATCGTATGTTCTGTGCCGGTCCGTTTGCCAGCGCGATTGCTTTGTTTACAAGATAGGTGAACAGCTCCTTGCCAATTCCGATACCCGGCTGCACGTTACAGAAGGTCCGTAGAGAAGCGTGGGCGTTTGCAGCATTAGCCATGGTCACGTCCTTTCTGGGATTAAGTTAACCTCTTCTGCCTCCACATCTACCCCTCGCAAGCGCGTTCTAAAGTGGCAGCCTAAGATGCTACCCATGCTTTTAGGCAAGCGCTCTCTTGCGCGCCCGGCCGATCCGCGAGTCCTTAACGGGCGTACATTATACCAAAAGTAACCTCAGTGCGTCCTGATAAACGCAAAGGGCGAATTCCACCCCCCGAGGCAGACCCGTGTCGCGGGTGGCGCGCACGTTCGACGGCAGGGCGCCCATGGTCAGCGCTTTCCTGACCCTGGGCTTTTCCTGCGTTTACGAACCCACTGCGAATGGAAAACAACGAATCAACCGTGGCTGCCACAGTGCACCCCCTGAGGAGTCTGTGTGAAAACCCTGGAGCGCGACGGTTTCCGTAGAGGCGGACTTCGGCCCGGCATTGTGCTGTCAACAACTTATGCCCACCAAAAGGTGGCCTCTACATCGGCTGGCCGGGATTTCACGCAGGCTCTGATCGCCTCCTGAGCCGGCGGACCACCCCCTACCCCCTCCTGAACCAGGAGGGGAGCGGATAAATGGCCTTAACAGTTCAGACTTGACAAACTCCATCCAATCGGCTACACTAGTAGCGTATGGTAAGGTACGGAGGTTTCTCACGGACGAGAGCCGGTTGGGCGGCTGGCCTCACCCTGGTGACCATAGGTCCGTGGCTGCCGGAAAAAGGGTCTTTATGCAAGCTTTGACTGTGGACTGTTTACTGTCCCGCCGCGGCGGGTTGACCGCTCTCTGGCGGATGCGCCGCGAAGAAAATTCTTTTTTTGCACGCACGACGCGGGAATGTCTATGAAAACAAAGGACCGCTGTAGAAAAGTGGGACAGAATCGGGAATGTTTATGAAAATAAAGGTAGTTATCTGTTCAAGGCCGGAATGTACGTGAAAACAGGCAGGTTAATGTTTTCAGTCGAAAATCAACCAGAACCAGCCTTCAGATCTCCCGCCGCAGCGGGTCGACCGCGACCTGGAGAATCCACCGCGAAGAAAATTCTTTTTTTGAACGAGTGATGCGGGAATGTCTATGAAAACAAAGGACCGCTGTGGAAAAGTGCGACGAAACCGGGAATGTTTATGAAAATAAAGGTAGTTATCCGTTAAAAGCGGGAATGTATATGAAAACAGGCAGGTTAATGTTTTTAAGTCGAAAATCAACCAGAATCCACTTTCAGGTGTTCCGTCGCGGCGGGCTTTGACTGCGCTCTGGCCAATGTAGCGCGAAAGAAGATTCTTTTTTTTGCACGACCGAGGCGGGAATGTCTATGAAAACAAAGGACCGCTGCGGAAAAGTGCGGCGAAACCGGGAATGTCTATGAAAACAAAGGTAGTTATCCGTTTGAAGCCGGAATGTATATGAAAACAAGCAGGTTAATGCTTCTGCTTGGCGATCTGGCGGGGACGTGGCTGGCAGCAAGGGCAGAAGTGGCTGCTGCGCCCCGCGATCACGAGGCGCCGGATCGGCCGGCCGCAACGACGGCAGGGTTTGCCGGTGCGCTGGTAAACGCGCAGGCGCTGGGCGTAATTGCCGGGGCGGCCCTCGATGTCAACGTAGTCGCGGAAGCTCGTGCCCTGGAGCTTCACGGCGTGCTCCAGGACTTTCCTGACTGCCCTGAAAAGGCGGCGGGCCTTCCGGGCGGAAACCCGGCCGGGCTGCGCCAGCGGATGGATGCGGGCCACAAAGAGCGACTCATCCGCATAGATGTTGCCAAGCCCGGCCAGCAACTGCTGGTTCATCAGCCAACTCTTGATGGCGCCGCGGCGGGCGCGCATGGCGCTCAGGAACTGCTCCTCGGTCACCTGCTGCGCGTCCGGCCCCAGTCGGCCGAACGCGGCTTCCAGCTCCTCATGCGTGCAGGAGCGTATCCTGCCGAACCGCCGCACATCGCGAAAGCGCAACTCCTCGCGCTCGCCGAGCGCCAGCAGCACGTGTGTGTGCGGCTCGACTGGCGCCTGGCGCGCGGAGACCGTGAATTGCCCGGTCATGCCGAGGCGCACCAGCAGATAACGCGGCGGCTGGTTTTCGGCGCTGAGCTCGAGGGCGAGCGCCTTGCCCTTGCGCTGCACTGAAACGATGGCGCGCCCCTCAATCTCGGCTGCGAATTGCTCCGGTGACCCAGCAATGACGCCCGGATGGCGGACCTCAACGGCAAGGATGCGGCGTCCCAGAGCATGCCTTTGCAGGCCCTGGGAAACGGTTTCGACTTCGGGGAGTTCAGGCATAGGGAATTGTGAATAGTGAATAGTGAATTCCGAGACGCAACGGCTTATCTGCCTTTGGCAGAAATTCCCATCTCAACATTTACTATTCACCATTCACTATTCATGACCACTAACCACTTGCCACTAACCACTGCCTATTAAACAGCCACCTTGATATCGCTCCCTTCAACCTGGACGGGATAGGTAACGACTTTGACGGAACTGTTCCCGACCATCTCTCCTGTGCGGACGTTGTACTCCCACTGGTGCCAGGGGCAAATGACCACCTCGCCCATGAGTTCTCCTTCGCCGAGCGGTCCGCCTTGGTGCAGGCAGGTGTTGTCGGTGGCGTAGATTGTGCCCTCCACATTGAAAAGAGCAATCGCCTTCCCCTTCACCTCCACGGCCTTCGCTGATCCCGGAGCAAGTTCGGAAAGGCTCGCAACTTTGACAAACTCCGCCATGTACGCTCCTCCTGTGGAAGGGCCGGGCCTGCGCCCTATTTCAGTAATTCCGAGTGGTCTTGAAGTTCCCCGCGAGGAAAAATGCCTAAGCGATTTGGACCATTTCCGGTGTTCCTGGCTTGCCGATGCGGACGGATTTCTTGAACTCCTCCAACATGCTCTCGTCAAGGCGGACCTCGGTAGGCCGCTTGCTCAGGCTCATGAGGTCAATCTTCTCCTGCAGCTTCAGAAGGGCATAAAAGAGGTTTTCCGGCCGCGGGGGGCAGCCCACCACGTAAACATCCACGGGGACGATCTTGTCTACACCCTGAAGCACCGCGTAGGTATTGAACGGGCCACCCACGCTGGAGCATGCGCCCATGGAGATGCACCATTTGGGGTCCGGCATCTGCTCCCATATACGCTTGATTGGGGGTGCCATCTTCAGCGTCACCGTGCCGGACACAATCATCAGGTCAGATTGGCGCGGGCTGGGGCGAAACACTTCGGCCCCGAAACGCGCCATGTCAAAACGCGAGGTGGTGGAGGCAATCATCTCGATGGCGCAACAGGCCAGACCGAAGGTGAGTGGCCAAAGGGACGACTTGCGCGCCCAATTGAAAATCTGGTCCACCGTGGTGATAATGAAATTCTGTTCAAAGCGATTCTCAATCCATCCCATACGCCCGCCTCAGCCCCTCTCTTGGAAATACTCAGGATTCAATCCGGAATCCCTGCCACAAACTTTATTATACCCCTGGAGCAAAGCGCCGCCCAACCTCTGTCATTCTGAGTCCGCCATTCTTATTGGCGGACGAAGAATCCCTGCAGTTCCTTTTGACCTGCCAGGTAGTGAATCTTCCCTGCGAACTGCGGAGATCCTTCGTCGTCCGCCAATAAGAATGGCGGACTCCTCAGGATGACATGGCTGGGGTGTGCGCCGTGTCTGCGCAACCCCAACTTGCGGATTCAGGGTCAATGCGGTTCTGGCGCTTCTACGCGCGCGCAGTTACTCCGAAGCAGGCTTCAGTTTGCGGACTCGGGCTGCTCCTGCCGCATCGCCGGCGGCGTCGAGGGCCTGAGCTTCGGCGGTATAGGCTTGGACATAGGTGGGATCAATCTCGCGCGCCGCATGAAACTGCTCAGCCGCCTCCCGGTACTTGCCGAGTTTCATCCAGCAGGTTCCGAGGTAGAAACGGCCGCTAAGGTCCTGGGGATTCACCTGGACGGCGCGCGCGAAAAACTCTGCTGCTTTCGCGTAATCACCGCGAGGAAAATAGACCGTGCCAAGGATGTCGTAAGCAAGGCTGTTATAAGGCGAAGCTCGCGTCGCTTTTTGGAAGTACGCCAGCGCCTCATCGTGGCGGCCCTCGAGGTCGGCGATCTGGCCGAGGCCGATGTAGGAGTCGTAGGCGACGCCATCGAGCGGAATAAAGCTAGCCTGGTTCAGGCGAAGGGCCGTCTCAAACTCTTTCCTGGCTGCTTCGAGGTCGTGCTCGCGGAATTGCAAATCGAGACCGTGGTGTATACGAACCAGACCAGCGTCGGGAGCGACATTGAGGGAATAGCCGAAAAGGCTTTCGTTGTTGCCCCAGTTCGGAACCGCCCGAACATCCTGAAAACACCAGAAGCACATCACGAGGCCGAGGAGAAGCAGGACGGCCGGAGCCAGCCAGACGCGTGGCAGTTGCTGAGGCAGCAGGCCCAGACCCAGGTAAGCCAAGGCAAGGCAGATGCCTACGGAAGGCAGATAAGAGAACCGCTCCGCCAGCAACGGAAAGCTGAGCTGGCGAACATCCAGGCAGGGGAGCAACGTCACCGCCCACCACGTGACCAGAAAGCCCAAAACCGGCTGGCGCTTGCGTAGCGCGCCTGCCGCGAGCAGAGCGAGTAGGGTCAACCAGGGCCACAGCGAGCGCAGGCTGGGCCCAGGATCGAAGCTATGAAAAACGTTAAGGTGGACAGGCCAGAAGAAGAGCTTGGCGTGCTGACCCAACAACCCCATGGCGGCAGCAATGATCTTGGGCTGGATTTTCCAGAGATGCCGCGCCCCGGAGAAATGTCCCAGCGCTGCAAGGCGCGCCGCCGAGTAGACTACGGCTGCGCCAGCGTACATAGCCCAGCAAGCCGCCCTGCGGCGCCAGGTCTCGACAGCATCGGAAAAGAAAAACCAGTAGGCAATCAATAACAGAGGAAAACTGAACGCAACCTCCTTGAAGAAAAGCGCCGGGAAATAGGCAAGCGCAGCAAGAGCGTGACGGGCCACGCGCCAGCTTCCTGCCTTCTCGGCGCGCAAGAAAAGCCAGAAAGCAAGCAGGTAGAAAAAACCGCAACCCATGTCCGGAACGGAGGCGATCCAAGCCACGGCTTCCACGTGCAGGGGGTGCAGGAGCCAGAGCAGTGAGCCGGCAAACGCTGCCAAATCGTTCCCAAGGATTTCGCGCCCAATCTGGAACACTACGAGGCCCGTGGCCATGTAAAGAACCCACTGGAAGAGATGATATGCGAGGGGGTTAGATCCTGCGATACACCAAATCATCGAGAAAGAAAAAATGACCAGAGGGCGGTAGAAGTTCGTTTCCGCCCCTGCCCCAAGAAACGACCATACGGAGCCGGTGAACATCCGGCGCCAAAGGTGAGGGTTCCTGACGAAGGGGTTATCGAGAAGCAGGACGCCATCGTCGTAAACAAATCCATTGGACAACACCTCCGAAAACACTACGGCGGCCACCAGCGCCAGCACGGCGCCGGCCGCATAGGAGTGGTTCTTCACATACTCGTTGCACTTGCTCAGCAAGGCTTAACCTGCCCCCCGCAGTTTCCCAGGTGCAGCTTTGATCCCGGACCGACACGCCAAGGCATTGGAATAGGCAGCACTTTCTTGGTAGCAAGCTTGGTCGTCCATTGCGGAGCGAGAATTCTACCGCTGGTGGAGGATTATGCCAAGAGTGTGCGATTGCGTTATCCTATCTGTTGGAGCGTGGCTGGCGGCCGGGAAACAGCCGTCAACGAGGAGGTCTTAAGTTGCAGAAATTAATTCGGAATCACGAAGCGGGCGTTGGGAAGGCGGTTGTGTTCTTGACGTTCGTTCTGTTGCTGGCGATTACCGGACTGGCACTGAAGGTTACGAACCGTGAGGCGCCTTCAATCAATATGCAGCGGGAGATAAGGGGAATCGGCGTGAGCACACCTGTAGAACTCAGCATTTACGATTCGCACTATCGCATCAAGTCGGTTGAGGTGGAAGTCCATCAGGGCGACCGAAGGTTTCAAGTTCCGGTGGAGAGCAGCGGGTGGGCGGTTCGCACGCCAAAGAGGTGGAAGTTCTGGTCGTGGCATGTCGAGAGCAGTGCCACATTCAAGGGGAGGGTGGGGCGCAAAGAGATACCTGACCTGAAGGAAGGTTCCGCAACGCTCATCGTCACGGCAACGAACGATTCCTGGGGGCGATTCTTCCGCGGTGGCCGGAGCCAACTCATCAAGGACTTGCCTGTCCGCTTTGTTCCGCCTACCGCCGAAGTTCTGACCGCGCAGCATTACATCAATCAGGGTGGCTGCGACATGGCGCTTTTCAAGGTTTCCCAGGGGACGGTTGAATCCGGCGTGCAAGTGGGCAATTACTTTTTTCCGAGCTGGCCGGTGAAGGATTCCGATCCCACCACACGCATGTGCATCTTTGCATTTCCTTACGACGTTGACCCGACGACGCCGGCCCGCGTGGTGGCGCGTGACGACGCCGGCAACCAGACCCTGGTCAATTTCAATTACAAAGTCTTCCCCAAGAAGTTCAAGTCTGACACGATTAACGTCACTGACGATTTCATGCAACGTGTGGTTCCTCCCATAATGAGCCAGACGCCGGAATTGCAGGATCAGGGCAGCCTTTTGAAGAATTTCCTGCTGGTCAACGGCCCGCTTCGTCGGATGGATGCGCAGCAGTTGCTGGCCTTCTCCCAGAAAACGAGTTCGCACCTGACCTGGACTCAACCCTTCGTGCAGCTTGGGAATTCCAAAGTGGAGGCGTCGTTTGCTGACTATCGGACTTACCTGTACAACGGCCAGGTCATCGACCACCAGACGCACCTGGGGTTTGATCTGGCGGTTGTTCAGCACACTCCGGTAGTGGCCGCCAACGATGGGAGGGTGATTTACGTGGGCTTTTTCGGCATCTACGGCAATGTGGTGGTGATTGACCACGGCTGCGGCTTGCAGAGCTTTTATGCCCATTTGAGCTCGTTTGATGTGAAGGAAGGCGAAGAGGTAAAACACGGACAAGTGATCGCGCACAGTGGCCAGACCGGGCTGGCGGGCGGCGACCATTTGCACTTCACCATGTTGCTGGATGGAATCCCCGTCAATCCGGTTGAATGGTGGGACCCGCACTGGATCCACGACCGCATTCAAGTAAAGCTGGAGCCCTATCTACAAAAGTAGGTGTCAGGTGCCAGACGCCAAGTGCCAGGAATCAGGTGCCAGGTTCGAGATAACACCCGGCATCATGGAGTGCGGCAGCGAAGCTTGCGAAGCTGCCGCCTTTAACACCTGGCACCTGGCACCAGACACCTAAAACCTGGATCTGACACCCGACACCTGGCACCTGACACCTGTTCTTAAGGCGCCACCCGACTCAAATAAAACTCGAAGAACCTCTTGGGATCGGTGCGCATCCCCACCGTAGCGTTCGCGGGCTTGCCTTCGACGACTCGAGTGAATCCTTGCGCATCAACCTCGATGGCCAACTGTTGAGTCTCGCTTAGGCTTGGGTCGATGAGCATCGCCACCGCCATGGGGTCAAACAAAGTCGGAGTCTCGTTGCCCCAGAGGTGGTAGAGAATGGTCAGGGCGTTGGTGAGTGGCGTGAGATGAGTGAAGGCGCGGTGGCGTCCGGCGGCGTCGAGTTGCAGCATGGCCGTGACGTCGAGCGGGGCCATCAGCAGGGGCACACCGGCTGAAAACACGGTCTGTGCCGCTTCAGGGTTCGACTTGATGTTCCACTCCGCTTCGGGCTTCGAATCCGGCGCATAACCGCGCGCGATTGATCCGCCCATCAGGGCGATGAGTTTGATCTGCTTCGCCATGGAAGGGTCGGATTTCAGCAGAGCAGCTACATTGGTCAGTTCCCCGATGGCGATGATCGTGACCCTGCCGGGCCGCCGGTTGATTTCACTCTTCATGAAATCTACTGCTCCACTCCTATGCAAGGCGGAACTGGTGAAGCCATTCGCCCAGCGGGTCTGTTCAATCGGCTGGGGCTTTTCGGGCTCGCCTGCATAAACCGGCACCTTGCGCCAGGTCCCGCCCGCTTCCCAAAGCAGTTTGGCGGCAAGGCGTGCCCGCGCCTGGGTGTCGCCAGCCACAGTGGTTACGCCCAGGAGTTCTAACTCGGGGCTATTGATAACGAGCGCCAGGGCGAATGCATCGTCAATGTCCGTGCCAATGTCGGTGTCGAGGATGATCGGGACCCTCGATGGCGCAGCAGGAAGGGAAGTCACGGCGAGCGCAAAACTCACCAACAGCACCCGGTTTAGAATCTGCACATGAACTTTCTTACGGAGAAGACCCCGGCGATGCGACGAGGCGTATCGCTCAGTCGAATGTGCGCAGATGGTTGAAGTTAATCACATCGACGTTCTGGCCCAGTAGATATTGGGCCAAGCGAAGATCGTCAGTAAGAACGAGGTATTTCCCGCTTGCGGCCTGAAGGATGGCCGTGTCGGTTAGCCCAAACTTCGGGAAGGCTTTCTCATTGCCCAATTCTCGACTGGGCGTGTAATGCTCGTCCAGGTTTTTGAGGCCATCGGCGAAATGCTCGAAAAACGCATACCTCAACTTGTCCGGCACTTGTCCGAGCAGGTTGCTGACCTCTGTGAGGATGCTGGGAGTCGTAACAACCTCTTTGAACTGCCGAATAAAATCAACTAGAAGCTCAAAATCCTGGACGGTGAATTGCGCTGTTCGATTGAAATTCTCGATTCGGGTCGGGTCGTGCAGGCCGACGAAGAATAGGATAAGGACATTTGAATCGATGAGCAGCCCTTTGCTCCGGTAGGCCATCGCGGGGTCGGTAACCCTACTCGACATGCTCAACCTCACGGATCTTCATCGAGATGACCTCCCCGGTCTCACCGTCGACCTTGAAGACTTTAAAGGCACGAGGACCTTTCCTAACGAACTGGGGCAAACTAGCAGGACGGTCGTACCCGAGCGTAATGAGCCAATAGCCATCGCTTAGCTCGACCTCCTCGAGCAGCACATTCGTGAACTGATCATGGTAAAGATCCGTGAAGTATTCAGCGGCGTTCTTTACTGCGTCCTTGACGTTTATCATCGCCATCAACCTCTCTCGACTTACGGGCCGTCCACAAAAGGGACATACCAATCATGTGTGGCACCCGGTAATCCTTCAGATTATTATTCATCTCTTGTTCGGAATCAATCCATCACCTCACCACCGGACCACCGGCGCCAGCGCCACGCACACAAGGCCGATGATGAAAAGGGCAAACATCAGCGCCAGCAACCGCTTGGTGGTTGCATCTGCGCCTTTGAATTCCTTCCAAACGAACACACCCCAGATTGTGCCGACCATCGTCGAGCCCTGGCCGAGAGCGTAGGAGGCTGCGGGCCCGACCATCTTGGCATACGATGCAACGAAGTTGGAGATCGTACCCACCCCCCAGAACATGCCGCCGATGATGCCCCAGAAGTGCCACGCCCCGGTGCCGCGAAAATAGTCCCCGACCGAAACCGGCGGTCCCGAAACCGGCCTCCGCATCAAGACATAATTCACCGGAAAATTAGAAACCAGCACGCCGAGAGCAAAGACGAACGCCACGGTGTAGGGACCAAGGTGGCTCTCTCCTTTGATAGCCTTGGCGATGAAAGGATAGAACAGTCCCATCACCGCACCGCCCAGCAGGCTGATTGCGATCCCTTTAATGCTCACGGCCTGATCCTTCGCCTGCCTTCGGTAGGCCAGAGCGTCCAGCAAAATTGCCAAGCACACCAAGGCAATGCCTCCAAAAAGCATCAACGGATTGCCTTTTGGCGTGATGATGTAATTCAAGATCGAGCCCACCACCAGCGCCACCCCGACGCCGATCGGGAAGGCCACAGCCATGCCCGCAATGGCGATAGCCGCCACGATCAGGATGTTGCCGAGGTTGAAGACGATGCCGCCGAGGAACGCGAGCAGCAAGTGATGACCATCCGCAGCCCGGAGGTTTTGAATAAAGCTATCCGGGCTGGCAGAGGCCGTGCGCCCCAGCGTAAATCCCAGGATCAGGGCCATCAACAAGATGCCCCAAACATAATCCCAATAGAACAACTCGACGCGCCAGCCTTTGCAAAGCTTTTGAGTATTAGCCCAACTACCCCAGCAAATCATGCTGAGAACGATCATGGCGAGCGCGACCGCATAAACGGCGGGTATGAACATAAGTAGGTTGACCTCCCGGGGCGGGTTCCACATCAGCCCGCGCGGTTATCGATCTTACTCCGGCATGGTGATGGGCACCGTCCGGCCTTCGCGCGCCGACTGATAGATGGCCTCCATCACGGCCACGTCGCGCATACCCTGGACGCCGTTCGGTTCAGACGTCCATTGCTTGACTCAAAATAAAGGAAGAATACTTCCCGATTTTGACTGCGCTGCCTGGTGTGGGCGGCGGGCACAAACCCCGTGCCCTTGCCCACGGCTACTCTTCCTCTTCCTCCGCGGAGGGCTTGTGCGCGGCGACGATCTTATCCGCGATCGGCTGGGGGACGATTTCGTAGTGCGAGTACTCCATCGAGTAGGTTCCACGCCCTTGGGTCATGGAGGTGAGGTCGGAGGCGTAAGTGAGCATCTCGGCGAGCGGCACCTGAGCCTTGATGGCGGTGGACCCGCCCTTGGGATCCATACCCTGCACGCGCCCGCGGCGCCCATTAAGGTTGCCCATGATATCGCCAGCGTTATTCTCGGGCACCGTGATTTCCACATTCATTATCGGCTCGAGCAAGCAGGGCTTGGCCTGTTCCATGCACTTCTTGAACCCCTTGGAGCCGGCGAGCTTAAAGGCGATTTCAGAGGAGTCCACCTCGTGATAGGAGCCATCGAAGAGGATCACTCTGAAGTCCACCACGGGATAGCCGGCCAGATACCCTTTCGAGGCTGCCTCGACGATGCCCTTCTCGACGGCGGGGACATAATTCCTGGGGATGGCGCCGCCGAAGATATCGTTCACAAACTCGAAGCCGGCGCCGCGTACCAGCGGTTCCACCTTGATCCAGCAGTCACCGTACTGGCCGTGGCCGCCGGTCTGCTTCTTGTGCTTGC
>JBEKVC010000009.1:0-41317 GCA_049514395.1 Terriglobia bacterium
CGCGTCGTGCCTCCCGGAAAATCCAACCCCCCCAGGATTATGTTTGTCCCCATTGTGGTTTCGAGAATCCCGTGCCCGTGAAGTTTTGCGGGGAGTGTGGAACGAGGATTACGGATCACCCACGGAACCCGTGAAGCCACGTGACGGTTCTCAGGTGGACGCTTCGCGCCGAGCCAAGGAAACCTAATGACCCATAAAAGCTCAAGCGCCTCGGCTTGATTCCCTTTCGCTTGACGAATTATGAATTCCCGGCCAGTATAATTGTATAGGAAACATGGGCCTGTAGCTCAGTTGGGAGAGCACATGGTTTGCAACCATGGGGTCGGGAGTTCGAACCTCCCCAGGTCCACCAAATCTCCTTGTGGTCTGACGGATTCTGAGGTAAGATTTTCTTACCATGGAATTGAAACTTTCCACCAAGGGCCAGATCGTACTTGCGGGCGCAATTCGCCGCAGACTAGGTCTCCAGCCCGGCGATTCGCTCGACGCGAAGGTGCAGGCTGGGCGGGTAGTGTTAACTCCGCGGAAGACGCGCTTCTCCAAGGTGACCCTCCTCGTTGACCGAATTACAGGTCTTCCGGTTCTGAGCGCCGGAGTGGGGGCTCCGCGTTTGAGCAGCAGGCAGGTCCGCGAGATTTTGGCTGAGTTTCCATGAAATACCTGCTTGACGTGAATGCCCTGGTCGCGCTTGGCTTCCTTGAACACGAATTCCACGAGCGCGTTGCCCGATGGGTGCGGAGGCTGGCCGCAAAGGGAACCCCCGAAATGGCAACCTGCTCGATTACCGAGCTGGGTTTCGTCCGAGTCCTCGCGCAAGCGCCACAGTACGGATTTACCGTTGGGCAAGCTTGCAACCTGTTGCAGCGGCTTAAGGCAGCACGAACGGTGATCTTTACGTTTATTCCTGACGGCCAAGACATCTCCCATCTTCCCAGTTGGGTCAAGACCGCAAAACAAACAACGGACGGCCATCTGGCGCAACTCGCCGGAGCGAACAGCGCAGTTCTTGCGACGCTGGACAGGCGGATCCCCCAAGCATTCCTGATTCCCACGGCCTGAACATATGCCTGACCCTCTCGCTCGCGCGAAGTACAACGCCTCAATCAATCCCCAGTTCAACCCTTCGATCAATCCCAAGGTCAATGCCTCGATTAATCCGAAGTTCAATCCCTGGATCAACCCAGAGCGGAACACCCGCATAAGTCCCAAATTCAATCAATCCTTAAACCCTCTCCTTACAGCTTCCCTTAATCCCACTTGCAACCCTTTGCTCGACCCTAAACAGACTCTGAAATTCTCGGGCCTTTGGCGACTGACCCCTGATTCTGAGTTGATGGGATACATCTTGCGGACCAGCAACAAAGCTGTTCTGCTTCTCTTCGACACGGACCTCAATTGGACAGCCTACGCGGTTGACAACAGCCGGGAAGGCTACAACGTCTTTGATTTGGAAGGAAACTGGAAGGGGTACGCGCTTAAGAACCAAGCCGGCGGCTGGAACGAGTTCGACCTCGAAGGCGACTGGACAGGATTCATTTTTACACAGACAGGTTGACATCACCCTACACCGCGCCGCCGTTGTCGGTCTTCCTTTCTGGGGATATAATCTGCATTGGCATTGTGTTTGCACGTCGGCCTTCTCGCTGTCCTTCCCGATGATGTATCTGATTTACAGCTTCTTGGTAACGCTGGGTGTGCTCCTGACGGCCCCTTACTACGTCTGGAAACGGCGTGACGAACTGGCCGGAAGGCGATGGCGGGAACGGTTCGGACTGTTGCCGGAATCATTCCAGCAGGCGGAGCGCGGCGCTATTTGGATTCACGCCGTATCCGTTGGCGAAACCCTGGCCGTGGTGAGGCTGGCGCGCGAGTTGCATCAGGTGTTTTCTGACCGGAAGATCTTCCTGAGTAGTGTCACGCCTGCAGGCCGCTCTGCTGGAGAAAGCCGCCTCCCCTCAGTGGCCGGCCGGTTCTACCTGCCCATGGATTGGCGCGGGGCGGTTGGGGCCGCGTTGAAACGAATTCAGCCCTCTTTACTGGTGATCGTGGAGACCGAGTTATGGCCCAACCTCTTGCGCGCCTCGCACGAGTTTGGAGCACGGATTATTCTTGTTAACGCGCGGCTTTCGACGCGCTCCTTTCGACGTTACCGCCTGGTCCGGCCTTTCATGCGCCGGGTGCTCGAACATGTCGATGTGATCTGCGCTCAGACGGAAGCGGATGCCGAGCGGTTCCGGCAATTGGGCGCTGCGCCGGAGCGCCTTGTTCTGTCTGGAAACCTGAAGTTCGATGCGGAGCCGCCTCGGGTCGGCGCCTTCCCTCGCCTCCTGGAGAAAGCTGCGACTGTTACGGGGCGCGACCCTATCATGATTGCGGCGAGCACGATGCCGGGTGAAGAGCCCATGGTCCTCAAGGCCTGGAGTAAAGTCCGGGCTCAATATCCCAAGGCCTTATTGATCCTCGCCCCGCGGCATCCCGCGCGCTTCGACGAGGTTGCTCAGATTCTGACCAACTCCGGTTGTAGCTACACGCGCCGTACGCATCTGGCATCCCAAGAAGCGGAGGTCTCGAGCCGGGTGGCCGCGCCCGAAGTCCTCTTACTCGACAGCATCGGAGAATTGGCAGGAATCCTTGAATTGGCGGATGTGGTTTTTATGGGGGGGAGCTTGGTCCCCACAGGGGGTCACAATATTCTTGAAGCCGCGTACTGGGCGAAGCCCGTGGTTTTTGGCCCGCACATGGAGAACTTCCAGGACATTGCCCGCCTCTTCCTGGAGGCAGATGCATGTGTCCAGGTTCAGGACGCGGAAGAATTGGCCGAATCCGTGCTGAAGTTGTTTGGAGACCGCGCGGCGGGTCAACGACTGGGCAAGCGCGGCAAGCAGGTCTTGGAAAGGCAAACGGGGGCGACGGCTCGAGTACTGGAACAGATCCAGCGATTGCTCAATTCCCCTCCTTAGTTAAGGAGGGACCTCGGGAGTGGTTGGTCTCCGACATTTGCCATTTGCTCCCGCCTCGCGGGACCATTTGAATTTTGAAGTTCTGGCAGAGCAGGTCAAAAGGCAAAGGCCAAACGTCAACGAGGATGGTCCACAACTGACCCCTCACGCGTCCCGCGTCCCGATGAAGTGCATCGGGATCGCGGGCCACCCTCTCCCCAAGGGAAAGGGCAAAGAGCCATACACCCGGTGCAGAGTGAACACCTTACTTCAACTCATCTCGGCGGTCTTCCAGGCAGGAGTGGCGCTGCGCCACGTCGCCTATCGTCGCGGGTGGCTCAAAACCCGCCGTTTGAACCGCCCGGTCGTAAGTGTGGGCAACCTGAGCGTGGGCGGGACCGGCAAGACTCCGCTGGTGATCTTGATAGCTGAGACATTGCTTGCAGGCGGGCATCGTCCTTGCATCCTCACGCGGGGTTATGGACGGCGTGGAGGAAAGGGGCTCATCGTTCTTGAACCCGGCCCGGATCGTGTCGCCGATCCCAGGGAGGTCGGTGACGAACCTGCCGCGCTCGCCAGAGCACTGCCCAATGTACCCATCATTGTTTCTCCAGACCGGCTCCGCGGGGGAATCATCGGCGAACAACGATTTCAGGCCACCGTGC
The DNA here is from genome assembly GCA_049514395.1 of Terriglobia bacterium. Classification (GTDB taxonomy): domain Bacteria; phylum Acidobacteriota; class Terriglobia; order UBA7540; family UBA7540; genus CAVROP01. The sequence continues at coordinate 3,605 of JBEKVC010000009.1, forward strand.
ACCTCCTGGACGACGGATTTCAACACCTCGCCCTTTATCGCGATCTTGATGTTGTTTTGCTCGACATCACGCGCCCGTTGTCCGACCTCGCTCTGCTTCCCGCCGGCCGCTGGCGGGAGCCATTTTCAGCACTGCGGCGGGCTCACTGGGTAATACTCACCCGAACTGAACTGGGGGACGCGGGTGGGTTGCAGGGACGAGTTCAAGCGCTGAATCCACTGGCCCGAATCTTTCGCTGCTCCACGAAGTTTGCCGGCTTGGTGGAAGCTCGGAACGGTTTGTCAGAACCCCATGCGCACCTGCTCCGCAAGAAAGTCGCGGCTTTCTGTGGAATTGGGAACCCGGCAGCGTTCTTTGCTGACTTGCGGGGTTGGGGATTTTGGGTGGTTGCGGAGAGTGTTTTTCCCGACCACCATGTGTATAGGCGCCATGAGCTGGACAATATTTTCGCGCTTTCGCGGAGTGCGGGGGCGGAGGCCATTCTGACCACCCAGAAGGACGTCATGAACCTGCCGCCTGATTGGAATGCCCCGGGGCCATTGTTTGCTTGTTGCATTCACCCTGAAATCGAGGAGAAGATGGAATTCGAGCGAGCGTTGCTGGCCGAAGTGGAAGCAGCGCGGAGGGCGAATTGACGAAAGACGAAATTCGCTCGTGCAATCCGAAAAAGATCATGGTGCGGGCCACGAACTGGATAGGCGACGCCGTGATGTCCCTCCCGGCGATTGAGGCGCTGCACGCGCGCTTCCCCAATTCCGAAATCGTTCTCGTTTCGAAACCCTGGGTCAGCGAACTTTACTTGAACCATCCGGCCGTCAGCCGGCAAATCGTTTATGACGCGGAGGGCGAGCATCGAGGGGCTCGAGGGTTCTGGAAATTAGTCCGGAAACTCCGCTCGGAGCGCTTCGACGCTGCCATTCTTCTTCAGAATGCCTTCCAGGCTGCCTGGATGGCTTGGCGCGCGCGCATTCCCCTCCGTATCGGCTACACGCGGGACGGGCGGAGTTCGCTGCTGAGCGAGGCTGTCGAGGTTCCGCCACCGGCAGCTTATGGGCATCAAGCTTACTACTACCTGCAATTACTGTTTCGTTCTGGGATAATTGAAAGGCCCAAAACGCTCCAAGAGGTTCGCCTCCACCTTGCGGAATCCGAACAAAGGTGGGCCGTGAAGCAGCTTCAAACCGTGGGCCTGGGCGGTCGGCGGTTCCTGGTAGGGGTCAGCCCGGGCGCATCTTTTGGAGAGGCAAAGCGTTGGTTGCCGGACCGTTACGCCAGCCTGGCCGACCGCCTGATTGATGCCTTGGGCGCGGATGTGGTAATCTTCGGCTCCCCGGCCGAGAGGCCCTTGGCTGAGGCCGTGGCGCGGGCAATGAAACATACACCTGTGCTTGTGGCGGGGGAAACCACGCTGCGAGAGTTCATGGCGTTGATGGCGAAATGCCACTTGGTCATCACCAACGACTCCGGGCCGATGCACGTGGCAGCAGCGCTGGGCTTGCCGCTTCTGGCTATCTTCGGTTCCACAGACGAGCGCGCCACCGGACCTGTGGGTCTTCGGGCGCGCATCATCAAGCATCGCGTGGAGTGCAGCCCCTGCGGCCTCCGTGAATGCCCGATTGATTTCCGATGTATGAACGGTATTTCCGTGGACGACGTTTACATGGCAGCTCTGGAGTCGGTAAAAAAATGGGGAATCAACCCCTGACAGGATGCTGAAGAACCAGTCCAGCCTGTCATTCCGGGACGGAGGGGGTCGGGTGATCAGGAGATCGGGTGAATAACGGAGCTGTTCTCCCGATCATCCGATCTACCGATCCTGTTCCAGGCCGGAATGATCCGCCGGCTGACGGATTCACAACGATTTTTCGGCAACCTGTTAAGTCTTAGTTATGAAGATCACCGCTCAAGATCGCGCAACTCTGCTGTCGATCATGGAAAGATTTCCCCGCCAGCGTGTCCTCCTGCTGGGCGACTTGGTGGCAGACGAATACGTTTATGGGGAAATCGCTCGGGTCTCCCGTGAGGCCCCAGTCCTGATTTTGAAACAGCGCGAGAAGCAGGTAGCGCCGGGCGGCGGAGCTAACGCCGCCAATAACTTGGCCGACCTTGGCGCCCAGGTTATTCCGGTGGGCGTAGTGGGTGAGGACGAGACGGGCGAGGCGCTGCTCCGTTATTTCCAAGAGAAGAGTGTTTCCACGCGATACGTGGTCCGGCTGGGTGGTTACCTGACCCCAACGAAGTCACGCATCCTGGGGGGGCTTAGCCACTGGCAACGGCAGCAGATCGTTCGCATCGATCGTGAACCTGCTCAATTATTGGCCAGGGAAGTTCGAAGACGGTTATCCCGCAGTGTCGTTCCTCTGCTCCGCACCTCTTCTGCCCTTCTGGTGTCCGACTATGGCTACGGCTCAACGGACGCGCGCGAGGTGGAATTTATCAGCGACCGAAGAGGAAGTGCTTTGCTGCCGATTACGGTTGACTCCCGCTATGACCTGCTGACGTATAAGAACATCACCACGGCAACACCCAATGAGCCGGAAGTCGAGGCGGCTTTCGGGGAGACCATCGGCAACGACCTTGCACGGCTTCATTCCCTGGGGAAAAAAATGATGCGCCGCCAAGGTCTTCAGGCGCTCCTGATCACCAGAGGGCGCGACGGCATGGTGCTTTTTGAGCCGCGCCGGGAACCCCGCCATTTACCCATCTTTGGTTCTGACCAGGCGGTGGATGTGACCGGGGCGGGAGACACCGTAATTGCCGCCTACACGCTGGCATTAGGGGCGGGCGCAAGCTTCCTGCATGCGGCCATGATCGCGAACTGCGCCGGCGGTCTGGTGGTTATGAAACGAGGTACGGCTTCCGTCACCGGCAGCGAGATAATGGAAGCCGTTCGAAACGCATGAGCGCCCAAATCGTAGCGCGAGAAGGAACCGCTGAACTCGGTGTTCAGTTGCGCCGAGCGGGTCGCCGCGTCTCTTTCGCCAACGGGTGTTTTGATCTTTTGCACGCCGGGCACGTGCGCTATCTACAGGCTGCGAAGCAACAAGGGGACGTGCTCGTGGTGGGGATTAACAGCGACCGATCGGTCTCGGCTCTCAAGGGCCCCGGAAGGCCGCTGCTCCCCGCTGAAGCGCGGGCAGAACTGGTCGCCGCGCTCGAGCCGGTCGATTACGTTATTATCTTCGAGGAACCCACTGCGGAGGCCATGCTGAGCGAGCTTCGCCCGGATGTGCATTGCAAGGGTCCCGACTACACCACTGAGACGGTTCCCGAGAGAGCCCTGGCGGAAAGCCTGGGGATTGCCGTGGCGATCGTCGGCGACCCCAAAGACCACTCGACCCGTAACTTGCTGGCGGAGATCGCCCAGCGGTATCGAAAAGACTAACTTCCGCTCATTCGTTTGGGGGATTCTGATTTGTTGGAACCCGTTGGGGAGCAATCCGGTTCTCCACTCCGTTTTCTGGTGATTCGCCTGAGTTCCATCGGCGATATCGTGCATGCCCTTCCCGCGGTGGCGGCGCTGGGGCAATCTTTTCCGAAAGCTGAAATCCATTGGCTCATCGAAAATCGCTATGCTTCCCTTTTGGCGGGAAACCCTTACGTGCACCGCATAATTCCGCTCGATACGCTCAGTTGGCGTGGAAGTCTTCCTCCCGCTTCAATTGTAGAGGAAATGGTGAAAACCTTAAGGGGACTGCGGGGGGGCGCCTACGCGGCAGCCGTGGATTTTCAAGGCCTCTGGAAGTCGGCCATGATCGCGCTTTTGAGTGGCGCGAAAGAGAGAGTGGGCTTGGCTGAGCACTGGCTGCGCGAACCGAGCGCGGCCGTTCTCTACACCGAACGGGTTTCAGCGGCGGGACGGCAACACGTCGTCGAAGAGAGCCTCGCCCTGGTCGAATATCTGGGGGCGCGCGTCGGCCTCTGGCAGTTTCCCTTGCCGCACACTGCCGAGGCCGACCAGTATGTTGACGGCCAACTCGCGCGCCTCGAGGCGCGGGACTTCATGCTCATTAATCCTGGCGGGGGCTGGAAGGCTAAGCGCTGGGCGCCCGAGAACTACGCATTGCTTCTCCGTCATCTCGAGTCGCGGTTTTCCGGCAAGATTCTGCTCACCGGGTCGCCCGAAGAAAATGAACTGATTTCAGGGATTCTGGACAGCGCGGGAACAAAGCAAGCCGTTTATTTTCCATCCAGCGTCGTGCAATTCATTGCGCTGGCGCGGCGAGCGAAATTGTTCCTGGGAGGTGACACGGGACCATTGCATCTGGCGGCAGCAGTGGGAACACCGCTGGTGGCCATTCACGGACCCACTGACCCGGCGCGAAATGGGCCTTTCAATAAGGCAGACATCGCCCTTTACAATCAGGCTCCTGTTAATCACACGCGCCGGGATTCGAACGCCACTTACATCGAGGGTATTTCGGTCGAGTCCGTCCAAGCGGCCATCGCGGCACGCCTCGCGAGGGTCAATGCCTAAGGACTACGCCACTTGGGCCTCCCGATGGCGCGTACCGTTGGGGTTTGCCCTTGCCGCTGCCTACCTGATCCTTGCGCAGCCATCCGTGGTGCTGTTGCTTTCCGGCGCGGCAATCATGCTAGCCGGGCTCCTGCTGCGGGCATGGTCGGCAGGTTACCTTGCCAAGAACCAGCGGCTCGCCACAGGCGGCCCGTATTCCTACACACGCAATCCCCTTTACCTTGGAAGTGCGGTGATGGGGCTGGGGGGCGCGGTGGCCGGCCGCTCGTGGATCATGGGTGTAGCTTTCGCAGCCTTTTTCGTCTTGGTGTACTGGCCGGTGATGAAGCGCGAAGCGCAATTCCTGCGACGGGAGTTCCCGGAGGCTTTTGAGCCGTACGCGAAGCAAGTCCCGCTCTTCTTCCCCAAGTTGCCCCGGATTCCCGCCGGCCGTGAGAAGTTTCAGTGGCCGCTTTACCTCAAGAACCGTGAGTACGAGGCGGCGACGGGGTACGTGTCGGCCGTGCTTTTTCTGGCATTGAAGATGTGGTTGCGATAAAGTTGAGTGGGTTGCCTTTGCCCGGCCATGAGCGTCCAAGTTAACAGCGTGCGCTATTCTGTACTCAAAATTGGGGGGTTGACGCTTGCCGTTTTGGCGCTGGTGAATCCCCTCCTTCCGACCGCACAAGAAAAAGCCTTGCCTTTCGAGCCGGGAGAACGCTTAAACTATGACGTTACCTGGTCTATCTTCCCTGCCGGGACGGTCTCCGCAACTTTGCGCAGTGAAGGTCAAGAATCAAAGGACCATTACACCGTCACCACCACCGCTCAGTCTCAAGGTTTTGTCTCCCTCCTCTTTAGCGTCCAGAACGAATTCCGCTCTTTCTTTAATCCCCGGACCTTGTGCTCCGAAAGGATTTCAAAAAAGATCAGCGAAGGACGGCGGCACAAGGAAACTGAGATCGTCTTTGATTCCAAGCGAAAGCGGGCGATTCTTGAGGAACGCGACTTGACCAAACCCAGTGAACCTCTCAAGCACGCGGAGAACGAAATTCCGGACTGTGTCGAAGATGTGGTAACGGCCTTCTATTACCTGCGTAGGCAGGATTTCCAAATCGGCAAGCCCCTTCACCTGCCGGTTAACGACGGCTCGAAGACCTACGACGTGACTCTTGATGTTCAGGCGCGTGAAGGGATTCAAACCCCCCTTGGGAACCGCTCTGCCATCCGCGTAGAGCCTAAAGTCTTCAGCGGCTTGTTCAAAAGGAAAGGACGGATGCTGGTCTGGTTTAGCGACGATGATCAACATCTGCCTTTGCGCATCAAATTCATGATTGCCGTCGGGAACATTACCGCCACTCTGAAGTCCGTTACCCGCGTCGCAGAAAAGTCTCTCCCAAAAGGACAGTAAGGAGTCGTCACAAAATAACCACTGCATGGGTCTGTGAACAACCCCCTCACCCTGCAACACTTTTGCCATTTGACTCTTGCCATTTGAATTTTGAAATTCTGAACAACAGGTCAAAGGGCAAATGGTCCCGCAGGCGCGGGATCAAATTTCAAAAACGGCCTTATTCGAGTCAATTCGGGACGCGCCTAAGGGGGAGAAGGGGCGGCGTTTCCATTCGTCCCGTGCATCTCATCTTTTCTTGAAGTGTCGTGCCTCCGCGGAACCTTATCCAAGTATTTTCAATGGATTAGAATGATCCCAGAATATTCGGTGTGAACGTGCAACTGTGGCATTTTGCCACAGTCGTCGCCTCGTGCGCTTCCCGATAGGCCACTACAGTAGCCTATAAGCCGCGCCACCCCGGCCTTCACCAGCCGGAGCGGGGCGGGAACACCCCCTGTCGCCAGGGCGACCGAGGGCGGTAGGTATCGAATCAACTCTCCACTCTCCCCCGAGGGGGAGAGGGTAAGTTGTCGAATAATCTTCAGCGACATATTACGAAGATCGATTATTTCACAGCTTCGGACAGGGGGGAGGGGGTTCCGAGTCGAGAATGGAACGGTTATTACGCGGCGACGCCTAAGGCGGTCGAGGAAATATCGCCGCTCAGACCATTCGGTATTTCTCAGCCAGTAAGCGCTTGAACTTGGGCTGGTAGATGATGTCGTAGACCTGCGCTTTGTCCGGGAAAAGGTTGAGGGCGAAGCGGCGGGTTTGGGCAACGAGTTCCGAGGCCTCCTCCACGGGAATATCGGTTTGAGCAACCACGTTCAGGACCAGGTCCACGGCGATTTGCAGGCGCCTTACCTTTCGGTTTTCCTCGAGGATTTCCTCTTTGCTGGCCACGGCGGTGGCCTCCTCTCTCCCGCGAGTTGAACACAACTCGCCCTACTCGAGACAATTCTAGTATAAGCTAATAAAGGCTGGCGAGTGCGGATTGCGTAGGCCGCAAGGTGAACGCCGGACTCCAACCGTACGGGCACGCCACGGCGTGCCCCTACTAACGATGGCGACTGAAATTACGGCGAAAAGAAAGACCCTGCTCCCTGGGCGCTGGCGGCAAGTGCGTGAGGTACTCCGCGACTCGCTCGTGAACTTCTTCCGCGAGAATTCCCTAACGGTGTCAGCCTCCATCGCCTACTACAGTCTGCTCGCCCTCTTCCCCTTGCTGTTCCTGCTTCTGGCGGCGAGCGGATTATTTATCCGCCGCTATGAGCTCTCCGGCCGGCTGGCCCTGGTCTTGGAACACTACCTGCCCGTCAAGGCAGATTTCGTCATGAGGGAATTGGTGGGCATTTCGCGAGCTTATGGAAGGGTCAGCATCCTGTCAATCCTACTTCTGTTATGGAGCTCTTCCGGTGTCTTTCTTCCCATCGAGCGGGCCCTGAACCGCGCCTGGGAGGTGGAGAAGCGGCGAAGTTGGTGGCGACGACGGCTTCTGGCCCTGGAGATGGCGGGGATTTTCGGCTTCCTCGCCATGTTCTCGACGCTCCTCGTGGGAACGCGCAGGTACACCCACGCCTGGCTCAGGACCTGGGTTGCAAGCTCTGTGCTCCCCCTCGTGGAATTCTCCTATCGCGCCCTCTTCGTGGCCGCCACTTTCGGTATTACGCTCTGCATGTTCTTGGTCCTGTTTGAGCGGCTGCCCAACCGCCCGATGGCTTTTCGCCAGGCTTTTCCCGGGGCATTACTGACGGCTCTTTTGTGGGCAGCGACGCGCTCGCTGTTTACTCATCTCCTTCCTTTTCTCAATTACCGCCAGCTTTATGGCTCGATCGGGGTGGCGGTGGCCCTGATGACCTGGGTCTACATTTCCTCGGCCATCATGCTTTTTGGCGCTCAGGTGTCCAGTTCGCTCTATCGGACATGGAGAGTCAAGGCGCCCGCCGTAGAGGCTGCGGCTGAGGGCGTGGTTGGATCTGCGGGCAAGGCGCCATAGCCGGAGTTTCTCGCTACGATTCGGGAAGGGCGGGGTTTTAACCCCGCCGTTACCGGTGCTTCTGATTTTTCCCACGTCTCGCGCCCCGCGCAGTCCGTCGGCTGACGGATTGCGCGGGGCGCGAAAGGAACAGAAGGTTGAGAGCCGTTTTACGGCGGGGTTAAAACCCCGCCCTTCCGGTCGCCCGCCTCAAAACGGCAGAGGGTGGTGAGAAATCCGGGATAGCCGCGGACCGCCAAAGAACTGTCCCACATCTGCACCGTCGTGGCTCCGTCAACGTCCGGACGGAAAACCCGAATCCCCCGCCCGCGCAAGCGCCCCAGAGTTTCCGGGCTGGGCAGGTTTCCAAATCCGCCCGAGCCTCCCGTGACGATGGCCACGCGAGGGTTAACCCGGGCGAGGAATTCCGTACTGGTGGATGAATCCGAACCGTGGTGGGCCACTTTCAGAACTTGACTCTCCAAGGGTTCTCCGGAAGCCAGCAGTGCTTGCTCGACTTCGGTGCTGATGTCGCCCGGCAGAAGCACGCTCGCTCCATGGTAGCTGAGGCGGAGAACCAGCGAATCATCATGGGAAGGAAACCCAGACGGGCGCCGCGACCGCGCGGGCCACAACGCGCGAACGATGGCGCCACCACGCTCCAGCTCGTCTCCTGCCGCCAACGTCCGCTCAGCAACGCCCTTTTGCCTTACCCTCTCCAGCAAACCCGAGTAGGCGGGGGTAGCAGAATTTGCTGCGTGCCAGAACTCGCCGATCTGGAAGTTTCGGACGACCGCAAAAAGGCCTCCGAGATGGTCCTCGTGGGGATGAGAAAGCACGACGATATCAATCCTCTTGACCCCCCGCGACCACAAGTAAGGCGACACGATATCTTCTCCTGGGTCCCAGAGCCGGCCTTGAAACGCGCCTTCGCTCGTGCTGCGGTTGCGGGTTCCTGCCGCATCAACCAGCATCGTGGTTTTGTCAGGAAGCACCAGAAAGAGTGAATCGCCCTGGCCGCAATCAAGCGCTGTGATCTCTAAAATTCCAGACGGAAGTCGCGGGGAGAAAGGGTGAATGGCGACCAGCGCCGTCATCAGTCCAAGAGCCGCCAGCGAAAGCCGAAAGGTCCAAGCGTGCCTGCCCAGCGCTACAGCGGCTATGAGTATGGAAAGCACAAACCCGCAGCCAACCCACAACGGCGGGTTCGGCACTCGGAACGAAAGCCAGGCCGGCAAACGTGGTAGACCCGTCAAGGCAAACAGCCCTGCCATGACGACTGCCAGCGCCTTCGCAGGCCAGGCAGCCAGTGCAGGAAGTAGAGCGCCCAGTAACACGGTCGGAACAGCAAGCGCCAGGAGTAAGGTCATTAAGGGGATGGCCAGAGCATTAAGGATGATTCCCGCAAAGGCCACTCGGTGAAAAGTCGCTGCCATGGGCAGCATCAGGCCGACCTGGAGGACGGTGGAGAAGAGCAGGATGTTGGCCGTCCAGAGCATGAGCCTCGTTGGCCCTGTCACGACGGCGCTGGCCAACGCGCCATGCTGCTCCAGAAATCGCCACCGCGTTCTTAACCCTGTGATCAGTGCCCGCAGGTCCAGCCGGAATTGCGCCTGCTGGGGAGCCAGTTGGACATCCAGGGTGCTTTCGTCCAGATTACGTAAAGCGCGCCGATAGGGCTCCGTTGTGCGTGCGAGGATGGGCGCCACCAGACCGGCAATGAGCAGCGCCGCTGAAAAGGAAAGTTGAAATCCGGATTCGTATAGCCAAGCTGGGCGCGCGAGCAGCAGGATGAGTGCCGCCAGCCCAATAGCGTTCAACGTGGAATGACCGCGGTAAAGCAGCCGGGCCAGCAAATAAAGCGAAATCATCAGGGTGGCGCGCAACGTGGGCGCCCGCTGCTCAACCAAAACGGAATAGAACAGGAGAAGCGCAAGAACGATTAAGCGTCTTGACGGTTCGCCGAGCGGAAACAAGCGCAGCAGCCAACTTGCCAGCAACACCAGCAGGCCAACGTGAAGGCCGGCGATCACCAGCAGATGATAGAGCCCCGTTTTGCGAAAATTCTCGATGGTTTCGGAGTCCAGCGCAGACCGGTCGCCCAGCAATACCGCCTTGAGCACCGTGCCACACCGCCCCTGCGCAGACCAGCGTGGGTAAAGATTGTCTATAGATCGTAGCAACCTGTTCCGAATCTGCTCAACCAGTGTCCAAATCCCTGGGTGGCGTGAGCGGGGCAGCTTTTCAACCAGGAGGGGATTCTTGATAGTGCCAACCCAATAGATGTCCTCGGTTGATTCCATCCATCGGCGAAAATCGAAGCTACCGGGATTCTGATAAGTCCGCGGCTTTCGCAGGCGCACCAAAACTCGGATGACGTCACCGTACTGAAGACGCAACGAGTCCAGAGCTGCTGAAATTTCCGGATGCTCGGACGCCTGAAGGCGCAGCCGCACTTTTCCAGTCCAATCGTAAGAGCGTTCCCCGCTTTCGGCACGCTCTGTTTCAAGGTCGAATTGAAGCCCGTAAGCAGTGCGGATGGGTGTGGAGATGACTTGCCCTTCCAGGCGAATAGGGTCTTCAAGGTCAACCCGCCGCGCGGCCAGCTTGCTGACATGGTTGGGCGGGAATCGGTACTCAAACAAGCAGCCTGCGGAAGCCCCGGCAGCAAGAAAGCCGGTCAGCGCCAGGAGCAGAGAAACCCGCTCCCAACCCGCGCGCAACATGAGCAAACCAGCAAGCAAACAAAGCCCGACACAAGCCGGAAGCGCGCCCAGCACAAACCAGTGGGCGTGCCCGGAACCAACCAGAAATATTCCCAGCCCAAAACTGGCCGCGATTAGGAGCAGGGGGCTTCTCATGCGCGATGTTGCCTTTGCTAAGGCCTGGTGGTAGCCTAACTGACGATAACATAGTCAGATCGTCACGGCGCTAAGAAATTACCGGAGAAGCGCCAGCGCTGACAAGAGATCTGCCTCATGCCGCCCCAAACGGTCGGCCACTACACGATCGAGCATGAACTCGGCCATGGGCAAAACGGCACCGTGTACCTGGCTCGAGATATGCGGCTGGATCGCCGAGTAGCCATCAAGGTGTTGAACAGGGCCGACGAGGAGGGCTGGGCGGAGACGCTTCAGGAAGCGCGGCTGGCGAGCTGCCTCGACCACCGCTATATTTGCACCATCTATGATGTCGGCGAGGTTGAGGCGGAGGGGGGCAATCTCCCCTACATTGCGATGGAGTATGTTGACGGTCCATCGCTGGTCGAGAAGTTAGAGGACGGCCCGCTTGCGCCCACCCTGCTACTGCGATTCGCTGTTCAGCTCTGCGAAGCTTTAGCCTATGCCCATGAACACGGGGTAATCCACCGGGACGTCAAAGCCTCCAACGTTCTTATCAGCCCGGACGCCGAGGCCAAGTTCGTCGATTTTGGCTCGGCCGCGCGATCTCCGCGCGGTCAACTTGTCTCCGCTCAGGGTGACGTGTGGGCATTTGGAACCCTTCTCTACCAAATGGCAACGGGAGAAGACCCACCCTCCCGAACCGTAGCGGGTTCGCGGGGGAAGCTGAAACTGCCTCGAACAGTCCCGAGCGGCCTCGCCACCATTATTGAACGATGCATGGATACTGACCTTGCCCGGGGCTACCACAGCGCAAGCGAGGTCTTGCGCGACCTGCGAATGGAGTCCGACCACCCCGACTCCCTCCCTCCCAAGAGCAAGTACTCTCCCAAGCCTCAGCACCTCCTCTTCCTGGCTCTCGTGCTGGTAGTTACGGTCGCATTTTTTATCATTGGCGTAGGAATTGCGCGGCGCTTGCGGCCCTCAGCAGCTCCCCCGCCGCCCAACGCGCAGCCATACTCGCCACCCAGGGCTGCGACGCCCGGCGCTAAAACCCAGATGCGGGAGGGAGGCAGGCCCGATGTTAAGGTTTGGGTTAACAGTCGCACGATGAAATACCATTGCCCTGATTCACCTTGGTATGGTCGCACCTTGACGGGACAATACTTGACGCAGAAAGAGGCGCAGAAAGCGGGGTATGCGCCAGCCTACGGTGCGGTGTGTCAGTGAACCCGGCGGGTGTCACGTGAAAAATGTAGAAACTCCAGCCCTCTCCCCCTTGGGGGAGAGGGTGGACCGCCGCCGGCGTTTTCTTCAGCCGGGGCGGGCCGGGTGAGGGGGTCAGGAGCCTGCGCCCGTCCCTTTGCAGCTCACAACTCGCCCGTGAAAGCATTCAGCAATGACCACGTAATGAAACGCATATGATAGCGGCCATCGTAATAAGGTGGCCTGAATACAGGGAGAATCTACAAGCGGCGCAAATCAAACCCCGCAAGTAGCAGTTCAGTAGCGGCGGCTAATCCGCACGCAGGCCACCCCGTAGCACGTCTGCGCCACCCGCAGACCTCGCGCCCGGCGAGCCCGACTGCCGCTTCCTCCGCGCCACACCGCGAACTTGTCTATCCGCTCGGAGACGCACCGCCGCGGCAGCAGGCGTCCAATCTGCTTTCCTCAGTGCCCGCTACTGCATATATTCCGACTTGACGTAATCCTTGTCCTTCCACGGTTTGTGGCAGTCAAAACATGGCTTCATATCCTTCAAAGTGGGTGTTTCGGTGTTGCCCTGGAAAACCTCAAACCCCCAGCCACCGGTGTCCGGATAAAGCTTGCCATTCTTCTTCATCACATAGAGGGCCTTCAGTCCCCGAGGCTCGATCGCTCCCCCATGGCTGCTGATGTCATAGAGTTCGAGGGCGAGCATGGAACCGTCCGGGTAGAGTTTGCCGTTCTTAAACGCGGGCCAGCCGATGTCATTCACGTAAACGTTGTGGAGGCCTCCAAACCTTTCAAATAATTTGTTCTCTGAGCTGAAAATCACCATGGTCTTGACGTGCCTCCAATGACGGGGATCGTTGGGAAAAGCGGGATAAGCAATGGCGGGTTTCTTCTGAGCCTGAGCAATTAAAGCCCCCAGGCTCGCCACCACCGCCACGAAAACTAGCGACAGAATCCTGGTACGGGTTGTCATGGAGAGATACCTCCTGATGCTAAGCTCGCCTGAATTGTCGACTACCCGACAATTCAAACCGTTCCTGGTCCCACATTCTAGCGCAACTACTCTTCACCTCCAAGCGCTCCACAAACTAAATTCTCATATGGGGATGTCTTGCTCGCCAGCGGTCATCGCATCCAGGTTATTCAGCAGACTGTTAAGGCCGGGCGTGGTGGTTGGGAGTGAGCTTGGCGAGGGACTCAATGTGGTAGGTTTGCGGGAAGGAGTCAAACATTTCGATGGAGTCCAATTGATAGGCGTGGCCCACAAGAAAGTTGAGGTCGCGGGCCAGGGTGGGCGGGCTACAGGAGAGGTAATGAATCTTGCGCGGCCTCAGAGCGGCCAGGAGCCTTAACGAGCCGGCATCGACGCCGCCGCGCGGCGGGTCCATCACCACCAGGTCCGGCTCTGCCTGCGCAAAGCGGCGCAAAAAATCGTAGGTTGTTTCGCCGGCCGCGCGCAGGTTCGCAAGTCCGTTCGCTTCCGCATTGGCCTTCAGGTCCGAGGCGGAGGTGAGGTTCGCTTCCGCTGCCACGACCCGATTGAAGCGCCGGGCCAACGGCAGTGAGAACAACCCGACCCCCGCAAAGAGGTCCAGGGCGAGTTCACCCCGCTCCTCGCCTGTTACCGAAGTCACGAGTTCGAGCCTGAGAAAGCGCGAGGCCTGAAAGAAGGAGCCTGGGCTGACTCGATAGTTGAATCCACCCACGGAATAATTCAGCGCCGGCTTGCCGAGTACGAGGAATCTGTTGCTGAATTCAAGGGCAACACACACCGCACCCGGAATTCTCTCCAGCAGGACACGGCCCGTTTGTTCGCCTTCAACGCTCGCGGCTTCGCCCCGCAGGGTGAGCATGACTTCCTCATCGCGCTGGTCAGCGAACAGCTCGATTTCCAGGAAATCCGCGAGCCCTTGCGCCCACTCCGGCCGCCGCAATTCAGCCAGCACGGAATTGAGGCAGGGCGAAAGAATGAGGCAGCACTCGATGGGAAGGACTCGGTGTGACTGGGGCTCGAAAAAGCCCAGCGCGACCCGACCGTCGGTTTGCCGGCGGATCTTGAATTGAGCCTGGTTCCGGTAGTTCCAGGCAAGGCCGGCGTGCAACGGGATTTCTCCCTTCCAGTCGATTCCCCCTAGCCTGCGCAGCGTCTCGAGCAGAATTTCCCGCTTGGTTGTGAACTGTAATTCCGGGCTGAGGTGCTGGTAGTGACAGCCTCCGCAGCGGCCGAAATAAGGGCAAGGTGGGTCTATTCGCTCCGGGGCAGCTTGCAGAATCCGCAGAGGTCGAGCATGGACCACTCCTTTGGCGGTCCGAACTTCCTCCACCTCCGCCCGCTCCCCAGGCAGGACACGAGGAACCAAAACGGTGCGGCCCGCATGGTGGCCCAGGGCCTCGCCTCCGTAAATCAGCTTGCTAGGAGTAAGTTCGAACGGCATTTCGCCAACACCTGTCATCCTGAGCCCCGACTTGTCGGGGCGAAGAATCTCTGCAGTTGTTCTTTCTGCCCTTGGCCACCTACAAACTGCCGAGATGCTTCGCTTCGCTCAGCATGACAGTGGGCCCACAAGCTACGGACCACGGACATCGGGCCATGGACGACGGACAGCGCCACCGGCGCCTCACATATAGAACAAACTCAAGCGCGGAAGCTGGTAATGCTCCAGCAAGCGCCTCTTCAGGAACTGCCGCTGCAACGATTCGATCTGCGGTCCAGACATTTTCCGGCGGTAAGGCCCCAGCCCGCGTTCAACTTGTCCCTGGATCTCGGCCAGGAGTTCGACGGAAGAGGCGCGAGTGAGTGAAGCGGTCAGCTTTTCTTCCAGAGCGGTCAGGCGTATCTCCAATTCTTCCAGGTTGGCGAGGAGTTTGGCGGGCTCCTGCGAGGCGGTTTCGCGAAGTGATGCCGCCGCTGAGACCAGGTCGTCCGCCAGAACCTGCCGGCCTTGCTCCCTTGCTTTGCGGGAGGCGATTTCCGCGGTCTCCGCGTTGCGATTCAGAAAGCGCAGGATGTCCTCCAAGGCAAAAGGAGGAGGCGAATCCTTCCGCGTGCCACCCTGAGCTTCACCGCCGCGCGCCTCCTCGGCGGCACGCAGGACCTCTTGCGTGCAATACGCCAGAGCGTTGACCATCCTGTATTTTCGCTGGCGTGCCTTGAACTTCTCGAAAGCGCGCACGATACCCGCCAGAACCGCTTCGAGCGGAATGCCGGAGTCCTTCCAGGATTCGATGAGAGCCCAATCAAGAGGTGAGAGGAGCGTCTTCGTCCCACGGCATTGCTGATAGCGTTCTTCGATTTCGGTGAAGTAATTGAAATAGTTTTCCACCGCCGCCAACCGATCAGTTATCAGTTATCAGTTATCAGTGTGATGCTGTCATTCTGAGTCCGTCGGCTGACGGGCGAAGAATCTCTACGGTTGTTCTTTCAGCCCCCTCCACCTACAAACCGCCGAGATTCCTCGCTGCGCTCGAATGACAGAGGTCTTTAACTGACGACTGACAACTGATAACTGATTACTTCTTACGATTGCGTTCGTAGATTATCCGCAAGCCTTCGAGGGTGAGCGACGACTCGACGGGGGGTTTATATTTTGAGGCGCCGGCCACCAGCGACGCCTGCCCACCGGTGGCAATCACCTTGGTCTTCTTGCCAAGCACATGGCAGAGGCGGTCCAGGATGCCATCCACCAGACCCACGGCTCCGTAGAAGAGTCCGGATTGCATGCTGGCCACCGTATTGGTGCCGATCACGCGCTGCGGCTCGCGTATCTCGACGCGCGGCAATTTCGCCGCGTGCTCGAAGAGCGCTTCGGCGGAGATGCCCAGACCCGGCGCGATGACCCCACCCAAATACTCGCCCTTCTCGGAGACCACGTCGAAAGTTATCGCCGTGCCGAAGTCCACAATGATGCAGGGGCCGCCGTACTTCTCAAAGGCGGCCACGCTGTCGGCGATGCGGTCTGCGCCCACTTCTTGCGGGTTATCGTAATGGATGGCCATTCCCGTGCGCGTGCCCGGGGTCAGGTAGAGCGGCTTCAGGTGAAAATATTTCCAGGCCATTTCCTCCAGAACCGGGTTGAGCGTCGGCACCACGCTGGCGACCATGATGCCATCGATCTGGTTCGCCTGGACGCTGTCCAGCGTGAAGAGGTTACGGGTCAGGATGCCGTATTCATCTGCGGTCTGCGACTTGTCGGTCTTCAGCCGCCATTGGGCGCGCAGCTCCTTGCCCTCGAAAACTCCCAGAACCGTGTTGCTGTTTCCTACGTCGATGACGAGTAGCATAAGCAAGTCATCAGTCTTCAGTTCTCAGTTATCAGTGTGGAATACTGTCATTCTGAGCCCGCCGCCTTTTGGCGGGCGAAGAATCTCTGCAGTTGTTCTTTCTGCTCCTGGGCCAGCTGCAAACTGCCGAGATGCTTCGCTTCGCTCAGCATGACAGAATTCTTGAACTCACTTCTTTGACTACTGATGACTGACAACTGAGAACTGACCACTGGTTTCTCATTTTACTTCCCCAACCTCTCCGGCCACCAGGATCTCTTCGTGCCGGTCGTCATACCGCACCCGGAGCGCGCCGCTCGGATCGACGCCGGCCGTTGTGGCAAGTGATTCACCCTCAGCGGTCATGATGCGGATGCGCTTGCCATTGGCATAGGTGGATGCGGCCGCCCAGTGCTCGGCGATGGCGGCACTACCCTTTTCCAAGAGCAGGTGGTAGTACCTTTCCAGTTCTTTCAGCAAGGCAATGAAAATCTGCACGCGCGACCAGGTCCTTTGGCTCTCGATTCGCAACGAAGTGGCAAAGGGCTTCAGCTCGGCTGGCATCTCGCTATGATTGACGTTGATGCCGATCCCCAGCACGACGGCATGCAGCCGGCCCAGCTCCGCATTCATTTCCGTGAGGATGCCGCAGACCTTCTTCCCATTCACCAGCAAGTCGTTGGGCCAGCGAATATCCACGCCAAGTCCCGTGACCGAACTCAGAGCGTGTTGGGTTGCCACGCCGGCCATGAGGGTGAGAATCGGGGCCGCGGTCGGGGAGAACGGTGGACGAAGTATGACCGACCCATAGATGCCGCTGGATTTTTCCGAGTACCAAGTACGGCCCAAACGCCCGCGGCCAGCCGTTTGTTCCTCAGCCACCACTACCGTCCCGTGCTCCGCCCCCTGTTGGGCAAGATTCAAGGCGGCCGTGTTTGTCGAGCTTGTGCGGAAGTGGTGGAAGATGCTGTGCCCAATCTCATTTTCACCCAATTCCGCCTGGATCAAGCTGGGTACGAGGATGTCCGGCATCTTCAAAAGTTGATAGCCGGTGGCGTGGTGGCCCTTGATCTCCACACCAACCTCTCGCAACTCCCTGACCCAGCTCCACACCGCAGAACGCGTTACCCCGATTTCGGAGGCAATCTTCGGCCCCGGAACAACCACCATGGCGTTCTTCACCAACAGGTGGATCATCTTATCGATCTTGCGTTCGGTGCTTCCGGCAGCCATGAGTCCCGGCTCTCTCCCTGCGCTGTGGAGTGCGGCCCGCCGCGGCGGGCCGCACTCCAAATCGCTTCGCCCTACACAGGTTCGATACGAAAGTTGATGTCCACGGCGGGAGCCGAATGCGTCAGTGCTCCCACGGAAATATAATCCACACCTGTCTCGGCATAAGCGCGGATGTTCGTGGCGTCGATTCCACCTGAGACTTCCAACCGTATGTGTCCCGCCGCGCGCTCCACGCACTGCCGGACCTCGACGGGGGTCATATTATCCAGCAGTACGCCGTCGGCGCCGCACTCGAGCGCTTCTTCCAATTCGGCGAGGCTGGTCACTTCCACCTCGATGTGATATCCCGCCGGGCGATGGCGCTTGGCATTCTCCACCGCGGCACGTATTCCGCCCACCAGTCGCAGGTGATTATTCTTGATCAAAATTCCATCGTCCAGCCGCAAACGGTGGTTCTGGCCACCCCCCAGTCGGACGGCGTATTTCTGAAGGTTGCGAAGTCCCGGGGTGGTCTTTCGCGTGTCGAGAAATTCCGCTCGGGTTCCCGCCAGCTCTTCTTTAAGGCGGCGCGCATAGGTTGCAATCCCGCTTAAATGTTGGAGGAAATTCAACGCCACACGTTCACCGGCGAGCAAGGTGGCGGCGGGGCCGCAGGCGTTCGCCAGTACGGTTCCGGCCGCAACATCCGAGCCGTCTTCCAGCGCGGGGTTCCACTCGACGGTCGGCTTGAGGACTAGAAACACCATAGCCGCCACGGGTAGCCCGGCCACGACAAGGCTCTGCTTGCTGCGGAAGGTCCCGCAAGCTCTCATTCCCGCCGGCACGGTAACCGAGGTCGTCAGGTCGCCTTGGCCGAGGTCTTCTGCCAGCGCCATGTCGACAAGAGCACGCAGCTCTCCTGAAGACAGGTCCAGGGGCCCGGAGAGATCGCCAATGGTCAAAGGACTGAGGTATCCCACGGTTCAGCCAAGCCTTTCCAAAGATTCGACCACTTTCTTGTAACGGTCGTTCATCTCGGAGTGACGGTGTTCCACCCCCCGCACGACCTCGCGCGGCGCCCGCTCCGCAAACTCCTGATTCTCAAGTTGCGCCTTCGCTTGCGCAAGCGCCCGCTCCAGCTTCTCTTTCTCTTTTCTTAGACGCGACCGTTCCGCTTCGTGGTCCGCTGGCTCTTCATGGAAAATGCGCAGATCGAATACCGGGCCCCCGCGCACACCTTGAGCCGTCGCTTCCAACCGCTCGCGAGTGAAGCTCAGAGCCTGGAAGGCCGAAAGGCGCAGGATGGTCTCCAGGTGCGAGCGGAACAGTTCCAGCCAGCGCAAGTCTTCGCACCCCACCTGCGCGCTGGGCTTCACCTTTTGCAGGCCCATTTCCGCCTTGGCGTTGCGCAGAGAAACAATCAAATCCTGGATCAACTCGAATTGCCTTTCCGAGATGGGGTCCGCGGCACGCTCGCTGACCAGGTTGAAACCCGTCAAGGATATGGAACTCTCGCGCCCGGCGCGCGGAAGCCGGCGCCAAAGTTCTTCGGTAATGAACGGCATGAAGGGATGGAGCAAGTGGAGCGCGGATTCAAACACTCGCGCCAGGTTGATCCAGGCCGGCGAAACTTTCGCGCCATCGTCAGGGCGCGTGATTTCCGGCTTGACCCATTCCAGGTACCAGTCGCAAATCTCGTGCCAGAAAAAGTGATAGACCTCGTAGGCCGCCTCGTGGAAGCGGTAACCGGCCAGGGCTTCGTCCACTTTCCGGCTCACCGCCTGCAAACGCGAGAAGACCCAGCGGTCCGCCAGCGCCAAAGATTCGAGTGAAGTGACCGCACTGAAACCCAGTTCAGGAACCGGCCGCAACGCCTCGGCAAGCTGGTCGTGCCAAGGTTCCGGCAGCTTTTCCAGGTTCATAAGGATGAAGCGCCCGGCATTCCAAATCTTGTTGGCAAAGGCGCGGTAAGACTCAATCTTGTCTACACTGAAAGCAATGTCGGTACCGGGAGCGGCGCTGATGGCCAAGGCAAAACGCACCGCGTCCGTGCCGTATTTTTCAGTTACCTCGAGGGGGTCAACCACGTTGCCCTTGGTCTTGGACATCTTCTGCTTTTCCGCGTCGCGCACCAGGGCATGAATGTAAAGCTCGCGGAAGGGCACGTCGTGCATGAACTTCATGCCCATCATGATCATTCGCGCGCCCCAGAAAAACAGGATGTCGAAACCCATGATCATGAGGTCGTTGGGGTAGAAGCGGCGCAGGTCCGGAGTGTCGTCCGGCCAGCCGAGAGTGGCGAAAGGCCAGAGTGCGGAACTGAACCAGGTGTCCAATACATCCATTTCGGGCCGCAGATTCGTGGCCTTGCATTGCGGGCATGCCAGTGGCGCAACGTGCCCGACGATCACTTCGCCGCAGGCGTCACAGTACCAGACCGGTATGCGATGGCCCCACCAGAGCTGCCGCGAAATGCACCAATCGTGGATATTGCGCATCCAGTCGAAGTAGATCTTTCTGTAGTTTTCCGGCGTGATGCGGATGCGCCCTTCTTCCACCACCCGGATGGCAGGCTCAGACAATTCCTTCATCTTCATGAACCACTGCGTGGAGAGCAACGGCTCGAGCACCGTCTTGCACCGCTGGCAGGTCCCGACGCTCAGGGGATAATCCTCAATCCTTTCAAGCAGGCCCTGCTCGCGAAGATCCTGGACAACCTTCTCCCGCGCCTCGTAACGGTCCAAACCCAGGTAAGGGCCGGCGTCTTCCGTCATGGTTGCGGAGGTATCGATCACCTCGACGCGCTGCAAGTTGTGGCGCAGCGACATGTCATAGTCGTTCGGGTCATGAGCCGGCGTCACCTTTACCGCACCTGTACCGAACCGTGGGTCCACGAAATCATCCGCAATGACGGGAATCACGCGCTTGAGAAGCGGCAAGACTAATTTGCGGCCCAGAGCGGAGCGGTACCGCTCGTCGGCGGGATTCACCGCTACTGCGGTATCGCCCAGCATGGTCTCGGGCCGAGTGGTGGCCACCGTGATAGAACCGGAACCATCTTCAAAGGGGTACCGGATGTACCACAAATGCCCCGGGCGCTCTTCGTGAACCACTTCCAGGTCGGAGACGGCGGTGCCGCAGCGGGGACACCAATTCACGATGTACTTGCCGCGATAGATCAACCCTTCGTTGTAAAGCCGGACGAAGACTTCCTGGACGGCACGCGAATAAGCCGGGTCCAGGGTGAAGCGGTCGCGCATCCAGTCACAGGAGGCGCCGAGGCGCTCCATCTGGCGGCGGATGGTCCCGCCGTTCTGCTCCTTCCACTTCCAACAGAGTTCCAGGAACTTCTCGCGGCCCATCTCGACGCGCCGCCGCTGGCCTTCGCGGCGCCAGGCCGCGCGGGCTGAGGAACCGGGCTCGAGGTCGGGCAAGGCCTGCCGGCCGAGTTCCTGCTCGACGATCAGTTGGGTGGCGATGGAGGCGTGATCGGTGCCCGGCAACCAGAGGACGTCCTTGCCGCTCATGCGATGCCAGCGCATCAGGATGTCAATCTCCGTATGCTCCAGCATGTGGCCCATATGGAGCATGCCGGTGATGTTGGGCGGAGGAATCACCAAGCAGAAACGCGGGCGAGCAGGGTCGTCGGAAGGGCGGTAGAGCTTCTGCGCCACCCAGGACCGCGCCCAGTGTGGCTCAATAGTGTCAGGGGAATAAACCTTGGGAATCTCTTTGTCCAACTCCGCCCTCTCCTAACCAGGCCCGCAGAATTATTGAATTCAAACTACTATAACGGCTCGGCGGGAGTGAGTCAAACTCTCTGGCCCGGCCAAATGCAGGATTCAGGAGTCAGGAGTCAGGATTCAGGAAAGACCGGTGGCCGTGCTGCTTGTTCTTGTCCTAACTTCTGACTCCTGAGTTTGCCTCCAGGTGGGGCACTGCGTGGGCCTCTCGCCCATGGGCGTTTCGAGAAAGCATCAATTGCGCGGCAACGGCTGGAAGATGGCAAACACTGCGCCCTGAGGGTCTGCCAGAATTGCCCAGCGGCCAACTTTCTCCATGGTCGTGGGGGCCAAAAGGGTCTTGGCGCCCAGTTCCTTGGCCTTGGCGGCCGTCTCATCGCAATTCGAGACCAGAAAATACACCAGCCAGTGAGGGGGAACATTTGGACCCAGAAAATTCGCAGGCGGAATCCCGCCGATGAATTTTTCCCCGTTGGCGATGTGCAGGTAGCCGGAGGGATCATTTTCGCCTTTGATAATCCTCCAAGCGAATAGACTGGAGTAAAACTCCTTGGCGCGCGCGGGGTCCGGCGTCATTACGTCCGCCCAGCAGAGGGTGCCAGGCACGCCGGAGATTCCCGTCCCAGTGTGGCTTTTGGGCTGCCAGAGGGCGAATACAGCCCCCGTCGGGTCTTGCACGACGGCCATACGGCCTATGTCGTAAACGTCGCACGGCGGCGCAAGCAACTTCCCTCCAAGCTGCGCGACGCGGCCGGCGGCCTCGTCCGCGCTTTCGACGGCAGTGTAAATCATCCAGTGCGGCGGCACGCCCTGGGACCGCTGCTCAGGACGCATGGTGTACGCAGCGCCGGTGTCCCGCCCCTCGAGTTGAAACATGGTATAGAAGTCGTTCGGACCCATTGGAAAATCCTGGCTGGCCCAACCAAACAACGAACTGTAAAAGCTCTTGGCGGCATTCTGATCGGTGGTCGAAAGTTCAATCCAACAAAAAGCCCCGGGCGGATGCTTGTCAATATGCGGCATGGCGTGCAATTACCTCCTTTTGTTTTGTGGGGTACTGAAAGCCCGATATTATTCTAACGCATTTTTCCAGTTTCTTCCTTGCAGAACTGCAGGGAGTATTGGTGTCATTTGCGAGACCTAGTGCGGACTTCCCGCTACGGGTCTGGAAGGGCGGGGCTCTACAGCCTGCGGAAAAACCCGTCGAGGCTGTCATCCTGAGCGAAGCTATGGAGTGCGGCAGCTTGCTGCCGCTTTGGCTCGAGCCAGCTTGCTGGCGGGGAATTGTTCCCTCGGCTGAAATCCTGGCGAGCAAGCTCGCGGGGCGGAAAGCGGCAGCAAGCTGCCGCACTCCAAAGCTTCGCATGCCCGCGCAAGCTGCGCGGGACGAAGAGGGCGCGAGCCGCAATTTCGGCGTTGCTGAAGTCCCTCCCTTCCTGTGCCCCCCCAATAGCGTTCCAGCTTGGTGAGAAATCCGGGCTAGTCATTCCCGTCCCGCCGTGCGGGACCGGACCTGCGCTACGTCCTGGCGTAAATGTTCAAGAAAGTCAGCGTGAGCGCCCACGCCTGCCTGGCGGCGGAGGGGTTATAGCTGGACCGCGCGTCGCAGAAGAATCCGTGGTCAGCGTCCGAGAACTCGACATTGACGAAAGGTTTACCAGCCGCACGAAGAGATTCGGTCACCGCATGAGTCTGCTCCGGGCCGATGTGCTTGTCTAATCCACCCCAAAACAGGAGCTGGGGAGCGTGTAAATCGCCCGCGCGGCTGAGCAGGCCAGGGCCGAAGGGGCTGGGGGCGATTCCACCACCATAAAACGAAATGGCCGCACGTACGGGAAGCACGGCATTGGTAAGAAACGTCACGCGCCCGCCCATACAAAAGCCAATGCACGCGATCGGCTGCCCTTGGGTCCCAGGGTCAGCGCCCAGCCAATCGAAAGCGGAGCGGACGTCGGCTGCCAGGTTTTGATCGGTTAAAGCCATTACGTGGGGCATGACCGCCTCGAAATTGTTGTACGCCCCCTCGAAGCCCGGCGCGGTGCGGTGGAATAATTCCGGGGCGACGGCGATGTAACCTTCGCGCGCAAAACGCTCGGTCACGTCCCGGATGTATCCATTGACGCCGAAGGCTTCTTGAAAGACCAGCAGGCCCGTGTGCCGGGCGCTGTCTTGGGGGCGGGCCACATAACCGCGCATGGTAGTTCCGTCCGCCACATTCAGGATGATCCAATCAGTCTTGATTTCTGCCATTGAATTCTCCTCCCTCGGAAGTAAGTCGTCAGTTGTCAGTAGTCAGTTGTCAGTTCAAAAAAACGAATGACTCACAATTTACTATTCACTACTTACTACTTACTATTTAGCATTTGCGTCCCGCTCCAGCGAAACCGCCTGCCCGGTCATTTCCTCGGGCGGCTCACCTCCTGCCATCGACTGCGCCAGGATGAGCTGGCGCGCTTCACCACGCAGGGCCGGCCATGTCAGTGCGAAAACCGCGCCTCCGGCCAAGCAGATGATCCCTCCCAGCCTGACGGTAAGCGGCGCTCCCACATGCTGCGCAATCGCTCCTGAAAGCAACGCCCCGAATGGCGCCATGCCCATAAACATCATAGAGTAGACGGCCATGACGCGGCCGCGCAATTCGTCGGGGACCATGGTCTGGATGAGAGTGTTGGAGGAAGCCATTTGCAGAATCATAGCGAATCCGGCCGGCATAACCAGGAGTATGGAGAGCCAGAACCAGTGCGACATGGAAAAAAGCACCAGGGCAGCCCCGAATCCCATGGCGGCGAACATCACCCATCTTCCCAGTCCCCGCACGCCGTGGCGCGCCGCCAACGCCAGTGTCCCTATAATCGCCCCCACTCCCGCAGCGCCCATCAGCAGACCCAACCCCTGCGCTCCGCTATGCAAAACCCTGTCAGCAAAAATCGGCATCAACACCATGTAAGGCATCCCTGTCAGGCTGACAAGGCCCAGCAGGAGCAGCAGGGCGCGGATCGGCCCCGTGCGCGCGACCCAGTGAAAGCCTTCCACAAGGCTCGCGAATCCGGAACGGCCGCTGCCTCGCGCACGTGGCGTCACGGTCATCAGCAAGAGCCCGACAATCACCGCAATGTAGCTCACCCCATTGGCAAAGAAGCACCAGCCTTCGCCGATTGCCGCCACCATCACGCCGGCCACGGCAGGCCCCAGGATGCGCGCGCCGTTCACCATGGAGGAGTTGAGAGCGATGGCGTTAACCATGTCCTGCTGGCTCACCATCTCGACCACAAAGGCCTGCCGCGCGGGAATGTCGAAAGCGTTCACCAAGCCCAGCGAGGAGGCCACCACCATGATTTCCCACACCTTAATGTGGCCTAGAAGCGTCAGCGCGGACAGGACAAACGCCAACAACATTGCAGAGGTCTGGGTGGCGATGACAATGCGATAGCGGCTCCTTCGGTCCGCCACCATGCCGCCAATCGAGGCCAGGAGGAAAACCGGGATTTGCCCGGCAAAGCCCACCAAGCCGAGGAGCAGCGACGAGCCCGTAAGCCGGTAAACCAGCCAGGCCTGCGCCACGGATTGCATCCAGGTGCCGACCAGGGAAATCATCTGGCCGCTGAAGAACAGGCGATAATTCCGGGACCGGAGGGCCCGGAACATCGCCGGGACGCGGCTCTTTGTCTCGCCCGGCGCTCTTTCATTTTTTTGCGGCAGGGGGTTCGCAGACCGTCCCCGCACCGATTCAGTTGCCATGGTCATTGCAGCGGGCAGCCCTGAGTGAGCAAGTATGCCCTCGTCACCACCCCATGAAAAAAGTCGGTGCAGGCAGCCACTTCATCATGATACTGGAGCCTGCGGAAATTCACCAAAATTAGTTCGCTTGCAGGAAAACTATGACATAGAATCTTGTGCTCTATTCTTGAGCGGGTGGCAAGGGACATGCCGCAGGAATCACCGCAATTCAATCGGAGGAATACTATGCGCCAGAGGACCGACCCTGCTCTCCGACAGGTGTGCGGGGGAGCGGGAGCGGAAACTGGACAATCGAAAAGCTTCAAACTCGACAGGAGAGACAAAGCCCAGGAGGAATATCCATGCTGAAAGAGTTCAAAGAATTTGCAATGCGTGGGAATGTGGTCGATATGGCGGTTGGCATCGTGGTGGGCGTGGCCTTTGGCGGGATCATAACCTCGCTGGTCAACGACATCCTGATGCCGCCCATCGGATTGCTGCTGGGAAAAGTGGATTTCTCGAACCTCTTCATCACCCTTACGGGTCGGCACTTCGATAGCTTGGCGCAGGCCAAGGCCGCGGGGGCGGCGACGCTCAACTACGGCCTGTTCATGAACACGCTGATCAACTTTGTGATTGTGGCGTTCGCGATTTTCCTGCTCGTGCGTGAAGTCAACAGACTTAGACCTAAGCCCGCCCCGGCACCCGCCGGGCCTGCCCTGAAGGAATGCAAGTTCTGCTGTTCGTCGATTCCTCTGCAGGCGACGCGCTGCCCGCATTGCACTTCCGAGCTGAAGGTCGCGTAGGGCGCGAAGCAAGAAACGAAAGGGCAAGCAAAGAATCCGCCTCCAGATCGGACAGGTGAATCCGCGAAGGCCGCGCCAGCTTCATGCTATAATTTCAGCAACTGCGCCATTAAAGCAGTGAAACATAACCGCGCAGGGTCCGGCCATTCGCATGCTTACGAATACGGGCCAGGGAGGAAGGCATGGCGGTAAAGCATTACGAAAAAGTGTGGCACAACGGGGAGTTCATCCCCTGGAACGAAGCCACGATACACGTGGCGTCGCATGTGGTCAGTTATGCTTCGTGCCTTTTTGAAGGCATCCGCTGCTATGACACTCCGCAGGGGCCCGCCATCTTCCGCCTTAAAGAGCATACCGACCGATTGGTGAACTCCTGCAAGATCTATCGCATGGAACTGAAGTTCACGCGCGATCAACTGGCCCAGGCGATGGTGGAGCTGGTGCGGGTGAATAACGTCAAGCACTGTTACCTGCGCCCGGTGATTTTCCGCGGCTACGGCGAGGTGGGCGTGAGCCCGCTGAAGAATCCGATTGAAATTTACTTGCTGGCCTGGGAGTGGGGGAAATACCTCGGCGAGGAAGCTCTGCGGCAGGGCGTAGACGTGTGCGTTTCCTCCTGGCAGCGCATTGCGCCCAACACCCTGCCGGCGATTGCCAAGTCGGCGGCGAATTATATGAACTCCCAACTGGTGAAGATGGAGGCGCTGACCAACGGCTATGTGGAAGGCATATCGCTCGACGCCTCCGGCCACGTCAGCGAAGGGAGCGGTGAGAACCTCTTTATGGTGCGCGACGGCAAGATCATCACCCCGCCGCTCTCCTCGTCCATCCTTCCCGGCATCACGCGCGATTCTGTCATCACCCTCGCCAATGAGCTTGGTTACACGGTCATCGAGCAGGCCATCTCGCGCGAGATGCTTTATATCGCCGACGAAGTCTTTTTCACCGGCACGGCTGCGGAGATCACCCCCATCCGCTCCGTGGACCGCATTGTGGTGGGCAAAGGCCAGCCGGGTCCGATTACCTTGAGCTTGCAGGAACGCTTCCTTTCCATCGTGCAGGGGCAGGCGGAGGACAAGTATGGCTGGCTTACCTTCTGCAGCCAGCCCGTCGCCGTGGCGCGGTAATTCCCACGGTGGCTGGGAAAGCCATTCATGAGCAGAAGTCAGGAAGGCAGGGGCTGGGGACTGGGGAAAGGAATTTCCTCGGTCCCCAACACCTAGCCCCTGGCACCTGCTTCGGTAGTGTCTCAATTAGAATGTAGGGCCGCCCCTTGGGGCGGCCAGGCCGGGGCAAGCCCCGGCCCTACGTCGCGTATTAGCACACTACCCCTGCTTCTCCGCCTTTGACTAGCTTTGACCGTCATGCTAAGTTGACGGAGAATCAGGAATGCTTGGCAGCGAGGATCAGATATGAGCAGCCAAAGCGTGACCATCGATACCTTGCTTCGGACCGCCTGCGAGAATAAGGCTTCCGACCTGCACTTGAAGGTGGGGAATTTTCCTTACATCCGGGTGGATGGCGAGCTCCAGCCGCTCACCCAATATGCTCGCATTTCCCCCGAAGACATGCTGGACTTTGCTTTCAGCATTATGACCGACCGGCAAAAGGAGAAGTTCAAGGAAAACACCGAATTGGATATGCCCTATGGCGTCCCCGGGCTGGCCCGTTTCCGCGTGAACGTCTTCCAGCAGCGCGGAAACGTTGGCATGGTCCTCCGCGTGATTCCGACCAAGATCCAGACCTTCGAGGAACTTTCCCTTCCCAGGGTGATGGAGAAGATTTGCGAGGAAACGCGCGGGCTGGTGCTGGTGGCCGGCACCACCAGTTGCGGCAAGTCCACAACCCTGGCGGCTATGGTGGACCGCATCAACTCCACGCGCACCGACCACATCATCACCATCGAAGACCCCATCGAGTTCTTGCAGCGCGATAAGAAGGGACTTGTGAACCAGCGGGAAGTGGACGTGGATACGCCCAGCTTCGCCTCCGCCTTGCGCGCCGCCCTTCGCCAGGACCCCGACGTCATTCTGGTGGGCGAAATGCGCGACCTGGAAACCATCCAGACTGCCCTGCGGGCCGCCGAAACCGGCCACCTGGTGCTTTCCACCTTGCACACCACGGACGCCACCGAGACTGTGCAGCGCATCATCACTGTTTTCCAGCCAACCGAGCAAAAGCAGATCCGCCTGCAACTGGCGAGCACGCTGAAGGCCGTTGTTTGCCAACGTCTGGTCAGGAAATCCGACGGCATCGGGCGAGTGCCGGCGGTGGAAGTCCTGGTCACCACCGAGTACATCCGGGATTGCATCGTCCATCCTGAAAAAACCCGGCTGATCACGGAGGCCTTGGCTTCGGGCGTTTCCCAGTACGGCATGCAAACCTTCGACCAGTCGCTCTACGACCTCTACTCGCAGGGCCTGATCACGCTGGAAGAAGCTCTGACCAACTCCTCCAACCCCGACGAGTTCAAGCTGCGTATTGCCGGCATCCGAACTACGTCGGACGCCACTCGCGACGAGATGGAAAAGGCCGGCGAGGTGGGAAGGTTTGCAGAGAGATAAAGCAGCGCCACCAGACCCGCTCAGCGCAGCCCTGCGGATGCTCGCTCGCCGCCCCTATTCCGTGGCCGAAATGCGCCGGGCGCTGCAGAAGAAATATCCGGACTCAAGCCAGGTCCCCAAGGCGATTGCCCGTCTCCGCGAGCTCCACTACCTGGACGATAAGAAGTTTGCCGAGCACTATGCTTCCTCGCTGGCCCGCAACCGCGCTTACGGCCGCTACCGCATCCGCCGCGAGCTGAAAGCCAAACTCGTGGATTACCGCCAGATTGAACCTGCCCTCCAACAAGCCTTCGGGGAGACCAGCGAGCCGGAATTGCTGGAGCACACTCTCGAAAAGAAACTCCGCACCTTGCGGCTGCCCTTGACCCGCGCCAAGCTGGCCTCGCTTTGCCAGAGCTTGCTGCGCCGCGGATTCCGCAGCGATGATATTATCAAAGCGGTGCGCGCGCGCCCGGAACTCCGGCCCGTCGCGGAGGCAGTGGAGGCCGCAGACCTTGAAAGCGGGGAGAAGGGGAATTCTGAATAGTGCATAGTGAATAGTGATTCGAGCATGAAATCCAGTGAAATCAGAACCCGATTCTTGAAGTTCTTCCAAGAACGCGGCCACCGCGTGCTGCCCTCCTCGTCGCTCGTCCCGGCCCATGACCCCACGTTGCTCTTCTCGAACGCGGGCATGAACCAGTTCAAGGATGTTTTCCTGGGCCGCGAAAAGCGCGATTATTCGCGCGCCGCGACTTCCCAAAAATGTGTCCGCGCGGGCGGCAAGCATAATGACCTCGAGCAGGTCGGCCGCACCACGCGTCATAACACCTTTTTCGAAATGCTGGGGAATTTTTCCTTCGGCGATTACTTCAAGAAAGAAGCTATCCCCTGGGCGTGGGAACTGATCACAAGAGAGTTTGCCATTCCACGAGAGAAGCTTTACGTGACGACTTTTCTCGGTTCTGGGTCTGGTCCTGAGGACCATGACCTAGTTCCCCACGATGACGAGGCACACGATCTTTGGGTCGCTCAGGGGGTGGGCAATGATCGCATCTTTGAGCTTGGCTTGAAAGATAACTTCTGGCAGATGGGCGACACGGGGCCGTGCGGCCCGTGCTCAGAAATTCATTACGACCTGGGGCCTGGGGCGAGCGACCTCGGTCACACGGAGTGCAAATTCCCCTGCGATTGCGGGCGCTTTGTCGAAATTTGGAACTTAGTGTTCATGCAGTACAGCCGGTATTGCCGCTACGAACGCGACGGCTATCCCGCGCACTGGGATGAGAAGGCTAGGGCCGAGCACAAGCATTCGGATGACAGGTACGCCTGTCTGGCACTCGATCTGCTCCCCAAGCCCTGCGTGGACACCGGCATGGGCCTTGAGCGCATCGCCGCGGTCCTGCAGAGGAAAAAATCGAATTACGATACCGACTTGTTCCAGCCCTTGATCGACGAAGCCGCCGGTCTTGCCAGCGTTGAGTACGGCACGAATCACGATACGGACGTTTCGCTGCGCATCATCGCCGACCACGCCCGCGCCGCGACGTTTTTGATTTCTGACGGCGTCCTGCCTTCAAACGAAGGCCGCGGTTACGTCCTGCGCCTCATCATGCGCCGCGCCTTGTATCACGGCCAGACACTGGGCCTGAATGAACCGTTCCTCTACAGGATGGCCGGCCACGTGGTCCAAATGATGAAGGACGCTTACCCGGAACTGCTCGAGACGGAGCGGCACATTGCCAAAGCGATCAAAGCGGAAGAAGAGCGCTACGAGCAGACAACGAGGCGTGGATTGGAGGAGTTGGAGGCGGCTCCCTTCATTGTCAGGGGCGCAGACAACAGGTCGTATGAGGGGAGATTTAAGGACTTGCGGGAATCTCGCCGCCCTTCCGACGAGGTTCTTAAGATCATCTCCGACACTCCAGTTGTTCGGAGGTCGGCGCACTGGGGTTCAATTCAATTACCGGTGTGGAAGTATTTAGAGTATTACAGAGATTTCGGCGGCCGCGTGCCTGCACCGAACGAAATGCCATTTGTGGATTTCACTTTCCACAGGTCCGCATACGGGCCGCCGCCAGCCGGGATTACTTGGATACCAGGTTCGGAATTATTCAAGCTTCACGACACCTTTGGGCTTCGCCCTGATTTCGTCCGTGACGTCGTGAGGAACTATGGACTGGACGTGGACTTGGCCGGCTACGAAGCTGAAATGACTCGCCAGCGCGAGCGGGGTCGTGAAAGCTGGAAGGGCGTGCAGGCTCACACGGATCTACTTCCAACACTCCTTGGGTATGAGCAGCAGGAAACCGTCTTTGACGGCTACACGCAGACGGAATCTACCAACTGCCAAGTTGTGGCACTGGTCGCGAACGGCCAGAAAGTACAGGAAGCTCCCGCGGGGACTTGGGTTGAGGTCGTTCTCGACCATACGCCGTTCTACCCGGAATCCGGAGGCCAGATAGGGGACACCGGTCGCTTTTTTTGGGGTGCCAGTGACAGCGAGATTGCGGAAATATCAGACACCCAGCGAACCATCACCGGCTCAATTGTTCATAAAGCGAAGGCTCACCAGCCGCTTTCGGTGGGGATGCAAGTGACGGCAAGGGTAGATAAAGAGCGCCGTGACGCGATCCGGCGCAATCACACGGCGACGCATCTGCTGCACGCGGCGTTGCGAAAGACGCTTGGGACACATGTGAAGCAAGCCGGGTCGCTCGTCACCCCGGACCACTTGCGATTTGACTTCACGCACTTCGCGGCGCTTGATGAGCAGGATTTGCTGGACATCGAGGACTTGGTCAACGAGCACGTCCTCAAGAACGACGAAGTCGTGACGACCGTCACGGACCTCGACGCGGCCGTGAACGCGGGGGCCATGGCGCTGTTTGGCGAGAAATATGCCGACCAAGTCAGGGTGCTCACGATCGACGACTTCTCAAAAGAGCTTTGCGGCGGCACGCATGTTCGCCGCACCGGCGACATCGGACTCATCAGGGTCGTTTCTGAATCGAGCGTCGCTGCCGGAACTCGGCGGATAGAGGCCGTCACCGGGTGGACTGTCATAGAAATGCTTCGTCAATACGATTTCTTTCAAAAGCAGGTAATGGCTGTTCTGGGTACTCCTAGGCAACCCAGTCTCATGATGAAAGGCATCGACGACCTCAAAGAGGAGAACCGAAAGCTCCGCAAGGAACTCGAAGCGCAGCAGATGAAGCGCGCCACCTCCCAGGCCAGTGACCTTGTGAAAGAAGCGCGCGAGGTGAAAGGCGTGCGCGTGGTGGCAGCGCGCGTGGAAGTCACGGACCGCTCCGCCATGCGGCAGATGGTTGACGATCTGAGAGCAAAGCTCCAATCCGGCGTGATCGTGCTGGGCAGTGTTTCAGACGGCAAGGTCAGCCTTGTCGCCGCAGTCACCAAGGACCTTACCCACGAGCTCGACGCCGGCAAGATTGTGAAGCAGGCAGCGACTTACGTCGAAGGCTCGGGCGGCGGGCGCAAAGACTTGGCAGAAGCCGGCGGCAAGAACCCCGCGAAACTCGATGAATCCCTCCAAGCCGTCCCCGCAATCATCGAAGCGATGCTTTAGGGGCAGAAGATCGGATCCAAGATTTAGCAGCTATTTTCTGACAGACTTTAGCCTCCGCATCACGGCATGCGCTTGGCCACACCCGCAGAATTGTAAAGGCGGATCAAGGTATTGATATCCCGTTGGCTGGGTTCCTTGACGAGAGACCTCCAGAAAACCGGGAAGGGAACCGCCGGCAGGTAAATCTGCCGCACTTTGTCCTGCATTTGCCAGTACATTATGTCTTTCTTGCTGTCGCTGTGACCCTTGATGCCAAGGGCGTGCCCCAATTCATGCAGGATGATGGCACGCATCTCGTCTTTCGTCCAGTTTCGCCTACACAGGTCCACGGTAATGGTGCAAACTCTTTTCTCTTTCATTTCCCCGCCCACCACTTCCCATGAGGGGCGCTCCCACTCTTCGCCCGCTGCGTCAATTGTACGGGGGTCCGTTACCCAGCTCACCCGGATGTCCGCCTCCTCGGAGTGGATGACGAGTTGGAGGGGAAACATAGCTTTCCAAATGTTGAAGGCTTCGCGCGTTCCTTGAATCCATTTGATCTGTGGCGCGCTCCCCAAGTCCACCTTCACGGGGAACATCTTCCACTGGTTCCCCTCTGCTTCTGAGGCCACCTCCCAGTAGTAATCCCCTGCTTCCGGAACATATCGCGAGGGCTGCATCGCGTCGGGAAGGGTCGGCAAGGTTTGCTCCAGTTGTAGGCGGACTTGCGCGCGCGCCACGTCGAACCTAAGCTCCGGGTCCTTTTCCGCCACTTCGATGAAGCGCTGCCACTCCTTCATAGCTTTTTGCCGGTCCACCATCTCATCGGCGAGGGCGAGGTTGTGATAGGCGGGCGCAAATTGCGGATCGAGCTTGACAGCGTGCTCGTAAGCCGCCGCCGCCTCCGCGAAGCGGTACCCATCGGACATGGCGTTGCCGGAACGATACGCGGCCAGCGCCGCATCGTGATCGACCGCTTGTGCGCGCGCAGTAGAACCACAGAAGAACAAAATTCCGAAAAGAAGTAAGAGACTGGAGCAAATGGAATACCTGCGTCGAGGCATGGTGTTCTGTCCTCCTCGGGATGTTGCAATGCCGTTACACTGGTCCGCATATCATGGCGCTGACGGGGTTCGATTTCAAGTGGATCAGGAGCGGGGTGCTGGTTTGTCCCGATCTGTACGGACTGGATTCCTCCCGCCATGGCGGGACGGGAATGACCGGCGTTTCGAAAGGGATCCCATCCTCAATGTCACCACCACCGCCGAGGTCCCTTGCGAGCTCGTCTAATCCCGATATAATGAGAAGTTCGGTTAGGCATGGCCAAGATCTCGAATGATGGAGGAGACGCATTCATGTACAAGGTTGTTTTACTGAGGCACGGAGAGAGCACCTGGAACAAAGAGAACCTGTTTACGGGTTGGACGGACGTTGGGCTGAGTGAGAAGGGCATGCAGGAGGCGATTGACGGGGGCCGCGAAATGAACAAAGAAGGCTACGTCTTCGACGTCGCTTTCACCTCAGTTTTGAAGCGCGCCATCAAGACGCTCTGGGTGGCGCTCGAGGAGATGGACCAGATGTGGATTCCGGTGCACAATTCCTGGCGGCTCAATGAGCGCCATTACGGCGCGCTGCAGGGTTTGAACAAGGCCCAGACCGCAGAAAAGTATGGCGACCAACAAGTCAAAATCTGGCGGCGTAGCTACGATATCCGGCCGCCCGCGCTGACGCCGGACGATGATCGCTATCCTGGCAAAGACCGGCGGTACGCGTGCCTGAAGCCCGAAGAACTCCCCCTGACCGAGTGCCTCAAGGATACTGTAGCACGCACCCTCCCTTACTGGCACGAGACCATCGCCCCTACCGTGAGGTCCGGCAAGCGAGTGATTGTCGCCGCGCACGGCAACAGCCTGCGGGGGCTCGTGAAGTACCTCGACGACGTTTCGGACCAGGACATCGTGGGCCTGAACATCCCGACCGGGATTCCGCTGGTTTATGAGCTTGATGACCAGCTTAAGGCGCTCCAGCATTACTACCTCGGCGATCCCGAAGCCGTGGCCAAGGCCGCCCGGGCGGTGGCCGACCAAGCGAAACGGAAAGCCTAAGGAGGATTCAGGATTCGGGATTCAGGACAGAAATGCAGGATTCGCGACCCAGTCCCGCACGCCGGGAAGGAGATGTAGGGCCGGGGCTTGCCCCGGCCAGGCCCCCCCGAGGGGCGGCCCTACAGTCGGATTGGGACACTATCCAGTACTTTCGTTCAATTGGCTTTTGCGCGCTTTGGTGGGAATGTTATAATCATTGGAACGCTCGGCGCTCGGAGTGCGCCGAGGTGCTGGGGGACGCGGATGCGGAAGCGGCAGGCTGCGATCCCTTGGCCAGGGTAAGGAGCGTGGGCCGCCAGATTCGGTTAAGGACCCGCGAGTGAGCTGGAAGGGATGAATTCTAAAGAGCCGCAGGAGCGGCTTCGGAGCTGGATGCATAATCGGACCCAGTCCTGCCTGATGGTCTTCGCCTGCTTGGTCGTGTGGGGTTTGTCGCTTTCCCGGCCGGCGTGGGCTGGCGAGATTGTCAGTATCACAGACGAACACGGGCGCAAGATCTTCATCAACGCGGGTGAAACTCGCGCCAAAGGCGGGTTGGCCACGGGCGCCATCCAGCCGGTTAAGGCCGACAACGCCTCCCTTCCCGCGCCAGAGATCAGCGACCTGGTCGAGCAGACTGCCAGCCGCCACCAAATTGACCCACAACTTGTACACGCCATTATCAAAGTCGAATCGAAATACGATCCGAAAGCCGTCTCGCGCAAAGGCGCGATGGGGCTGATGCAACTCATTCCGGAGACCGCTCAGCGATTCGGGGTCGCAAACCCCTTCAATCCCAAAGAGAACATCGAAGGCGGGGTCACGTATTTGAAGTACCTTTTGGACCTTTATAGAGGCGACCTTTCTCTATCGCTGGCGGCCTATAACGCCGGAGAGGCTGCCGTGCAGCGGTTCGGTGGAATCCCTTCCTTTGCCGAAACGCGGAACTACGTGCGGAAGGTGACCGACATTTACCAATCGGTATCACCGCAGTCTGGCACGAATCCTGCCGAGAACAAACCGCAGGCTTCGGCCATTACCCGCTATGTGGACGAACGAGGCGTGGTGCACTATTCCAATGTGGAATGATTCGGGTTAATGCAACATGGCCATCCACCTTTCGGTGATCAGAGTTTTGCCGGGGGGTGGACGGTGATTTGAATGCCACGGAACGGTCTACATTGATCGAACTGCACAAACGAATCTGCTTCGTATTTCTTCTAGCCGGGTTTCTGGCCTTCCCCAAAGTTTCTGTCCCAGCCCTCCCTGCCTCCCGCCAGGCAAAAGCCGTGACGACATTCGAGCGCGCGGTCCGCATGAGGACGACGCTCGAGTCTCTGCCCGAGGACGGGCGCACCAAGGCGGACTACCAGAAGGTAATCGAGACTTTCCAGGAAGTCGCACGGCTGGACCCGGCGTATGCCAAGACTCCCATGGCGCTCGCTTTTGTGGCGGAACTTTACGAAGAGATGGGGCGCGCTTTTTCTGCCGACCGCTACTACCTTAAGTCTGTCAAAACCTACCAGTTCCTCGTCTCCGAGTACCCTCACAGCCCAATGGCCCGGGATGCTTTGTTTACGCTCGGGGAGATATACAGCACCGACCTTGAGAACCCCCAAGAAGCTCGCAAAACCTTCCAGAAATTCCTTGACAAATATCCCAAGTCCTCCAAAGCAGAGGAAGCGCAGGCAAAGATCGAAGAGATCGATCGGTTGCACGCCGAGCGGGCCGCCACGCCGTCAGCTCCCCACCGCGAAACCGCCGAAAGCCGCCGCGGCAACGGGCTGCCGGAGGTGACAGAGGTACGCCGCTGGGTGGGCCCGAACTACTCCCGCATCGTCATTGGAGTGGACGAGGAAGTGAAATTTGAGACCAGCCGGCTCTCCAAACCAGATCGCATCGTGCTGGACATTGAAAACGCCCGCCTAAGCCCGGCCCTGGTGGGAAGGACTTTTCCCGTAGAAGACGGCTTTCTGCGCCAGATCCGCGTGGGACAGTTCACCTCAACCGTTACGCGGGTTGTGCTGGATGTGGAGAAGATCGAAGATTATTCAGTATTACCCCTGCCTAATCCCTTCCGCTTGGTGGTTGACATCCACGGCGGCAGAACGCTCATCCGGGAGACAGAGCAGGCTGCGAAAGAGTCCACCGCTCCCGCCACCACGGCGCGCCCGCAGCGGCTGGAGGAAAGCTCGACCGCAACCGAGCAGCCCGCCAGCAGCAGCGAGTCGGCCCAGAAACCCGAAGTCGCCACGCGCAGCACCAAGCCCAAGCCTGAGCACGAGACAACTGGAAAGGCAAGAACATCGGAGGAGACGCAGGAGGTCGAGACAGCCTCCCTCAAGCCCCCCAAAACACCGCCAGCGTCCGGCGAGACGGGGACGCCTTCGCCTGGAACCTCGCCGGCGAAGGGAGCGCCTGTTCTACCGAAAGCCGCTGCGCCCACTGAATCCGGCTCCCGGACCCTGACGCGGGTGCTGGGGCTCAAGATCGGCCGCATCGTGATCGACCCGGGACACGGCGGCCACGACACAGGCACAATCGGACCAACGGGGCTGCGGGAAAAGGACGTCGTACTGGACGTGGGGTTGCGACTGAAAAAGCTGCTCGAGCACCAGGTTGGCTGCGATGTTGTCATGACCCGCAGCGACGACACTTTCATCCCACTTGAGGAAAGGACCGCAATTGCCAACGAGAAGGCTGCCGACTTATTCATCTCCATCCATGCCAACGCCAGCCGCGACCGCAGCGCCCGGGGAATCGAGACCTACTATTTGAATTTCACCTCTAGTCCCGATGCTCTGGAGGTGGCGGCAAGAGAAAACGCCACGTCCCAGGAGTCGGTGCACCAACTCCAGGACCTCATAAAGAAGATTGCGATGACGGAGAAAATCGAAGAGTCCGAGGAGTTTGCCCGGCAGTTGCAAAAGGAAATCTACCGGCGCGCTTCTCAATTGAGCGGCAAACAACGCGACCGGGGAGTGAAGAAGGCGCCTTTCGTGGTGTTGATCGGCGCCAACATGCCCTCCGTCCTGGCAGAAATCTCCTTCCTCACAAACCCCCGTGATGAAAAGTCGCTGCGACGCCCTGACTACCGGCAGAAGATCGCGGAAGCGCTCTACGAGGGAATCCTGGATTATGTGAACAATCTTGGCGGGGTCAAGGTCGTCCAGCGTGCCGCCTCCGACAGATCTGCATCGAAAACCAGGGCGGAATTCTGATATCCTTGCGGATGATGAAGCGTTTTGTCTCAGCCTTCGCGCTCTCGGTGCTAACCCTCAGTGCAGCCCGTCCGCTGTCTTGTGCCCAGAATGTTTCCGTTATCCCTCTTGTCCCCGCGGCCAATTGGCGACTCGCAGCCAGTCAAGGGCTGGGGGTTGATGAAATCCAAAAATACGGCGGAGACCCGACGGTCGAACGCGAGTACGGGGTAAAATCGTTCGAAGTGCGCACGTACCAGCTTGATGGGGTGCGCGCGGAAGTCGTCCTGGAACCCGCTGCCGATGCAAGCGCCGCCTACGGCCTGTTCACCTACTATCAGAACGAGTCCATGCATCCCGAAAAATCCATCCAGCTTGCCATGACGGGCCCGGAGGTCAGCTTAATGGCGCGCGGACGTAGCTTCATCCGTTTCCTTCGCCCCAAAGACTCACAGCCTTCCGCGAACGAATTCCGCGCTTTGTTGATTTTTGTGGGGGGAACTCGGCCGGCGGGCGATTCCTTGGCCAACTTGCCTCCGCCTCTCCCTTTCTCGGGTCTGATTCCTGGCAGTGGGAAATACATCATCGGCCCCGAAGTAGCCCGGCGCGTTCTGCCCAATTTCCGCACCGACCTGTTAGGATTCGACCAGGGCGCAGAGATTCAGGTCGGTGAATACCTTGTCGGCAGTTCCCGATCTACC
>JBEKVC010000010.1:0-37717 GCA_049514395.1 Terriglobia bacterium
GATCGCTCGCTCGAAGGCGGAATCGAGCTGAAAGCCACCTGCGCCCCTCATTATTTCCGGGTGATGCGGCAACGGCGTGCCGCAGAGCGGAGGGTGGCCTCGAATGTTTCCAGGGAGGCTGGCGCGCCGGTCGCGGGCGGAAAGAGAGATTCGATCGGCCCAACCGAGATGACGATGCCCGGCTCAACCGGCATCGCACTTCACCCACACGCCGCCCAGCCCGGCCATAACCGCCCCGAGGGTATGGATGCAATGACCAAGGGGTGCCTGGCTGGCACGGGGGTCTGCTTCATTTCGCACCAAGGGGAGGTTTATCCCTGCGGATATCTGCCGGTTCTGGCCGGAGACCTGAACAAGCAGTCTTTTGCCGAGATTTGGGAGAATGCCAGCGTTTTCCAGGAGCTGCGAAACACGGATAATTTGAAAGGGAAATGCGGCTACTGCGAGTTTCGCAGCCTCTGCATGGGTTGCCGCGCTCGGTCCTTTGCTGCTACCGGCGACTACCTGGATGAAGAACCCTTCTGCGTTTACCAGCCGCGCAGGAAAAACTCCGAGTCGAACCTGCGGGAGGAAGTGAGCCATGCCTCAGTTCACTGATCTCGTACGGGGCAGCGAGATTGTACGCGAACTAAAGCAAAAGTTCCCTGAGACCGAAGCGGTGTTTGAGAAATTCGGCCTTCGTCCCTCCTGCTATGACTGCTCGATTGAGATGGCCGCGCGCAAAGTCGGCGCATCTTTCGATGACTTGCTGGTTGACGTGAACAAGGCCATATACAAGAGTCGCGGCGTTACGGGCTGAAACGGCCTGCCTTCTTCTGCAATATCCAGTCCAACTTCCATTCTTCACACTCCTGGCGCCTCGCGCCTGCGTGCGTTTATTTGGCCCAGGGAACACGGAGCCTTGAGAATGCTGCTGGTTCCGTTGGCTGCCGGGGACCATGGTGGGCAGGCCTATTGGGGAACGGCTGAGCTTCGGATTGTGAACATGGGCGAGAGGCACGCCGCAAAAGAAACCGCCGGCCCTGTGAGCCCCCGCATTGCGCCTTTGCAGAACGGCACCACGCTGCTTCCTCTCTCTTAACTTGGGGGCTGTCACGAGATAACTGTTACACCGTTTGCTGAGTCATAATTTAGAAAAGAGACGAGATCTGTCACGTCATGTTGACAATTTATGTCAAATTCGAATTTAAGTTGACGGGCCCCGCGGTAGGTTCGAATCAACTCTCCCCTCCCCCCTTTGGGGGAGAGCGGAGGGGGGTGAGGGGGTTCTTCGCTCAAACACGGAACAGCTATTCCACGAGAACGCCTTGCATCACTTCCGCATACAGTGTCGGGGGGCATCCCTGGCGCCCATCAAGAGAACTCCCAGCCGCGACACTCGTCGATCTCACAGCGGCTTCGGTTGAGGTAATGTCTTAGCTCTTCCAAATCATATTTTCGAGCCAGTTCGCGGGCGCTCACACCCGGACGCTTGGCCTTCAACACGAACCACCCTTCCAGGGGCATCCACTTTTCTTCTGCGATGTCCTCTCCTCGTTCCTTGAGCAGCCGGCCGATCTTCCCAGGACGATTCAGATCCTGATGAAAAATGCAGCGGTCAAAATCAAGCGTGACCTGTCTGACGTTTGTGCCGTCACCCTAGTTGTTGGTGTCGTGAACGAGCTGCTGTCCGTGCCCGTTTTCATAGGCTTCGACATCATGCCGCTGGTGTGCGCGGGCATCATTTGGACTCTGCTCGGCCCAATTTCGCCCTTATCTTCAGGGTTGGGTTTCACGGGGGCTTCGTGACGGAGGCGAACAAATCTCGGGGAGTGGCGGCGTGGGTCACCGGAGCGAGCCGGGGGCTCGTCTCGTCTTTCCGCGCCTTCCATCAAAAGAACGGCGACGCGACACGTATGAAGCCTTGGGGGAAACAATGGACGGCTTCGGGGTTGCGGTCAGCAGGAAGGGGGAATATCATTTCGTGCTGCTCCTTGGCAGTTCGAAGCCAAGGGAGTGGTTACAATGCTTCCACGAAGGGGTACGCTGATGAATTCGATACGCTTCCGCCTGTCAATACTGGTCTTTGAAGTTGTTGCTTTGGGCGTAGCTGCTTTGCCAGCGCAGTCTCGACCGACCATCACCCTTATAGTCGATGCAACCCAAGCGCCGGAGAAGATGCTCCACACGCGCATGGTAATGCCGGTGAAGCCTGGGCCGCTCACGCTTTATTACCCCAAATGGATTCCCGGCGCGCACGGGCCATCGGGGTCCGTCGGCAGCGTGGCCGGACTGAAGTTCATGGCGAACGGCAAAGCAATTGCTTGGCGACGCGATCTGCTTGACGTGTTCACCTTCCACCTGGAGGTGCCCGAGGGCGCGGATAGCCTCGAGGCGGCATTCGACTACATCGAGGCCAGCGGAGGCGGTCTTGGCTTCGGTGGTTCCGCCACCGACAAGCTGGTGATTCTCAGTTGGAACCAAAACGTGCTGTATCCCGCGGGAGTCCCCGCCCAGGAGATCACCTACAGGCCGACGCTGCGCCTGCCTCAAGGATGGAAGTTCGGGACCGCACTGCCGCAAGAGAGTGTTGCGGGCAACGAGATCACCTTCAAGCCGGTTGCTCTGGATCGCTTGGTAGACTCGCCGGTGATTGCCGGCGAATACTTTCGCGCCGTGGACGTGACGCCGCCCGGCGAGCCCGTCCGGCACGAGATCGACATGGTGGCCGACAGCGAGGCGGCGCTCGAAATGAGCCCGGAGGTGCAGAAGGACTTCACGAATCTGGTGACGGAGACCGGCATACTCTTTGGCGCACGCCATTACCGCGACTACCACTTCCTGCTGACCTTGAGCGATCACGTGGCGCATTTCGGCCTCGAGCACCATGAGTCCAACAACAGCCGCACCGATGAGCGCGTCCTGCTCATGCCGCCGGGGAAGCGCCGGCTGGGAGGCCTCCTCGCGCACGAATTCGTCCACTCCTGGAACGGCAAGTTTCGCCGCCCGGCCGACCTGAGTACTCCCGATTTCGAGACGCCGATGAAGACCGATCTGCTGTGGGTCTACGAAGGTCTCACCGACTTCCTGGGCAATCTCCTGGCCGCCCGCAGTGGGCTGTGGACCCCTGAGCAGTACCGCGAAAGTCTTGCCAGCACCGCGGCAGAACTGGGTCCGGGCCGCCCCGGACGGACTTGGCGGCCTCTCCAAGACACCGCAGACGCGGTGCCCGGCTTTGCCTTCGGCCGGGGCGGTTGGACCGACTGGCGGCGCGGCGCCGACTATTACCCCGAAGGCGAGCTGCTGTGGCTCGAGGTTGACACCCTCATCCACGACCAGAGCCACGGCCAGAAATCGTTCGAGGATTTCTGCCGTCTCTTTTACGCCGGTCCGAACAATGGCCCCGAGCTGAAGCCCTACACCTTCCAGGAACTGGTTCGCTCCCTCAACCAAGTCGTGCCCTACGACTGGGCAAGCTTCTTCCAGGAGCGGTTGACTTCCACCTCGCCCGAGGCCCCGCTGGGCGGGATTCAAGCCGGCGGATGGAAGGTGGAGTACTCTGAAAAGCCGCCGGAAGGCGCCGGTCGCGGTCCCTTCGGCGAAGGGGCGGCCGCGGTCTACTCCATCGGCTTGCGCCTCAGCAATGACGGCGCAGTGCAGGACTCGATTGTCGGCGGCCTCGCCTATAAGGCAGGGATCACGTCGGGCATGCGCGTGGTGGCAGTGAACGATCGCGCCTTCACGCCCGATCTGCTTCACGACGCCTTGAAGGCCGGCAAAAACACCTCTCGGCCTATTCGCTTGCTGGTGCTGAACGACGATTACTACACGACGTGTACCATTGACTATCACGGCGGCGAACGCTTTCCGCACCTTGTCCGCGAGGAGAGCAAGGCGGACCTGCTCGACGAGCTCGCCAAGCCGCTTGCAGAGCATAAATAGCCAGCTTATTCCTTCACGCTTTGCACCGCCTCGGCATAGTTCAGGACGCGTCCGCCATGTTCCTTCTGATAAGTCTCTGCCTCCGCGCGCGTCTTAAACGCCACCAGCGTGGGGAGGCAGCGGTCGTAGTCGCGTACAGAAACACCCTGGGGTTGCCGCTGGACCGCTTCACCGTGCAGCGCACAGTATTCGATGTTCCCGCCCTCGTCGTAATAGGCGGCGTCGGCGGGGATTGACTCGCCGGAATTCAAATCCGTAGCCCAGACCTTCTGACTTTTGCCGGGATGATTTACCGCGTAGTGCATTCCGCAACGAGGGCAGCAAGCGCGTTCCGTGTGACCATTGGTCTGGACGAGAAAAGACATTCCGCCATGAATGGCGCGGCCGCAGATGTTGCAGAAGTTCGGGTTGGGCCTCGTCTCATAGCGATAGGCGAAGTAGCTTGCAAGGCCGATGGCCGTAAGAGCCAGAAGCGTGACCAGCGTCTCCCTCATTTTCATGGTTTCTCTCCGCTTCGGTTTTATCTCAGGCTCGGTTTCACTTCAAAGTTCCATTTCCATACAGCGTAGATGGCCGGGTAAACGACCAGTTCCAGGATGAATGACGTAAAGATGCCGCCGATCATGGGGGCGGCGATGCGCTTCATGACGTCCGAGCCTGTCCCCGTGGACCACATGATGGGAAGAAGCCCCATGAACATGCACGCCACGGTCATTACTTTAGGCCGCACCCGCTTCACAGCCCCATACAAAATGGCCTCTTTCAGGTCTTGCCAGCTTTTGAGCCGTCCCTCCCTCTGCCATTCATGATAAGCCAAATCGAGGTAGAGCAGCATGAAAACCCCAGTCTCCGCATCCACTCCCATCAAGGCGATCAGCCCCACCCATACTGCAATGCTCATGTTGTAACCCAACCAATGCAACAGCCAGATGGCCCCGACGGCGGAAAAGGGAACGGCCAGGAAAACGATCATGGTTTTTACAACAGACTTGGTGTTGAGATAAAGCAGCAAGAACACGATGAAGATTGTGATGGGGACAACCAGAGTCAGTCGCTGGCGAACGCGTTGGAGGTACTCGTACTGGCCGCTCCAGCTCAGGCTGTAGCCGGCGGGCAAATGCGATTCCACTTTCTCATGAACGACGTGGCGGGCCTCGTCCACGTAGCTGCCCAAGTCGCGCCCGGCCACATCCACGTACACGTAGCCGCTCAGCAAGCCGTTTTCGTCGCGAATCATTCCAGGGCCTTCAACCATGCGGATGTCCGCGAGCTGGGCCATCGGAATCTGCGCTCCCGAGGGAGTTGAAACCAACACGCGTTCGAGGGCCTCCACGTTGCTGCGGAAGTCGCGGAAATAGCGAATGTTCACGCCGTAGCGCTCCCGCCCTTCGACGGTGGTGGTGACATCCTCTCCACCTACGGCCGACATGATGTATCCCTGTACGTCATCGACGGTGAGCCCGTAACGCGCCAATTCTTCGCGCTTCAGATCGAAGTCCAGGAAATACCCTCCGCTTGTCCGCTCGGCGTACACACTGCGCGTGCCCGGAACCTGCGCCAGAACTCGCTCGATTTCCTGGCCGATGGTTTGGATCTTGTTCAAGTCGGAGCCGAAGACCTTCACGCCCACCGGAGTTCGCACTCCGGTGGTAAGCATGTCGATGCGATTGCGGATGGGCATGGTCCAGGCATTGGTGGTTCCCGGGATTCTGAGC
Organism: Terriglobia bacterium; assembly: GCA_049514395.1. GTDB lineage: Bacteria > Acidobacteriota > Terriglobia > UBA7540 > UBA7540 > CAVROP01. The sequence continues at coordinate 5,637 of JBEKVC010000010.1, forward strand.
GCCTGGTCCATCTCGTCCACCAGTTCCTCCTGGCTGATATGGTCCGGCCAGGTGTGGCGTAAGATTCTCTTCAACCATTCCGGGGCCCAAGGGGAATACCAGCGCTGTTCCGGCCGCCACCGGTCTTCTGGTTTCAGGACAACGGTGGTCTCCATCATCGATAACGGAGCGGGGTCAGTGGAGGTTTCCGCGCGACCCGCCTTGCCGAAAACCCGCTCGACTTCCGGAAAGCTTCTCAGCACACGGTCCTGAATCTGCAAAAGGCGCTGTGCTTCGGTCACAGAGATTCCGGGCAGGATGGTTGGCATGTAGAGGAGCGTGCCTTCGTTCAAGGGCGGCATGAATTCGGACCCCAGGCGATTGAAGACCGGCACGGTCACAACCACGATGGCGACTGCGGCCGGGATCACAGCCCACCTGAAGCGCAGCGCCATCTCGGCAACGGGGTGATACACCTTCATCAAGAGGTGGCTGATGGGATGCTTCTCCTCGCTGTGAATCTTTCCCACCAGAACGGCGTTGACCATCCGGGCAAGGAAACGCGGGCGGAAATTAAAGCTGTTGGCGTGCGTGAAAAGCAGGCGCATGGCCGGGTCGAGGGTGATGGCGAGGACGGCGGCGATGGCCATGCAGAAGTTCTTGGTGAATGCCAAGGGCTTGAAGAGCCGGCCCTCCTGCGCCTCCAACGTAAAAATCGGCATGAACGAGACCGCGATCACGAGTAACGAGAAGAAACTCGCTCCACCAACTTCCTTCACAGCTTCCACAACTACTTCGTGATAGTCTCGTTTCCTCCCTTGTGCGTCCCACTCTTCCAGCTTCTTGTGGGTCTGCTCGACCACTACCACTGCCGCATCCACCATGGCGCCGATGGCAATGGCGATTCCGCCCAGGGACATGATGTTGGACGTGACGCCGACCAGCTTCATGGGAATGAACGAAATCAGCACGGTGATGGGGATGGTGAGGATTGGAATCAGGGCGCTGGGGATGTGCCACAGAAAGATCAGGATTACGATGCTGACAATGGAGATTTCCTCGATCAGCGTGTGCTCGAGCGTATCGATTGAGCGGAGGATCAGGTCGGAGCGGTCATAAGTGGTCACGAGTTTGACCCCGGGAGGAAGCGCAGGACGAATCTCGTCCAGCTTCGCTTTTACGCGCTCGATCACCTTGAGCGCATTCTCCCCGTGACGCATGATGACCACGCCACCCACCACGTCGCCTTTGCCGTCCAGGTCGGCGACCCCACGCCGAATGTCGGGGCCTAAGGTGACTTGTCCGATGTCCTTCACGGTTACGGGCGTGCCCGTCATGGGATTGACTCCCACCACGATCCGGTCCAGATCCGCGAGCGAACGCGCGTAGCCGCGGCCGCGCACCATGAACTCACGACCGGAAAATTCGACGAGCCGCCCACCTACATCATTGTTGCCGTGCCGTACTGCCTCTGTGACTCTCTCCAGTGGGATTCGGTAGGCGGCGAGCGCATTCGGGTCAACTTGAATCTGGTACTGGCGGACCAAACCGCCAATCGGAGCTACTTCCGCGACGCCCGGAACGCTTTGCAGGTAGTAGCGCAAATACCAATCCTGGAACGACCGCAACGCTTCAGTACTGTATCGGCCGGTATTGTCCACCAGCGCGTACTGGAAAACCCAGCCGATCGAGGTGGCGTCCGGACCCAACTCCACCTGCACACCCGAGGGCAAACGAGGCGTGATCTTGGAGAGGTATTCCAGGGTGCGAGACCTCGCCCAGTAGATATCCGTGCCTTCCTCAAAAATGATGTAAACGTACGAGTATCCGAAGTCTGAAAAGCCTCTGATGTCCTTTACCTTCGGCGCACCAAGCATGGCAGTGGTAATCGGATAGGTGACCTGGTCTTCCATGATGTCGGGGCTACGATCCCAGCGCGAATAAATGATTACCTGCGTGTCCGAAAGGTCCGGAATGGCATCGAGCGGAACGTTCTGGAGTGACCACCAACCCAGCAGGACGGCAACTCCCACAATCAGGAACACCACGAACTTGTTTTTCACACAGAAATCAATAATGCGGTTGATCATGGCTTTTTCCCTTGTGACTGCATCCCCGGCATGCCCGCCATTCCTTCTATGGACTGGCGGAGATTACTTTCGGAGTCGATCAAAAAGTTCGCGCGTGTGACCACGTGGTCGCCGGCTCGAAGACCGCTCAGAATGGCGAGGTAGTCCTGCGTGCGCTCACCGACCTTTACTTCCCGCGGAGCGAACGCGCCTTTGCCGAGGTCCACGAAAACCACCTGACGCGTGCCGGAGTCGATAACGGCGTCGACAGGCACGGTCAGTTGCCGGCCAAAAGACTTGTGCAATTCAACGTTTACAAACATTCCGGGCTTTAGCTTCAATTCGGGATTAGGAAATTCCATGCGTACTGTCCCGGTTCGCGTATCTGTCTTGACTTCGGGATTGATAAAAACAAGTCGGCCCTTCCAGGAGGCTCCGGGCAGGGATTCCGTCGTCATCGTTGCTTCCTGGCCCAAGCTAACCGCGGGCATTTCAAATTCGTAAACATCTGCCTGCACCCAGACCCTATTGAGATCCACCAGCTTGTAGAGTTCCGTGTCTGGAGTCACATATTGATTGGGGTATGCCTTGCGTTCCATAACATAGCCGGAGGCGGGCGCATAAAACGTGATCTCGTGTTGAGCCTTGCCCGTTTCTTCCAATTGTCCGATTTGTGCATCGGTCAAATCCCAAAGCGCAAGCCGCTGGCGCGCAGCCTCCAGCAGGGATTCGGACCCCGACGAAACCTCCATGTAGGAGCTGGTCCCAAGTGCCTTGCGGGCTCGAAGCGCCAGCAAGTACTCCTGCTCGGTGGCGAGCAGGTCGGGGCTGTAAATTGTGAAAAGCGGTTCGCCCTTTTTGACGGGTTGCCACGTGTAATCCACGAAGACTTCCTGGATCCAGCCGTTGACCTTCACGTGCACGTTGGCCAACCGCGTTTCGTCAATGGCAACCTGGCCCACTGTCCGGATCGTCTTCTCGACCGGGCGATAATCCGCCAGGGCTGTGGTGACTCCCATGAGCTGCTGGCGGGCTGGGCTAATTTGAACCGCGCCGGGCGGCAACGTCCCCACGGCAGCAGTCTGCTGCTCGTCGGCGTAGACCGCGACCAGCTTCATCCCGCAATCCGGGGCGATGCCCGGCTTGTTGGACTTGTACCAGGGGTGCATGGGGTCTTCGTAGTAGAGAATCTTCCGGCCGCTGGAATCCGTGGTGGGCGCCAGCGAGGCTGGAGAACTCGGTCGCGGTTTCAGAAGACTGGCCAGCTTTTCACGCGCGGGTCGCCAGACAAAGCTCAGGGCCACAATCAAACTGACCAGGCCCGCGCCGGCCAGGAATGCGGTAATTCTGCTTCCGGTCTCTCTTCTTTCTTCCATAGTTCACCTCTTCCTACTGAGTCACATTTCTGAATCCCAAACCCTGAATCCTGAATCCCGAATCCTGAATCCTGTTCTTACTGAATCAGATTCAGGGCTGTAAGCTCTTCCAGACGCGCCAGCGCCTTCTCGTGATTGGCGATTTGTTGCTTGTAGCTCAGTTCATAATCGAGGACCGTCGAGAAGTTGCTGAGCACGTTCAGGAAATCCACGGCCCCGGTTTCATAGCCGGAAATTGAGGATTCCAGGGCCAGCGAAGACTGAGGGACAATCCCTTGCGAGTAGAGTTTCAGAAGCTGTTCGGAAGCTTGCACGTCCAAGAACTCCTGTTTGACGCGGTAGCGGAGCATCGTCAGGGCATTGGCTTCCATCTGCCGGGAAGACTCCAGATTCGCTGCCGCTTCCGCGATGGCCATGGCCTGCTTTCTGTGGCGGAAAATCGGCAGCGAAGTGGAGAGGGTAATGCCATACATGTCCGGCAGGCGGTCGCGTTGCATGTAGGCGTAACCGACGCTGAAGTCCGGACGGACCTCTCTTTTCGCCAGGTCCACCAACAGGCGGTTTTCTTCCACCATCGTCCGTTGCTGTTTGAGGACCGGATAATTCGCCTGGGCAGCGGCCTGCAGTTCATCGAGCGAAGAGCTGAGGTTGCTGGGGCTGACCTCCCCGCGCGTATCTATGGGCGTTTCCACCGGGAGGTTTCGGAGGCTGTTAAGCTGCGCCTGGAAGGTCTGCCGCGCTTGCTCGAGCACGGTCTGCCGCTCGATGAGCCGCGTCAGTTCCACCTGCGCCTTTAGAACATCCTGTTGTACTGCTTTGCCAACGGAGTAACGGATTTCGGCAATCTTCTCGAACTTTTCCAGAAGCTCGCGGTCCTTGCGAAGGGTGGCAAGACTCTGGTCGGTGAACCAGAGGTCGAAATAGGCCTGCTTCACTTCCGCCCCGATGCGCCGCCACACAGCTTCGTAGGCCAGAGTTTCCGCGTCCGCATCGCGTGAGGCGATTCCGGTCCGAAGGCGCGTCTTGCCGGGATAGGGAATCTCCTGCTCGGCCATGATCTGGCGGGCGCTGGAAGGGTCGCCGGCCATGACCGTAAACGGTGGAAGGACATTGCCGCCGTAGCTCACGGAAAGCTTGGGGTCAGGCCAAGCGCCAGCCTGCGGAACTCGAGCGCGCTTGGCTTGGACAGCGCGCTTGGCTGCCTGAATTTCCGGGTCGCGGTCCATTGCTTCCTGAGCCAACGCCGTAAGGCTGGCAGCTCCTTTGGGCTCGGCAGGCACGCTACTTGGTCCTTGAGATTGTGGAAAGAGGCGCGGTGGCGCACAGAGAAAGATCAGAAAGATGATCCAGGGTCGCATGCTCGAATCTCCATACCAGTTTTTTGAGGCAAGCTGGTTACAGCGTGTTTTCGCTCTTGTTCCTCGCCCATCTCATGCGGGCAAGAGAATCAACAGAAACAAATAGGGTGGGTAATTTGGAATGTTTCAGATCAGGAGCAGACAACTCTGGAGCAGCGGGGTGAGAGGAGGCAACGTGAGGCCGGAAGACGTAAGCCTTTCGGGCCGCCTCTCGACGAGTGGTGGAATTGAGTCAGTCGCGCGCTTCGTTTCAATCAGCAGGATGGTTACGGAATGGTCAGTCCCGCTCGTGACTTCCGCCACGGAACTTTGGAGGGTCAAGGCCATTGCCAGACAGCATTCAGGGACGGCAGAACGGCCTGGAACCGACTTACCCTTTGGGGCGGGGCAGCAGTCGTGGCTCGCGCATGGCCGAGAGAAACAGACTTCACGTAGACCCGAGAACTGCAGTAACAACACACCGAGCAAAATGTACGTCAAGTACCTCAAGATTAATCCTCAACTGCTATTCTACTCCGACAACGACCTGCAAGCAAGAGGGATTCCAACGGCCGCCCTCCCTGTCACATTGGCTTATTGCTACCGATCGTGGGCGGAGCGGCAGCAATTCTTGGTCACGTGAAAGACGGCAATTGGTGGTCGTTTATGCCCCTTTGGACCGAGATCTGAGCAGGCTAGAGACAGCGCCCGGATCGGACCGGGGTTGCCACCTCTTGCCATGACTCGCACTCCTCGGCGAACAAGAAATGTTGCCGCTTGCCCGGTTGGGTGTTAAGCTACAGCCCTTTGATCCAATCAGGAAAAATTCTCACGGGCTCTCTCCCTGTTACGAGGAATAGCGCAATAATCACCATTGAGAGCGGGGACTATTTGCCCCTGTTGCGTTAATCCACACGGCCCTGTAGGAGATTTCAACAACCCGGCTCTGACACTGCCTGTAACACCTTCAAGGGAAGTGATCCACGGGTACAGGTGTCAGCGGCGAGGCAGGCGGGAGGAGGGAAAAAGTCAGCCAAACTGCGAAACGAGCCGCGATGGGACCCGAGGGCGGCTATGTCGATCTGAACTTGACGCGCGAGGGGTAGCAGGCGCATGGTTTTGCGCAGGGATAGAGTTGAAATCAGAAATTCCGGTCTATCTCAATTTCAGAAGTGACCATCCCCAGTAAGGGGAGGGCGGTCAAGTTGCGCAAATTCACCGAGTTAATCGCGACAAATAGACTGGTGTTGCGTAATTCCACGCCGTGTCGAGAAAGCGTGTACACATAGACCCTTTTCAGAAAACCCGTAATACCACGTTGGCTTTGGTTGAGAGAGATTTCATGTCGACTGGCATCCTTTTTGCTAAGTATTCCAGCCCTGTCTCCTAATCTGGGGACGCAATGGGTATCTTCGTTGAGAAACTCAACACCTATGTGCTGTTTATGAAATCAACAGTGAAATGCTAAAGTAAGAGACCAATTCAACTGATTTCATGTCCGTATTCTTACAAAAGATCATTTAGGGAGAACCCGAGGTCTACGTGGAGCCTTGGCGATTTTTCCTGCCCTTTTGGAAGTGCCATTAAGCCAGGAATGTTGGCACATGGTTTGTGGTCGCAACGACCGTAATTTGATCCTCCGAGGGTCAAGTCTCAGAAGTGGAGAAATAGTCCTATGACAGAACCTAGCCTTGCGCGCAGAGGATGGACTTGGCTCGGCATCTTATCCATGGTATCTGTTTTCGGAATAAGTCCTGCCGTAGGCCAAAAGCAGCCAGTCGCACATGAAACCTCGCCTGTCTCTTGGAGGGCGTCAACCCAGGGGAACGCTGGCGATGCGGCCATACTGGAGCCAGCCTGGAAGCCCGTTTCTGCTGTTCTGGCTCCCTCCGGGCTTTTCCTGCTGAGCGCGACCCTGCGGACTGATGATCAGGATAAAAACGCGGCCGCGGCACAGAGCGCGAAAGCGCAACCACCGGCGAAGGGGGACGGAGACTACGTCGGGACAGAAACTTGCGTGGGCTGTCACAAGGATCAGGAGAGGCGTTTCAAGAACACGGTCATGGGGAAGATCTACGCCCATCCCCAGACTGGATTAGAAAGGCTTGGTTGCGAATCCTGTCACGGGCCCGGCAAAGCTCACGTCGAAGCTGGCGGCGGCAAGGACACCATCCCCCTCCGCTTCGGCAAGGATTCCAACAACTCGATCGAAGAGCAAAACGCCGCTTGCTTAGCGTGCCATTCACGCGGCAACCGGCTGTTCTGGAAGGCCAGCCCGCACGAATCGCGCGGGATGGCCTGCGCGGACTGCCACCAAGTGAAGCAGGAGCTGCATGTCTCGCTCTCGTCCGACACCCGCTACAACGCTCCGCCGACCGAGAACAGGGGGGTCAAGAAGTCACAGCCGGAACTCTGTCTGCAGTGTCACCAGATGCGCCGCGCGCAGTTGCAGCGCTCCTCGCACATGCCGTATCGCGAAGGCAAGGTGACTTGCACGAGCTGTCACAACCCGCACGGCACTCCCAACCCGAAGCAGCTCATTCAGAGCACGATCAACGAGAACTGCCTCTCCTGCCATACCGAGCGCCGTGGTCCTTTCCTGTGGGAGCACCCGCCGGTGATGGAAAACTGCGCCAATTGCCATGAGGCGCACGGCACCAACAACCCGCAGTTGCTGAAGGTGCGCATGCCTCGCGTTTGCGATAGCTGCCACGACAGCAGTCGTCACCCAACTACCCCGACACTCCTCAACGCCATCCGGGATTTCAACCGGGGTTGCACGAACTGCCATTCAAGGATCCACGGATCGAACCATCCCTCCGGGAACACGTTCCTGCGCTAGGTAAGGAGAGAGCAATGAAATTGGTGAGACAGCCTACGACACTGGTACTGCTCGCGTTCCTGCTCGTCCCGAGTCTGCTGTACAGCCAGGAACAGCCCGCACCGCCCGCACCGCCATTGCAGGGGAGCGTCGAGTTTGGAGTCCGGCATGTCTGGGGCGATGTGTATGGGCGCCCGGATCTTCCGTTTAGCCCTGACGTGATCACTTCGAAATTCAACGAATATGGCGACACCAGGAGCGGCTTTTTCATCCGCAGGTTCTACATGAATTCTGACGACATCCTCGGCTCGAAGAACTATGTGAACCTGCAGTCGCAGAGCACCTTCTACAAGGACCAAAGCTATCTGGCCACCTTCGGCCAATACGGCAAGTTCAAGGTCCAGTTCCGCTACGACGAGATACCGCACATTTACACCAATACCGCTCGCACGCTCTACACCCAAACCAGCCCGGGCGTGTTTACCCTGCCTTTTGCGCTGAAGACCACCTTGCAAGCCCAATCGTCAAGCGCCACGCCTGCCAAGACTCTGCCGTATTTCATGGTTACTCAGGTGCTGTGTGGTTCAGCAATACCCCCGGCAACACAGCCACCGTCCTGTAGCGAGCAGTTCATTACTCCGTCGATCTTGCGCAAGGCCGGAACCGGAACGGTCAGCTATTACGTCACCCCGGACTGGAATATCTCGGGCATGTTCTCGCGGGAGAACGAGGTCGGCAGCCGGCCGATCGGGGCGCTCCTTAACTCCAGCCCGAGCGCAAGTGCTACCGCCGGCGCTGGCGCCGAGCTGCCGGAACCCATCGACTACTTCAACAACACGGTCAAGGTGGGCACCGAGTACGGCAAGAACGACTGGGGCGTGCAACTCGGCTATCTGGGATCGTTCTTCGAAAGTAACATCAGTCAGTTGGTGTTTGACAACCCGTTCCGCGCCACTTCCGAGGACGCAAACGACCCCCTTACCGGGCGCATGGCCCTGTATCCCAATAACCACGCGAACTACTTGAACTTTGCGGGTGCGTTCGACCTGAGCAAGTACCTGCGCCTGATGGCCAGCGTTAACCCGGGCTGGCTAGGCCAAAACGACCCCTTCCTACCCTATACCACTAACAGTGCGATCAATACCTGCGGCACCGGTTCGCAGCCCTGCTCTTCGCTTGGGGTACTGCCAGCTCCGAGTCTGGACGGCAGCAAGCAAACTCTGGCCATGAACTACACGCTCACCACCTTACCCTGGAAGAAATTCCAGTTGAAGGCGGCCTACCGCCACTACGACTATAACAACAACACGCCAGTGCACGACTTCACGCCTTCGGCGGGTGACGTCGGTGTCCCCGACGTAACCAGCCCCACGGAAAACAAACCTTTCGGCTACAACAAGAAAAACCTCGAACTGACCGCCAACTGGTTCTTCGGCAAGAAGAGCTCCCTGAAGGCCGGTTACGAAGGTGAATTCTTTGACCGTTCGTATCGCGACGTGGAGCACTCGGTCGAGCACTCGTTCATCTCTGCTCTCGACCTGAGCGTACACAAGGACCTGCTCTTCCGGCTTGCCTACCGTCACCAAGATCGGACGCCGAGCGCGTACCAGGACGTGGACGCCAGCGACCCCACGACGAGTCTCCCGGTAAGCTGCACCTCCGTTAGCGTGGTTTTCACTGCCGACCAGCGTTGTCATCGCAGATTCGACGAGGCTGCCAGGCTGCTGGACCGTGCCGATGCGTCGGTGGAGTACGACGTGCAGAAGTTCAGCTTCGACGGGGGCTTCCAGACTATCCAAACCAACAGCAACCGGCCCGGTGGCACCAATAGCCCCACGCCACTTAACTTCCTCACGGGCGCCGCGGCGACCACGGCACCCTACTACCTCTATGGGGCGTTGAAGGACCTCTCGTACATCTTCACCTTCGATGCGAGCTACGCGCTTTCGACGGAGGTGTCACTGTTTGCCGAATATACGCACGAGAGGTACTACAAGAGAATGATCTCGCGGAACCGCACGCCGACTTCGGGTGAACAGACAATTCTGACTTGCTTGGGCTGCGACACCGCCAATAATGACTGGGAAAGTACGTACCACGACATATTTGACACCTACGCTGCGGGCGTGGATCTGTATCTTGGGAAGAAGGTCTACCTGACGACCTACTACTCTCTGGCGGCAGGGAAGGGCAATGTCTTTTCGAGCGCGCTTGGCGATCCGACCATCACTACCGGCCCCGACAAGTTCGTCCTTACCGGCACCAGCGCACCCCAGGACTACCCGGAGACGACCACCCGAATTCACGAACTCGGGATCGTCTTGAAGTACAAGCTCACGAAGAATATCATGCCGAAGCTGGAGTACCGTTTCCAGCAGTTCGACAACAGGGACTACCAGACTTCCGCCATGACTCCCTACATGGGTTGCATAGGCACAACGGCGGCACCGGTCACGGGCTGTCCCAGTGCGACTGCGAACGTTGGAATACCGCAGCCCAGCTCCTTCTATCCGGGTTTCGTCGTCGGCGATCCCTCGGCGGCCAGGTACATCTTCATGGGCGTGGATCAGCCTTCATACCGGGTCAACGTCATGTCGGCCACAATCGAATACCAGTTCTAGACTGTTGGTCTCCGGGCAGGGGATCGACCATTCCCTCCCCGGATCCCGCGCTCCCGAATCTGTCAGGATCGGCGCGAGGGTGGCAGGTGGCCCTTGCGGAAATGCCCGTTGAAACCAAGTTGGACAGGCTGCTCATTCCGGTGATCTTTGTTACGAAGCGAGACACATGGACGCAGACCAACGTGACCACGCACATTACTTTTGTGTCTGGCAGTAGTCGCACTAATGAGTGTTGGAGCCAGGTTTGCTGAACAAGGAAGTGATCGGGGGCGATTTCATTCTGCTTAAGACAAGTAAAGAGGCGAGGCCTTACCTTAATGCTCGTAACAAGTTCGTTCACATTAACTTACCTCTAGAGTCGCAGGTTGGAAGAAACTAACAATGGAGACATCTTTGCTGTCCAATAGGAGGTCGGAGGCTCTTGACCCTCGTGGCAACATCATTAGCATCGGCAAAACGGTCAGTAAACCCTCAGAAGGTCAACCTGACCCTCCATTTGTTGCTCTTAGCTATCTTTCTCCTACCACCTTTTCAAGTCTGTGCTGAAGAACCTATCGAGCATCCCTTCATTGAACCAAAGGACATCAAGTCTCAGACATGCTTAACCTGCCATCCTGAGAAGAAAGAAGGCAAGTTCGTCCACTCGGCGGTTGGGATGGGTTGTGAGAACTGCCATCAAGCCATCTCTGAAAAGAACAAAACAACGATCACCTTGGTCGCTACCGGAGGCGCCCTGTGTGCCAAGTGTCATGAGACCAGGAAAGACCCCGTGCTTCACGGTCCCTATAAGAACGGCCAATGCCTTACCTGCCATGATCCACATTCCTCGGAATTCAAGGCACAGACACGGGCTGCGGGGAATTCACTCTGCCTTGAGTGCCACGCGCCTAAACGCGTTACGGCAGAAACGGTAACCCTCTTCAGCTTACAGAGAATCTCGAAGGTCGATTTCGAAGCAATTCCGAAAATCCGGCTCGATCCCACGCTGCGCTTCGGACACCCCTGGGCGACCCATCCGGTCGCCGAAGTAGCCGATCCGCTGCACGGGGGAGAGAAGATGTCATGCCTGAGTTGCCACGCCCCTCATGCATCGACGCTACAGAACCTCCTCGTTTCGGCAAAAGGGGGCGGGGACGTCTGCGATGCGTGCCACCGGGCTATTGACGAGCAAAAGGGAACGAAGATTAAAAACCAACCGCAGCCGCCGGCGCAGCAGCAACCCCAGTGGACGCCGAATCTTCCGACACAATCTGGATTGGAAGTGAAGCCGTGAGACCCAGATTGCGGAAGTCAAATGGAATTGGCCTTAAATATGTAGCCATCCTCGCTACCCTGTGGACAACGTCGCTCCTTGCCGTAGGGGGAAACAATCGAAAGGCGGCGCCGGGTGTTCTGCTATCCACTCGGCCACCCTGGTTTGGCCTCTGCCTGCTGACAAGCCGCCGCTCAGGTTGCTGGAAATGTTCTATGATACCCCTGCCGAGCATGAAACTAAGGTGCATGGATTGCCGCAACTTACCGGGAGGTGACCAATGCGCAGAGAAACGTGCGCTTTGCTCGTGTTTTTCTGCACGACAGCCATGGCCGCTGATCTGAAACCGCCAAGCAGCGCAGAGTTGTGCGGCGACTGCCACCGCGCCATCTTTGACGGGTGGAAGAGATCCGCCCATGCGACCGCGATGGAGAGTCGGCTTTTTCAGGATGCTCTGAAGCTAGCGGAGGCGGATTTCGGTGTTCAGGCCCGTAAGAATTGCCTCGCCTGCCACGCCCCTGTAGCTGTTCTGACGGGAGATCTTGAACTGAGCAGAAAGGTGAGCTGGGAAGGAGTCACCTGCGACTACTGTCATTCCATCCAGGAGGTTACAACAACTGGGCGTAACCCAAAGGCCAAAGTAGAGTTCACCCTGGTGAAAAGCGGGCCTTCCAAGGACCTGTTTTCGCCAGCTCACGGGACGCGTTTCTCGCCGCTGCATACCTCTTCACTGGCCTGCATCACCTGCCACGAATACTCGAACTCGCAGGGCTTTCCGGTCCTGGCGACATACTCCGAGTGGAAGAACAGCACCTACGGGAAAAAAGAATTAGGCTGCCAGGGGTGCCACATGTTCCGCATCGAGGGAGATGTGGTCGATCCCCGGGTTAAACGATCGGCAACGCTGACGCTCAATCTCCACGAGATTCCCGGCGGCCATTCCATCCAGCAACTGAACAAGGCCATCAAAGCTGACCTCTCCACCACTAGAGAAGGTGACCAGCTACGGGTTGTCGTCAGGCTGACCAATCGTGGTGCGGGACACTACGTGCCCACGGGCTCGTCGTTGCGTCAAATGAAACTGGAACTCCACGCGGATTCATTGGCCGGGCACCATTTCAGTGAGCAACGCATCTACCGTCGCACTGTGGCAGACCGAAGTGGCGCCCTCCTAAATCGTGAGGATTTGGTTTTCATCAAAGGCGCCCGGGTCGTGACGGACACGCGCCTGGCGCCCAATGAGACGAAAACCGAAACGTTCTCCTTCCCAATACCGAGGGGAACTCAGACGCGAGTGAAGGCCAGCCTCTACTACTATTACTCCCCTCTAGCCACCACCGAGGCGCAGCAGAAGGTCACGTTTCTGGAGCTCACGCGCCTGGTCCAATAGAGGAATGGAAGCAATCAGCACTGGCCGACGCTGCCGCGAGGGCCTTCCGGCAAGTTCTGCCTCTCACCTCGCAGCACAGAGAGGTTTCACCGACGACCATCCGGTGGTTTTGCCCCGGCCTTGAACTGCGAGATCAAGACCCCCGGCCCAAGGCCCGGTCCGCCTGGATGGCACTGCAACGGTGCAGGTTACCAGTTCCCACGATCCTCACCAAGAGTACATGCGTGCGACGATGGGGAAATTCCTGGTGACCCAGAACTCCGAATCCGCACCCTGCTTGACGTTCCACGTCAAGGCAAGCTGGAAATACTCCGCGTCTGCCATGGCACAGACCACAACCCCGCCACTTATGGCCCTGAGGTTTCTCCAGCGACCCTATTGCCTTCCGGGTCGTTTTCGGGAAACAATCGTCGTGGCGCGATCCGCGCCCACTAACTTTTCAATGGGATGGCAAGAAAGTATTGACATGTCATCCTGAGAGAAGAAGTCAGGAGTCAGGCTAGGGGGCTAGGGACTAGGGGCTGGGGAAGGGAAACCCCAGCCTCCAGCCCCCAGCACCCAGTCCCCAGTCCGACTTCTGTTAGGCAATGGCTTTCTCAGTAACCTGCCAATAGAGGGGTCCCTCATGGCTTGGACTTTGACACGCAGGAGCTTTCTTTCCCTATCGGCGCTGCTCGCGTCAGGTTTAGAACTGATGCGTCCCCCTGTGGGACGGGCTAAGGAATTATTCACACCCAAACTCGGCATCATCACGGACGAGCTGACGGAGGATTTCGAGAAGGCTCTGGACTTCATTTCAAGCCAATCTCTCGCCTACTGCGAAGTGCGAGACCTCTGGCAGAAGAACGTGGTAAAGCTCTCCCAGGAGGAGTTGGACCGCGCCAAACAATTGATCGAACGGCATCGCTTGAAGGTCTCGGAGATCGCTTCGCCGATTTTCAAATATCACTTGCCCGGAATGCCTTCTCCGCACCCCAATTTAAGTGACACTTTCATGGCCGCTGACTTGACGGATAAGGACACAGAGAATCTCCTGCGCCGGGTGTTCAAGCTCGCTCGATTCTTCGGCACTTCAAAGGTGAGGATCTTCAGTTATTGGAGGGTGGAGGAACCGGAAAAGGCTTACCCCTACGTCCGCGAACGCCTGGCCAAAGCCGCCGCGCTTGCAGCTCAGAACAACATCACTCTGCTCCTTGAAAATGAGCACGAATGCAACATTGGGACGGGGAAAGAGTTGGGCCGGATGCTTCGGGAAATCAATTCGCCCCACTTGCGAGGCATGTGGGACCCTTGCAACGCCGTCAGCCTCGGCGAGGTTCCCTACCCCGACGGGTATCGCCAAGTCCGTGGACTTTTCCTCCACATGCACATCAAGGATGTAAAGAAAGACCCCGCCACAGGAAAGCTTGCCTACGTTCCTGTGGGTGAAGGTTTGATCGATTTCCGCGGGCAGTTCAAAGCCTTGCGCGACGACGGTTATGATGGGACGATGTCTTTGGAGACCGCCTACTCGCGCCCCGATGGGAATAAGGTGGAAAGCACGCGCGAGTGCCTGGAGGGATTGTTCAGGGTATTGAAATCGGTCAATGAGAAGAAGTCAGAAGTCAGGAGTCAGAAGTCCGAAAGCGTCCCTCGCCTGTAGTAACATCTTACAGGTGTTCGCCTTTTCCGGGGGGGGGGGCGACTCTTGCTTCTGACTCCTGACTTCTGGCTCCTGACTTCTGACTTCTTTCTTGTCACTCGTCACTCGTCACTGCTTATATGTTCTCATCCCGTACCAATTGGCCACTCACTCTGAATCGGCTCTCGAGAGCGATTGAAGAACTGCGGCGTAGGGGGCTTCCTCTTCTTGACCTGACCGAATCGAACCCCACGCGCTGCGGGTTTGCTTTCGATACGCATGCAATCGTCGAGGCACTCGCAAATCCACGGGCGCTTTCTTACGAGCCCGACCCCCGCGGCTTGCTCCCCGCGCGCCAGGCGGTGGCAAGCTATTACGCCGAGCGCGGGATCGCGCTTGATCCGGGGCAGATCTTCCTGACCACAAGCACCAGCGAAGCTTATTCCTACGTTTTCCGCCTTCTCGCCGACTCGGCTGACACCGTCCTGGTGCCGCAGCCGAGCTATCCCCTTTTCGACTTCCTGGCCGGATTGAACGATGTTGGGGTTGTCGCTTATCCCCTGATTTACGACCAAGGCTGGCAGATTGATTTGCCCACGCTTGAAAAGCGCCTGGACGCTCGCGCCCGCGCCATCCTGGTGGTCCATCCCAACAATCCCACCGGGTCATTTGTTCGGCGGCGCGAACTTGCTGAGCTTCTCGCCTTCTGCCGGCGGCACGACATGGCTCTGGTTGCCGACGAGGTCTTTGCCGACTATCCCTTTGGAGCGGATCCGCAGCGCGTCGTGAGCCACGCCGCAGTCACGGAAGCGCTCACTTTCACGCTGAGCGGCCTCTCGAAAATCTCCGCCTTGCCGCAGATGAAGCTGGCTTGGCTGGTCCTGAACGGACCTCCGGAAATTCTGCGGAGTGGCCTCGCCCGCCTGGAGATCATCGCCGACACGTACCTCTCCGTGAGCGCGCCCCTGGCGCTGGCATTACCAGGGTTGCTCGAGACGCACCGAACGCTTCAGCCACAGATACTGGAACGAGTGACGTCCAATCTTAAGTCGCTCGACGCGCGACTCGCCTCGGGCCAGCCTGTAAGCCGGCTGGTGGTGGAAGGGGGATGGTATGCCATCTTGCGGCTTCCCTCGATTCGAACGGACGAGGAGTGGGCGATGGAGCTTGCCAGCCAAGACGGCGTGCTCGTTCATCCTGGCCATTTCTTCGATTTCAGCTCGGAGGGGAATTTGGTGATAAGCCTGTTGACCAAACCGGAGGTCTTTGAAGAAGGGATAGCGAGAATCCTCACTCGTGTGGCCAACTCCGCCTGAGGTTCCTCAATGATGAAACGATCCAGGGCGCGAAACGAATTCTCGTCTCCTTGCATTCCCCGACTCCTCGCGGTCGTACTGGTTTGTTTTGCGGTGTTTTCAAGCGGCTGCCGCCGGCGGCCCGCCCCACCCAAGGCCTACGCCGCCTTCGTCGTCAACAAGCAGAGTTCGACTCTCGCCGAAGTCAATCTGGCGAAATTCCGCGTGCTGGCAACGGTGGCTGTCGCGGCCGGTCCTGAACGGGTGTTGGTGCGGCCGCAGCGCGAGGAATTATGGGTGGTATCGGCCTCCGGTGAAATCAGCGTCGTGGAGTTTCCCGGGCTGCGGGTTGTGAGGCAGCTTCGCATTGGGGAAGGCGCACGGGATCTTGTCTTTTCACCGCACGGGCGCCGGGCTTTCATCCTCGAGCCGGCAAAAGGACAAATCGTTTTCATCGACTCGGAAAACTACAAGGAGACAACACGCCTCAATCTGGGCACGCCACTCACCGACCTTGCCTTGACGCCCGACGGCAATACGCTGGTGGCCTCTTCCAGCGCTGCGAACCGGCTTTTCTTTGTGAACGCGGACCGTCAGAAGGTGCTTGGTTCCGTCGAAGTTGGCAAAGCTCCTGGTCCCATGGTTATCCTCCCCAATAGCTCCAAGGTCTTCGTTTCTGACACGGAAGAAGGAGCAATATCCGCTGCAGACCTGACCACGCAGCAACTCCTTTCCAACATCGAAATCGGCATTCGGCCCGGCGCCCTGGTCCTCAAGCCGGATGGCGGAGAGCTTTTTATCTTCGAGGATGAAGGGACCAGCATGGTCATCGTGGACACTGACCAGGACAACGTGGAACAGAACTATCCCACTGGCCATAAGCCGGTGGCGGGAGTGTTTCAGCAGAACCCGCTTGTCCTTTACATCGCCAACGCCGGTGACGGGTCCGTGATGGCCCTGGACGTTCAGAACCGCACCCTGTTGGCGGCGGTACACCTCGGAATCGAGCCCCGCGCCATGGCGCTCACTCCGGACGAACGGTTTCTGGTGGTGGCGGACACCGCCGCCTCGACGCTGGCTGTGCTTCAAACAAACCCCGCCACGCTGCTCACTACGTTCCCCGTTGGGGCTGACCCCGCGGACGTGGTGGTTCCCGGCTGGCTGGTTAAAAGCAGTGACAAGTGACAAGTGACGAGTGACGGGATCGGGAGATCGGTTGATCGGGAGATCGGGTGAACTGGTCAACCTGCTGCTGTGGGCGCTGACCCGATCACTCGATCCCCAGATCCCCCGATCCGCTGAGAGCGTAGGCTGCTGAACCCAAAAAGCAACCGCACAGATCGTTGCCTCTGAGGGGTTCACCCGATCTCCCGATCAACCGATCTCCCGATCCCGTCCTTTACCAGCTAATGAGTTCATCCGTGGGTCTGAGAGATAGCCAGCCCTCTGGAGGAATCACCTGGAGCGGCAGCTCGTTCGCCCAGATTGAAGCCTGCAACCGGATTTGCTGGTGTTGCTCATGTCCCAGCAGGCTGTAATCCAAGCGCAGCTCGAAGATCCGGTGGAAGGCTACCTGAAGTCGTTCGCCCGTCGCCTGCGGGACAAGCAGCGGCTCCTCGTTTTTCCACAAATTCACTCCGGCCAGGCCGGTCGGGCCGATCGAGGCATGGATACGAGCGTGGCTGAGGTCTACCACATTCACTCGAACTTCAAATTCCGCGTGGTCTTCCAGAAATGCCCCAGTGAGATCCAGGCGAAGGAAAAGGGCCTCTGAACTGAACCCATAGTAAAGCGCATCCCAAATCCTTGCGGCCCCGTGCATGGAGCCGGAGCGCGGATCAGGCAGATAGAGGCCAGCGCCTAACCACTCGAAGTAGTTGGTGACCACGCCATCAATGCGCGGCTGGATAAGCCCCGTAGGCGGAACGCGAAATGCTGTGGTGCGCGGGCGCTTGATTGGTTCTGCCAGCTCGTCTGCGGGAGAACCTCCCAGCATCCTGTAAAGGTTACTGAGGTGCGTGCGGAAAAGCAGATCAAACTCTTCGTCGTTCGCGGTGGAGTGTTCCGGACCGTACCACCAGCACCAATCACTTCCCTCGGCAACCCACAACTCTTGTTGTGCGAGGGTGGCATTCTTTTCCTGGGCTTTGCTGCTGTTTTGAGAGTAGAAACTGCGCGCCTCCGAAAGCAGGTCCCAGGCGCGATTGTCTTCATCCGCTCCAATCCAAACGTCAAAATTGGCGCTGATCCAAGTCCCGGGATGCACATGGGTCAGAAGCCCAGGGTCTGTAACCCGCAAGGCCTCTGTGGCGGTCACGGCCTTCAGTTCAGGGTCAGAAGCCAGCCGGCCGTAGAAGCTCTTAAGGAATTCCCTGCCGTTTTCCGGGTAGTACTCCCAAGCGTTTTCACCGTCCAGAATAACCGACACCACAGCGGGTTTGCTCGAGGTGCTGCGGCCTGCCGCTTTGATACGCTGGTGAAGATCAGCCGCCGCGGCGTCCGGATCCATACGTGAGTAGACGAAGCCCACCAAGTCAGAAAGCTGGCGGTCGCGAAAAAAGATGGAGATATTGCGTCCTTCGGATGAGAAAACATGTGGCCGGTAGAGCTCAGAACCTCCCTCCACGGTGCCGTCGCTTCTCCGGCTGAAATCCATCTGACGTGAGCGCCCCAGCACGCCCTCGTCTGTTGCCGCCCACTCGAAGCCCTCCTCGGCGGCCAGACGCAGGACCTCGTCCGAGACACCTCCCTCGCTGGGCCAGAGCCCGCGCGGCTTGCTGCCGAAAACTTCCTGGTGGAGTCTGATCGCAGCGCGGAGTTGGTCGCGGGCATCCTCAGGGTGCTGAAAGTGGTGGCGCGGCAAACGGACTCCAGGGTGAGATTCCGCCGCGATGTTGGTGTCGCAAAGGAGGGGAAGGATGGGATGGTAGAAAGGCGAGGTTGAAATCTCAATCTGGCCGCGCTCACTGGCCGCCCTGTAGTCATCAAGAACTCGCTTGAATATCTCCTCTTCCTTCAGGTGAAGCAAAGACTTATCGTCTTCGTTATAACCCCGTTCTTGCGCCACAAGCTTTCTGATTTGGGGGTCACCGTCAAGGTAGATTTCGTCAAACCAAGCGAGCTGTGAAAGCACTTGCAAGTCGAGCAGGTCCTGCGGCGAGAAGAGCCGTGCAGCCGTGGCGGGGTCGGTAGTTCGTGACTTGTCCCACAACTCGCGGAAACGCGGATAACGCTTGAGCAGGTTTTCATGGTTGAGCTGGAAAGCGCTTTCCAGGAGAAACCGGCGGTCATCCTCCGTAAGCTTTTGGAGGGGCTTGAAGGCAACTTCGTATGCCTGCTCCACTGCCGCCTCCTGCGCGTAGTCCTGTATTTGCACCACCAGCGAAGGAACCAAGTTGAAGGTCATGTGGAGGGTCGGGAAATCCCCGAGGATGGCCACCATCCCGAAGTAATCCTTCAACGCGTGCAGTCGCGCCCAAGGCATGGTGTACCGGCCCTGCGCCAAATCCTTGTAAAAGGGCTGGTGCATGTGCCAAAGCAGCATCAAATAGGTTTGAGGCATGGAATTAAGGAACAGTTCCTTTGCGGCGCTGAAATCGGTGTGTTAGCATGAACGCAGGGCGGCATCCCGGATTCCATTTCATGCCAAGGTTGCGCCCCGGCAAGGACCTATGCGGATACTTACCCGCTATATTCTCAAAGAAATCTCTTCTCACTCGCTGCTGGGACTGCTGGTCTTCACCTTCGTAATTTTCATTCGACACCTGGGACATCTACTCGAGCTGGTGGTGCGCCACAATCTGCCGCTCCCCGATATGATGACGCTGTTCCTGCTGCCGGTTCCAGGCATCCTCGTGCTCACGGTTCCCATGGCCGTACTGGTGGGAACGCTCATTGGCCTCAGCCGCATGGCGGCGGACGGCGAGGTTATCGCGGCCCGAGCCTCGGGGATCGGGCTTTCCCGGTTCGTCCGGCCCGTGCTGCTCTTCGCTTGTGCGGGGTGGGCACTCACCATGTGGATGAGCCTGTACCTCTCGCCACAGGCAGCCCGGAAACTCAATCGCATGGAAGCAGGGCTAAAGGCCAGCCAAGTGCCGTATGAGATCCAACCGCGCGTGTTTATCGAGCAATTCCCCAATTTGCTTCTTTACTTGCAGGATGTAACCGGCTCTCGTTCCAGGTGGCGGGGCGTCTTCATTGCGGACACCACGCAGCGTGACCAAGTCAAGGTAACCTTAGCGGAAAGCGGGGTGCTTGTCAACGAAGCCGCCAACGACCGGCTGGTGATTCACCTTGCCCAGGGGATGACGCACGAAATCGACCCGCAGAATTCCGCCCAGTATTCGGTGGTGTCCTTCACGGATACGGACATCCCCGTTCCGCTTGAACAGGGGTCTGCCGTAGGGAGCGAAAGCCAGTCCCCTCCCCTGCTTTCAGTACGCCAATTGATGAAGCAGACGCGCAGTCCCCGCCAACGCCAAGCCGCGCTTGTGGAACTCCATTATCGCTTCGCTCTGCCTGTCGCAAGCTTGGTTCTGGCGCTGGTGGGAATATCAGTGGGCCTCTCTACCCGCAAGGGCGGCAAGGCGGTGGGGCTGATACTGACTATTCTGCTGGTCTTCCTCTACTACATCATCATGGCCTTCGGCCTCAGTTTCGCCAAGCAAGGCCGCCTCCCTCCGGTCATCGGGCTCTGGCTTGCCAACGTCATCTTCGCTGCCGCCGGGGTTTTGATGCTGGCGCAACTTCAAAGCCTCCGCTCGCGGCTCCAGTTCCTGCAGGACTGGATGGACGATTTGGAACACCGGTGGCAGGCCCGGCAAGTCCGCAAGCGGCACGGACGATTCTCCGAGCCGCCCTTGAAGCCCCGAGCACCCGGGAGCCGGATCTTTCAGATTCTCGACGTCTACATTATCCAGGGCTGGGTTTTCTACTTCTTCATCCTGCTGGCTACCTTTACGGGCATTTACATTATTTTCGACTTCTTCCAGCTTCTGGGTGATATGGTCCGCAACCACGCTTCGGCAGGCGTGGTCCTCGATTATTACCGCTTCCTTCTCCCCCAAGTGATCTACTTGATGCTTCCGCTCAGCATCCTTGTAGCCACCCTCGTCAACTTCGGCCTGCTCACCAAATCCAACCAGATTACCGCCATTAAAGCCGCGGGTGTGAGCCTTTACAGGATTTCCGTCCCCGTGCTGCTGGCAGCCATTGTTCTGAGCATCGGTATGTTTTTCCTTTCCGATGATTTCTTGCCGGGGACCAACCAGCGGCAGGACGCGTTGCGCAATCAGATCAAGGGGAAACCCCCACAAACCTTCTATCGCCCTCAAAGACAGTGGATTTTTGGGCAATCGGATCGTATCTACAACTACAGGTTCTTTGACCCTGACAAGAACGTTTTCGCCGACCTCGCTTGCTTCGAATTCGACCCTCAGTCTTTTCATCTTACCCGCCGTATTTACGCCGCCCGGGCATTCTGGGAACCGCCCATCCGGGGGTGGGTGCTGGAAAACGGGTGGGTGCGGGACCTCCAGGGAGACCGGGTTGAAAAATACCTGCCCTTTTCGGTCGCCACCTTCACCGAGATGACGGAGGGGCCCGCCTATTTTAAGAAGGAAGTGAGACCTTCCCAACAGATGAGTGCTCTCGAATTGGGGCGTTACATCAGCGATTTAAGCCAGAGCGGCTTTGACGTAGTCCGCCTCTCCGTCCAGTTCTATCGGAAGTTTTCCTATCCCCTCATTGCCTTCGTCGTGACCCTGATTGGTATTCCTTTCTCCTTCACTACCGGCAGCAAGGGCGCACTCTCCGGCGTCGCCCTCAGCATCGGCATCGCTATTCTCTATTGGTCGATCTCCAGCCTGTTCGAAGCCATGGGAGACCTCAGCCAATTACCTCCCGTGGTCGCCGCATGGTCCCCAGACGTTCTCTTTGGGCTGGCGGGGTCGTACTTGCTGCTGCGCGTAAGAACCTAAATCCCGGACGGGTCGCGCCCACTGGCGGGTGATCTCTCGGTCCATCAGGGTCGCGTCAAAGTCCCCGAAAGGTAACATCCCAAAGCGGCTCTGCCGCCTTTTCCGCGAATTTGACGCGACCCTGTTCGGTCCATCGTACAACTTGCCACAAGCGAGCTTTTTCCGTATCATGAAGGCGATGGAAGTACATTTCACCCCAGACCTGCAAGCCAAGATCGACCAGTTGGTCATCGAGACCGGACGTGCGCCCGACAAGCTGCTTGAGGATGCCATGGCCGGATACGTTGCCGAACTTGTGCAGACACGCGAAATGCTTAACAGCCGTTACGACGACCTGAAAAGCGGCAGGGTGAAGCCCATTCCAGGCGACGAGGTTGTAGCCCGGTTGCGTGAAAAGAGCGCGGCCCGACGAGCGCCTGGTCTTCCCGTTCATCATTGACCATTCAGAATTCATAATTTCTTTTCGCCCCCGTTCTTCGTGCTGCAACGTTGCAGAACGAATCTGGGCGGGGTACACTCACCACCATCTGGGATTCCGGAAGGGGATCCCTGCTAAAAGCGGCTCAACCGAAATGAAACAGTCGAGTTAGAGAGGACTCCAGCCCACATGATATCCACTGACCAACCAGTAAGAATCGTAGCGGCATCCGGTGGCCTCGTGTGGCGGCAGGCGACCGGCGGACACGAGCTGATAATTATTCATAGAAGACGCCATGGGGATTGGACACTACCCAAGGGTAAAGTGCAGCCGGGTGAATCATGGCTGCAATGTGCGATCAGAGAGGTTGGGGAAGAGACGGGTTTCAATGTAGAAGTTGAGAGCCATGCTGGTTGGGTGTGTTATGACGCGGGCGAAATCACCAAGGTAGTTCGCTTCTGGAATATGAAACCCATCGGCGAGTCCCAGTTTCAAAGTTCGGAAGAAGTGATGTCAGTCCACTGGCTGACACCTCAGGAGGCAATCAAACGATTGGACCACGAAGGCGAGCAACTTCTCATCAGGCAGGTCAGCGCCCAACACAACGCTGTGGCGAGGGGCTCGTAGAATCTTATTTTTTGCTCTTGACACGAGCCTAGATATGTATTATACTAACTTCGTGGACATCGGGATAACGCCGGAGCAGGGCACGGGCAGAGGCCTCCGAATCGGCCCGCCGGTGGCAGAAAAGGCAGAAAAGATACTAAATAGACGGAACGAACCTAAGGATCTATTGAAAAGAAAGGAGTTATCGTTTTCAGGGGCCCAAAACGAACTGGTTTTTGACTACCAGAAGCGCCAATCAAAGCTAAGAAATGGCCGGAAAGTGCATCATTTCTTGCCCCGGCATATCAAAACACCAGCTCATTTCTGGCAGGTTTGCGAGATAAGAGTGGGGGCTAGGCGCCATGCGCCTCTACGAAAAGCGACCCATCAGACGGTCACCACACTCTCCGCCCCTGTCAACAGTCCTACGATGTCGTTCATTCCGCCAACTTCTCCTACCGCAACCTTATCAGTCAGCCCGAAGTGCTCCAGGCATGTTCGGCAGGTGACCAAGCGAATGCCCTGTCCCTGGAGTATCCGAAGACCGAACAGGGCGGGTGAGCCATCGCAGACCAACTTAACGCCCTCGGTATAAAAGCAAATGGAGTGCGGCTTGACTGGCTGGTTCTCCAACGCGTGCAGGAATCGATCGAACATCTCCAGGCCAAACTGCCTGTCTGCGGGCTCGACGTGGCCCAGACCTTCTCGCGTCACCAGCAAGACGAGTTTCGACATAAGCTCTCTTCCCTGTCCTCAGGGGATCACCACCCCAGTGGTAGTCCATAAAATGCCGCAAGATTATAACCCGAGTCGCGCCATGGGGAGGCTATATTGACTTCATGAAATGCGCCCGACTTTGTGTCTCTCGACATCGAGGCAGGTGGGTGCCACAATGGCGAGCCTCCGAAGTACCGCCGCCACGACGGAGGCTTGCAAACGCGGAAAATGTTCCTGCTCGGGGCCCATCTTTGGAGTGCGGTCCCGCAAGGCGGGACCGCACTCCAAAGAGTACGCTTCTGCTTCCAGGCGGGGGTTGGAAGCTCGAAGGAGCACATGAAGCATGCAGCAAATAACTCATGATGTCTTGATCCTGGGCACCGGACTCGCCGGGCTGCGCGCCGCGGTCGAGCTCTGCATCAAAACGCGGGGCAGCGCCGACATCGCTATCGTTTCGAAAGTGCAGGTCATGCGCTCGCATTCCGTGTGTGCGGAAGGAGGCACGGCCGCGGTGATGCGCCCCGAGGAAGGTGACAGCCTCGAGTTGCACGCCTGGGACACCGTGAAAGGGTCCGATTTCCTTGCGGACCAGGACACAGTGGAGCGATTTGTGCGAACCTCCCCGGATGAAATCCGCCTCCTCGAGCACTGGGGCGTCCCCTGGTCGCGCCGCGAGGACGGGCGAATCATGCAGAGGCCGTTCGGAGGGCATTCTTTTCCGCGGGCGTGCATGGCGGCCGATAAGACGGGCTTTTTCGAGATGCAGGCCCTCTACGACACCCTCGTCAAATACAACAACTTCAAGCGCTACGACGAATGTTTCGTCACTGCGCTGCTCCTCGATTGTGGACGCTTCGCCGGGCTTACGCTCTACGATCTACCGCGCGGCGAGTTTCATGTCCTGCGCGGCAAGGCTCTGCTGATTGCTTCCGGAGGGTTGGGGAATCTTTATGGATTCACTACCTACTCTCAAACCGTTACGGGCGACGGACAGGCCATTGCCTACCGCGCAGGTCTGGCCTTAGAGGATCCGGAGTTTCTCCAGTTTCACCCGACGGGGCTCGTGCCTTCGGGCATCCTGATGACCGAGGGCTGCCGCGGAGAAGGCGGCTACCTGCGTAACCATAAAGGCGAGCGTTTCATGGAGAAGTATGCGCCCAAGATGATGGAGCTGGCGCCGCGCGACATCGTTTCCCGTTCGGAGATGACCGAAATCCTCGAGGGACGCGGCTTCCCGGGAGCCGACGGGCTCGATTACATCCAGCTCGATTTGACTCACCTGGGCGCCGAGCGGATCAACAAGCGCCTGCCGTTGATACGGGAAGTGTGCATGAAGTTTCTGGGCATCGACCCGATCACGCAGCCCATTCCCATCCGGCCCGTGGCGCACTACTCCATGGGCGGAATCGAGGCCGACATCAATGGGCTGACGAAAGTGGAGAATATCTGGGCCGCAGGCGAGGTGGCCTGCCACTCCATGCACGGCGCGAACCGCCTCGGGTGCAACTCCACCGCCGAATGCCTGGTGTGGGGCGGCATCACGGGCGGCGAGGTCGCGAAGTACCTGGCCCAAGGCGCCAAGCTCAGCGCGATGCCGGAAGCCATGGCGCGGGAAGAAGAGAAACGTATTTTCGACGGGCTGCTCAAGCAGAGCGGAACTGAGAACCCGGCCCACATCCGCCGCGAGCTGCGCACCCTGATGGACAAACACGCCGGTGTCTATCGCAGCGGCGAGTCCATGCAGGAGGGGCTGAACAAGATCGCGGAGCTGAGGCAGCGCTTCCGGAAAATCTCCATTCAGGACAAAAGCCGCATCTACAACTCCAACCTCATTCAGGCGCTCGAGACCGAAAACATGCTGGAGTTGGCCGAGGTGCTGCTCTTCGCGGGCCTGGCCCGCGAGGAATCGCGCGGGGCTCATGCCCGCCGGGATTTCTCCCAACGCGACGACGAGAAGTTCCTGGCCCACTCCATGGTTTACTACACCGGCGGCAAGCCGCGGCTGGAATACAAGCCTGTGACGATTACCACCTGGAAACCGGTGGAACGAAAATACTGAACTGCGGGGCTGAAGATGGCACTGCGCTGCGAATAGTAAATAGTGAATGGTGAATTATGAATGCTGAATTATGAAGTCGGAATGGGGAATCGTGACGCAGGTGTGGATTTCGGCGTTTCATAATTCATAATTCAGAATTCATAATTCAGTCGATGCCACGAAAAGCAAATGTTGAATGTCGGGTGTTCGATGGTGGCCGTTGTGGAGGGGAAGGAGTCAAGTATGGCCCAGATTAAAAGGCACAATAATCGGCTCGGGCTGTGGGGATGGCTCGGGGGTGGGCGTTGGGGTGTGGAGCGCTACGCTTACATACTGCATCGCCTCACCGGCCTGGGCATTCTATGCTACTTCTTGATGCACATTGTGGTCACGAGCCTGCGCGCCAAGGGCATGTACCTGTGGGCGGCAGGGGGATTCTTGCACCAGCCCATTTTCAAGTTCGGGGAGTTTCTGGTTTTCGCGGCTTTCGCTTACCACGCCTTCAACGGCGTCCGCCTGGTGCTCGTGGAACTTGGCTTCGCGGTGGGCAGGCCCATCGAGCCTGTCTATCCCTACAAGACGTCACTGAACGTTCAGCGGCCCCTGCTCATCTCCATGATGATCCTGGCAGCGATTCTGCTCGCGGCAGGGGGGTATGAGTTCCTTGGATTGGCGAAGTAGCGCCGACCTTTAGGTCGGCACGTGCTGACCCCGCAGGGCGGGGTCAGCGCTACGAGGTTGGCAAAGTAGGAGGAGAGATGCGCGAAACGAAATACTGGACCTGGCACATGGCGGCAGGAGTGGTGATTCTTTTCCTGCTCGGCCTCCACATGCTCATCATGCACGTGGGCGGGATCACTCACCTGTTTGTCCCTTACGGGGGCGAGGCCGTTTCCAAGAGCAACAGCCTGTTTCGGGATGGCAAGCTGTTCTTCACCGTTACTTACATCCTCCTCCTCGGAGTGGCGCTTTACCACGGTCTCTATGGCCTGCGGACCATCCTGTTCGAGTTGACGCTCAAGCCCGCCGTCGAAAAGGCCATCACCTTCGTCTTTCTGGTTGTAGGGCTGGGGCTGTTTGGCCTGGGCACGTGGGCGGCCATCGCAACGCATGCCATCGCCATAGCAGGAGCAAGGGGGTAGCCATGCCGGAGAGCAGCAAAACCGTAAGACAGATCAATTTTCACATCACGCGCTACAATCCTGAAAGCGACCGCGCGCCGTACGTGAAGACTTACACGATACCGGTGCGCGAAGGCATGACGGTGCTGGATGGCCTGCACTACATCAAGGACAATCTGGATGCTTCGCTGGCATGGCGCTATTCCTGCCGCATGGGCGTGTGCGGCTCGTGCGGCATGATGCTGAACGGGCGGCCGACGCTTGCCTGCAACACCCAAGTCCTGCACATCGCCGATACGGACCTCACCGTGGCGCCGTTGCCCAATTTCGAGATCATCCGCGACTTAGTCCCCGACCTTCTGACGATGTTTGAGAAACATCGTTCGCTCAAGCCTTACATCGTGCGTGCGGATGAAGCGGAGATCAATGATCCGCAAGGTGAGTTCTACCAGTCTCCAAAGGAACTCGAAGCCTATCTCCAGTTCACCTACTGCATCAAGTGCGGCTGCTGCATGGCCGCCTGCCCCACTTTGGCCACCGACGCACGTTACTTGGGGCCCATGCCTTTGGCGGCGGCGCAGCGCTATAACCAGGACACGCGCGACGACGGGCGGCGCGACCGCAACCAGCTAACGGGCAGCGCGCACGGCGCTTTCCGTTGCCACTACGCCGGCGAGTGCTCGCGCGCCTGCCCCAAAGGCGTCGACCCGGCCAAGGCTATCCAGCATCTCAAGCGCCGGTTGGTGCTGGATTATCTTCACTTGGCTCGCCGGAAAAAGCCTTGCCAGAAGCTGCACGGGCCAGGTGGAGGCAAGCCGCTCCCCAACATCCCCGCCGCGCCAGCAAAAACGGTCTGAGGGATTTCCCCGCCGATTCCGAGTCGCTCTGCGCGCTGCAAGCGCTCGGAATCGGCCTGAGACTCGTTGAGCTGGCCCACCCAGAAGGACTGCCTTCTGCAGACTGCCTACTGCGCCTTGAGGGTGCGGTTTAAGAAGTCGAGCGTGCGGGCCCAGGCATCGTTGGCGGCGGCTTCACGATATCCCAGCTTGTTGTTGGGGTTCTCGAAGGCGTGGCCGGCGCCATCATAGATCTTCACCTCGATCGACTTATGCTCTGCCTTCATAGCATCTTCGAATGCCGCGACGGCGCTGGGGGGGATGCCCCGGTCCTCGGCTCCAAAATTCCCCAGCATGGGCGCCTGGATTTTCTGAATTTCGTCTTTGTCCGTCGGCAGGGAGCCATAATTCACGACGCAGGCGGCGAGCTTGGATTCATTGACGGCCAGTAGGAGAGAGAATCCGCCCCCCATGCACCAGCCCACCGAGCCGATCCTATCTTTCCGGACATCGGGCCGGGAGGCCAGGTAGTTGAAGGCGGCTTTCAGGTCGCGAATGGCTTGGTCCTGGGGCAGGCCGCGCGAGAGTTCGTGAGCGAGGTTGGGATCGTAGGCCACCTTGCCCCGGTAGAGGTCTACGGCAAGCGTCACATATCCTTGTTCTGCGAATTTCTGCGCCTGTTCCTTTACCCAGTCGTTCAGGCCCCACCACTCATGAATCACCACCAGGGCTGGGTGGGGCCCGCCGGAATCGGGGACCGCGAGATAGGCGGAGACGGTCTCGTCACCACTCCGCAAGGCAATGGTCTCTGTCTTTGCCGGGAGTGCCAGGGCGGCGAAAGTAAGAGCCACAAACCACCCGCCCATCCAAACCACCAAGCATGTATGGCGCACTGCACACCTCCGTAAGCGAGTTGACATGAGTAGTGATCCCGGTTCAAGGGAATTGCACCTCGCACTCCTGTCATCACCATTCTCCGGGCTGTCCAGTCCGGAAGGCAGGAGACGCGGCCCCTGTAGTATAATGGCTGGCTGATTTTTTGTGTGCTGGAATTTTATGCTACGAGCGTTCGGCTTTGCACCCTGTGGCGGCCGAACGGAAGGCGAAACAACAGCAAAGATGAAGTTTTCTCGTCGCCAAATCCTGGGTTCCTCCTCTGTCCTGGTGGGGTCAAAGCTCCTTGACGCTCTTACAACTCCTCTCTGGCGATGGACCCGCGCGCCCGCCCTGCACGCGGCCACTGTTCCCAACCCTGAGCAATCTTCGCCCGTCACCTTCGTGGATGTTGCCGAAGAGGCAGGGCTGACGGTTCCCAACGTTTGGGGTGGAGTGACGAGCAAGAAGTACATTGTCGAGGCCAAAGGCAGCGGTCTGGCCTTTTTCGATTACGACCAGGACGGCTGGTTGGATATCTACCTGACGAACGGAGTGCGCTTCGAGGAAACCTACGAACCCGGGAAAGCTCCGATTCAACACCTCTTTAAGAACAATCGCGACGGAACATTCACCGATGTGACGGAGAAGGCAGGCCTGGGACGCACCGGCTGGGGGACGGGCGTTTGCGTCGGCGACTACGACAATGACGGATGGGACGACCTGTTCTGCTGCTTCTGGGGCCACAACATCCTCTGGCACAACAACGGAGACGGGACCTTTACGGATGTGACGAAGAAAGCAGGACTTTGGGAAGACCGTGTCCGCTGGGGCTCCGGTTGCACCTGGCTCGACTATGACCGCGACGGATTGCTGGACCTCTTCGTCTGCAATTACATCGAGCTGGATATCACGAAAGTGCCGGTGCCTGGCGCGACCGGCTATTGCCAGTGGAAAGGCATCCCCGTCATGTGTGGGCCGCGCGGCCTTCCCGGCGGGATGAACATCCTTTATCACAATAACGGTGATGGGACCTTCAAGGACGTTTCGGAAAAGGCCGGCATCCTGAAACCCGGGCCGCGTTATTCCATCACCGGCGTGTCGTATGATTTTGACAACGACGGCTGGCCGGATATCTACGTGGCGGTGGATTCGGAGCCCAGCATCCTGTTTCACAATAACAAGGATGGGACGTTCACGGATGTCTCCGTTATGGCGGGTTGCGCGTATAACGAGGATGGACAGGAACAGGCCGGCATGGGCGTGGGCGTCGGAGACTACGACTGCGATGGGTGGCTGGACATCTTCAAAACTAATTTCACCGACGATACCCCCGATCTTTACCATAACAATGGGGACGGGACTTTTACCGACGTCACCTTCGTCGCAGGCCTTGGGGTGAACACGCAGTACGTCTGCTGGGGCGCGGGATTCATGGATTACGACAACGATGGGTGGACGGATATTTTTCACGTTACGGGCCATGTTTATCCTGAAATCGAAAACTATCATCTCGATGCTACGTTCAAGACTCCACGCCTCGTTTACAGAAACCTTGGGAATGGCAAGTTTAAGGACGTCTCAGCTCAGATGGGACCGGGAGTAGCGGAGCGCTTCTCCAGCCGCGGCTGCGCGTTTGGGGACTACGACAACGACGGAGACCTCGACGTCCTGGTCCTCAATATGAATGACAGGTTCTCCCTCTTGCGGAATGATGGAGGAAACAAGAACAACTGGATCAAACTCAAGTTAATTGGGACACATTGTAACCGCACTGCAGTCGGCGCCCGCGCGCGCGTGGTGACGGGAAAACACGCGCAGACCGACGAGGTCCACTGCGGAACCAGCGTAATGTCCCAGAGCGATTTGCGCCTTCACTTCGGCCTCGGGGACGCGAAAGAAATCGATTCGATCGAAATCAAGTGGCCCACGACGCAGAAGACCGAGAAATTCACCAAAATTGAAGCCAATCAGATCCTGACCATAAAGGAAGGATCCGGGATTATAAAGGCCGAAAGACTGGAAAAGCCGGGGAAACTCGCGCTCCTGAAATAATCGCAGACATATTACCTACGGCATTTATATTATACGATCAAACGACCGTAGCCTTTGACCGCAGAGAGAACGTGCCTTGGCCTCAGGCACTCATACGGGATCCCTGGCGGGGGTCGGTTTTGTTCTTCACCGGCTGGCCATTCCAAGACCCTACCTTGACTTCGATGAGACGCCACGCATAACATTACCCTGCGCTGAAGTCTATCTGTACAACGGACGGAACTCGATGAGAGGAAACGATCTTCAGACCAGAAGGACTTCCCGGAGAGACTTGATCCTCGCCGCCGCCATCGCGTTACTGTGGGCTGAGGGTGGCCTTGCGGCAGTTGCTTTGCCGCTTGAGGAGATTCCAGCGGACGCTACGCCTCAGATCCAGCAGCTCAACCCAAGCCAGGCGGCTCCCGGGGATGAGATTGCCATCGTCGTCGAAGGGCAGAATTTCTCTCCCGGCGCCTACGTTTCCTTTACCAACCCGTTAATTCACGTTGTCTCGACCCGACGCGTTAGCGGGACGGAGCTCGAGGTCAAGCTGGCGATCAGCAAGAAAGCCCAACCCGGTGCAATCAGCTTCTATGTCAGCAATCCGGCCAGTATCGTGGCTGAGGCTGAATTTACGATTGCGCCGGCCGCTGTCCCTGCCCCGGCAGCCCCTGCGGCGCCATCAACGCCTGCGGAGGAAGTTCATCCTTCCGAATCCGGCACGCCGGAGGTCACAAGCGTCGCTCCCCCCCGCGCTACTCCCAGAACTCAAGCGAGTCTGAAGATCACGGGGAAGAACTTTGCTCAAGGGGCCAAGGTCAGCTTCTTGAACCCAGGAATACGGGTCCTGGAGACCACCGCGACGGCCACCACTGAGCTTACCGTGCGCATTCAAATCGCCGCGGATGCGCCCACAGGTAAGACCAGCTTGTTTGTGGTGAATCCCGACGATAAAGAGGCCGAAGCACCCTTCGAGGTGGCAGGCGGGACCGCCAAGGCTGCCGCGGTTTCTGAACCGGCCAGCTCGGCGGGCCAGCGCTTTGACGTCTACAACCTCGGAGACGTCGCCAGCCTTCTCCAGAGCCACAACAAGACCAAAGGCACGCTGCTTGTAACGGGCCAGAAGCTCACTTACGAGGAGTCGGGCAAGGAGGTGTTTTCAACGCCTCTCTCGGATATTAAAGAGGTTGACGCAAATGTGATTCTGGGCCTCAACACTGGCACCTTCCACATCATTCTGACGTCCGGAAAAACCTACAACTTCATCGCCGGTTCACTGCGCCCTGCGGACAGTCAGTCCATTGTCGACTCCCTGCGCAAGGCCATTCACTAGCCTCCATTGTCTGGGCGGCTCGAATAGCCCTTTCGGATTGCCACCCTTTTCGCTGAGGCGGGGGCTGTGATAGACTTTGCATGTAGCTCATCGCAACGCAGAGCACGGGGTATTGCTGAATGAAACGATACGGCGAGCATCGTTTCCCCGGAAAGCTCTTTGTGGTCGAGGGGATCGACGGCTCGGGCAAGTCCACCCAATTGATGCTCCTGCACCAGTGGCTTCAGTCTGAAGGCTATGGGGTTGTCTTCAGCGAATGGAATTCCTCGCCGCTGGTCCGGGACACGACGAGGCGCGGGAAGAAGAAGCAGATGCTTACTCCCGCTACCTTCTCTTTGATCCACGCCACTGACTTCGCGGATCGGA
>JBEKVC010000011.1:0-37702 GCA_049514395.1 Terriglobia bacterium
ACGAAGCGGATATCGACCACGCAAGAGTGGTTTGGGCGCGGGACATGGGGCCAGCCGAGAATGAGGAGCTGATCAAGTACTTCAAGGAACGTCGCACTTGGCTACTTGAGGCGGATGAGATGCCTCCGAGGCTATCTGCATACCGGACCATCGTCAAGGAGAGTGTCGCAGCCGAAGATCACGGACATCCCGGCAAGTCGAGAGCGGGCAAATAGATGGCATCTATCATAGGGAATGAGAGTCTGCTCACTTCTCTCGCACTGTTGGTTGCTTTTACCCGCCCCCAACTCGGCTCGAGGTGGTTTGCCAGAGCGGAGCGAACCCTGGGAGCACTTGGCCGCAGACGCAGAACCAGCATTCTCATCTGTGGCTTTCTTGCCCTCGCCTTGCGGACTGCGCTGTTGCCAGTTTTGCCGCTTCCGGCTCCCCATTTCCAGGATGACTTCAGCTATTTACTGGCGGCTGATACGTTTTTGAGGGGACGGCTGGCCAATCCGCCGCATCCGATGTGGATTCATTTTGAGACTTTCCACGAGGTTTTCCGGCCAACTTATGCCTCCATGTAAACGAAGCGGAGATGTTCACGATAGTGGCGGACGGTACTGGGGTGTTTCAAGTTAAAAGACCCCACTACCGTCGCTGGGCTCTTTCTTGCAGCCCTTCAATTCACGGTCGTTCTTTGGACCGGCTTTGGCAACTTGTCGAAGGGACAGATTTTTCACTCACCCAGGCCTGCGCGTAGATTGTTCAGCCTGGGCGCGGTCCGAAGCGTGCGACCTATACTCAGGAAAGGAGGCTCTGATAGAATCCAGGTGAGTTTTGATCGGCATGATCCTCCTCAGTGACAGGACGCAGAAGACGTGGCCAAGTGCCCCTGCCCCAGGGGCTGGTCGGCGACCGCAACACTCGTCAGTCTATATCTCCGAGTCATCCCGCCTTGACGTGGGGATTGTACTCCTTTTGTTTGTCGCGACGTGCACCGCGCTGACCGGGAAGGATCCAGTAGAGGACGACATTTTCGCGCACTATCACGTTTGCCGCACGTTTGTTGCACCCGGCATGGAACGGCACATGGTGTTCATGGTACGTAAAGACCTGTTCTGCGCCTTCAATGCGGGTGACCTGGCGCGCCATCGGTGAGAAAACAATGTCGATGTCGGTCCAAAGCTCTAACAGTGAGGCTCCTCAGGGACAACCCCAAGGGGCTGGGGGGATGTTGCACGGCGCCGAAATTGAGCCCGTTTACTTCCCCGAGAAGTCTCGAAAAGAGTTGTTGGTTGTAGCGGGAATCTTTACAGCTTGCTGCCTATATTTCCGCCTCTACTACAATTACACGACCTTGAATCCCGTTGAAGGAATTATTCCCCAAGGAGCGCAACGCATCCTGAATGGAGAGGTGCTCTACCGCGATTTTTTTTCGTTCTATACGCCCGGCTCGTACTACTGGATGGCACTGCTATTCAGAGTCTTCGGTGATTCGATCCTGGTCCCCCGAGCGGCGCTGATCGTGTACGGCGGCATATTTTCCGTTCTCACCTACCTGCTGGCCCGGCGGGTGTGCTCGCGCGCGACGGCGCTTCTCACGGTCTACCTGCTTACACTGACCTGCCTGCCGTTTGTCTTCTTCCCTCTGCACAACTGGGACAGCACGCTTTGGGCTCTCGTGGCGCTCTATTTCGCGGTCCGGTTCCTGGAGGCGCCTCACTGGGGATTTGCGTCGGCAGCAGGCGCCTTTACATCGCTGACCTACCTTTTCGAACAATCCAAGGGCGCCGGATTGGCGCTAGGCCTTGCAATGGGTTTCGGAGCGATTATTCTCGCGGAGCGTGGGAAGAAGCGAAATACAGAGATTCTTCGGTCCGCTCGCGATGACAATGAATGGGCCAAGGGTGACCCTCGTGAAGGAAGGTCCCGCGGCCGGTTGCGACACCTGTGGGCCTTCCTGTTGGCGTTCGCGTTGCCCGTGCTGATAACCGTGGCATACTTCGCCGCGCAGCACGGCCTGCCAGAGATGCTGGCGGATTGGCTTTGGCCTTTGCAGCACTCTACGGCGGTTCGCAATGCCTATGGGTTCATGGAATTACCTGAGAAGGTCGGGGTGGGGCCGTGGGGATATCGCCTGGCTCTGATCGTGCTCTTGAGCCCGTGCTTTATCCTTCCGGCACTGCCTATCCTGGCGGTCGGCGCTCTGGGCTTTTGGCTTCTGCGTCTCAAGCGGGGGGAGCAATCCAATGTGGGCAGGTATTATATTCTGGTCGCCGCCACGCTAGTGGGATTATTAGTCTCCACTCTGGCGAGCCGGCCGGACTTTGTCCACTTCCTGTTCCAAGCGCCGTTGTTTTTTCTGATCCTGGCGTGGGGTCTTGATAAATCGCGTTTCAAATCGCGGCTCGACCAGGACACCCAAAGCTTGGTGAAGTATTATATTTTCCTGTCTTTCACCGCCCTCGGGGTGGTGCTTCTCGGCGGCCCTCTTCGCGCCCACACCGTGCTCGAAACCAGGCGCGGCGAGCTTCGAGCTGCGGGACCGGATCCCGCCCTCCAGGAGCTGCAGGCTCGCGTTCGCCCCGGGCAGAAAATCCTTGTATACCCGTTTCAACCTCTTTACTATTACTTGACTTCAACCTCTAATCCTACTCGCTATGAATTTCTGCACTTGGGAATGCACACCCCGGAACAGTTTGCGGAAGCGATGCGGGAGCTTGCTGCGGACCGGACGCCTTTGGTGTTGTTCCAGCCCTCCTTTTCAGACATCATCGGGTTAAGCTGGCCGGGGACGCCGACAAAGGTTCTGGCGCAAAGAGATCCGGTAATGGAGTATGTTCTCGCCAACTACCGGGCGTGCACCGCACGAACCGCCTTGCAGTCCTGGCAAATCGTATTTTTGGTGCGAAAGGACTTGAGTTGCACAGGCCCGCTTTGACAATGCAGATGAATGAGAACGTCATTCCGAGGTTTCGAGGATGGTTGCCAATCGCGCAGATGGGAAGACCCCTCGAGGTTTGGGCGCCCATCCGAGGAGATATTGAAGGGTCGCGCTGATGGATCTTGTCAAGTCAAAGCAACGAGCGACCAGCCCTGCTCGTTCGAATGATGATAAACGAGCCGGGCCGCCGGAACCGGCAGCCGGAGACCTTGGAGCCAAATCACTTCTGCTCCCCGAGAAGCTGCCCCTAGAGAGGTGGGTTGCGCTTGGTGTCTTCACGATCTCGTTATTTTACCTGTGCCTTTTCCGAAGATACACGTCGATGGATCCGGACGAAGGAATCATTCTCCAGGGCGCCCAACGAATCGTCCAGGGACAGGTTCTCTACCGGGATTTCTTCTCCTTCTTTACCCCGGGTTCTTATTACCTTCTGGCCCTGCTCTTCAAAGTTTTCGGCAGTTCGATGCTGGTGGCGCGCACCGCGCTCGCGGCTTATGGATCTTTCTTTTCTGTGTTCACCTATCTCCTGGCGCGGCGAGTTTGCTCCCGATGGGTGGCGTTAGCGGCCGCCTACCTGGTCACCTGGACCTGCCTTCCCTGGCGGTTTATGATTCTACACAATTGGGACAGCACGCTCTGGGCCTGTGCGACCGTGTATTGCGCCGTATGGCTTCTCCAGGCTCCGCGCTGGGGATGGGCTCTCGCTACGGGGAGTTTCGCGTCACTAACAGTCCTTTTCGAGCAATCGAAGGGAGCGGGGTTGCTCCTGGGGCTTGGCCTGGGTCTCATCCTCCTGGTGCTGTTCGCCCGCAGCACCCTCCGGCTGAGTGGAGGGCACTGGGTGGCGCTGGGGATTGGCCTCGCTTGGCCTTTCGCCCTGACCATTGCGTACTTCGCCGCTCACCACGGGCTGCCGGCTATGCTGGCGGATTGGTTCTGGCCGCTTCACAACTATTCAAAGGCGAACAGCGTCCCCTTCGGCTACATGGC
Organism: Terriglobia bacterium; assembly: GCA_049514395.1. GTDB lineage: Bacteria > Acidobacteriota > Terriglobia > UBA7540 > UBA7540 > CAVROP01. The sequence continues at coordinate 3,917 of JBEKVC010000011.1, forward strand.
TTGGTCTGATCAAACCCGGCAAAGACTCTTCGGTTCAGGCTATTGGCTGGTGCGGGCGATCGTGCTGTTCACGGTCATTCCCTCCTTCATCATCCCGGTCCTTACGGTCATTGCCATCATCTTGTTGATCTATTGGATTCTTGAGGCAAAAAAGGGAGCGCTGGCAAAAGATCGCGCGGCCTATTACATCCTGGTCTGCTCGAGCCTTGCGGGACTTCTGGCCTCAGTGCTTGTTACCCGGGCCGACGTCCTCCACTTCACATACCTGATTCCGCCGCTATATTTGGTCCTTGCCTGGGTGATGGACGGCGCCGACATTCGTGGTCATTTGATCAGGTCCATCAGGCCTCTCGTTTCCTTGGGCATCCTCATTATGTTCACAACCCTGGGCATGGCTTTTCTGGTGAAAATCAGGAGCGCGAAGACAATCATCGATACCCGGCGCGGAGCAGTGCTGGTCGAGTCATCAGACGCCATCCTGGAGTACGTCCAAACGCATGTTCCCGCTGGGTCCAGGATCCTGGTCTACCCTTATCTCCCACTCTATTACTACTTGACGGCGACTTTCAATCCGACTTCCTTCGATTACTTGCAGCCCGGAATGCACACGCACCAGCAGGAGCAGGACATCATCCATCAAGTCTCCGCCGATCGAACTTCGGTGATCGTATTTCAGCCTTCATTTAACGACTCAATTGCTGCTTCCTGGCCGAAGACCTCTCTGGCGTCTCTGGCCAGTGACCCTGTGGCCGATTACATACTTGCAAACTATCGCCCATGTAGGGTTCTGGTCTCCGCGTTCGAATGGGACTGGCGGTTTGTGTTCATGGTTCGCAAAGACCTTAGCTGTCCTGACACGCCCCACAGCGACCAGCGCCCACCCTCTGACTGGCAACCTCAGGCTGTGAAGTAACGCAAGTATGTGCTTGACGCACACTTTTCACAATTCAAGTACAATGCCGCACGGGGGAATCCTCAACGCGGCAGACAGTCAACGAGATTGTTACAATGGCTTCATTCGCAAGCAATTAAAGACTCTCGGACTTTGAACTGTGATGCAGGCGCGGGAAGGCGGATGATGCACAAGACGGCTTAGACCGAAGGGGAATCATGAGATTGGTAATGAGTCCTGAACGCAAGCGCCTTGCTGGACACATGTTCATTGGGCTGTGCTTTCTGTACCTGGCGGTGGTTTTGCCGCCAAGCTATTTCATCGATTCTGCGATCGCTGGGTATTTCATCGTACTTGCCGATTCTTTCCTCCGGCAGACCGACCCAGGCCAGCGAGTAACCAATTTTCGCGTGGCGTCGCTGCTGGTTGTTTTCACAGTAATCGTTATTCCGATTGCTGAATCTCTTGTAGGCGCGGCCCGTCCGGCAACGATGGACGGGTTATTTCGAGCCGCCGACATGCACCTTGGCTTGGATGGATTTGCTTTGTCGCGTTTCTGTTTGGCCCATGCCTGGGCTTATTATCTGACAATCGGAGTGTACACAAGTCTGCCTTTGGTCATGGCCCTGGCGTGGATTGTGAGCCGCTCGTTTGTTTACCTTGGCGCGGCGCTTGGGGGCAGTTTGTTGGCCCTTCCGTGTTATCTCCTTTTCCCTGCAGTCGGCCCGCAGTACGCTTTCATTGACTGGCCGGGACAGGCGGCCCAGCTTCAAGCAGTCATCGGTGCAGCGCACCCGCGGAACTGTATGCCATCGATGCACTTCACTTGGGCGGCCTTGGCCGCCGTCAATGTCCGAGGGCGATGGCAGCCGCTGTTTTTCGCCTATGCCGGACTCATGGGCTTGGCGACCGTGGCTGGCGGTGAGCACTACTTTATTGACGTTCTTGCTGCCATACCCTTTCTTTTGGGCGTTCAGTGGGCAGCTTGGAGACTCGGAAGGAAATACAGTCCTGTCGCGCCATCAGCGAGGATCCTGGCGAGAGAGAGCCCGGGACGATCTCAAATGAAGTGATCGGGCAAGGCAAATTCAGGCCTTACGTGTCTTGACTCCAAGTGAGCGGGGCAATAGGTGAACGTGAGTATTGAGAAGCGTCCTTCAATCACATTGCCCCGTTGCCTTTTGGGGACAAAACCACCGAATGTCGAGAGGCAATCGAAGCAGTTGGGAAACTCCCCTCGCTTCAGGTTATGCGACACTCTGTCGACATCTTGAGGGCAAGACTTTTACCAAATGTATACACCTCGACCCTTAGTCGTGTCTCCGGCCATTGAGCAGCGAATTGGATCCACCAGCTCTCGCCGTCTCTTCGCCATGTGAATCGCAGCCTTTTTGTCAATAAAGCCCCTAACTTATTGATATATTTGGAGGGTCCCTGCGTGTTTTGAGCCCTCATCAAAAGTCTAATTATTGTGGTCCTCGACTTGCACCATATTGAACGGTTTGAGTTTCCCGGCCGGGCGTCTCGTGGCCGGTGCGGCTCTGTTCAACATTACACAAGAAGGAGTTTGGCTATGGCTAATTCAGTTGTGAGTATCCTCGCCCGGTTGCACCGGGAAGAGGGAGGCCAAGGCATGGTGGAGTATGTGTTGATTATCGCCTTGGTTGCTCTCGCTGCCACCGCGGGAATGAGTACCTTGGCAAAAGCCATCAACAGTGCTTTCAGTACGGTTGGGACTCTCCTCAACTCGTACGTTTAGTGGCTCCTGTGGTCTGGATGGCTTGATGGGACCTGCAGGTTCTCAGGGTCAGGCGGTTCGCCCACCGGAAGCGGCAGGTATGATAGTTGCTGGTTGGTCGGGCCGTCTGGCGGCTTGAGGCGGAGCTACGTGCCCGAGAGGCCAAGCTGGCCCGGCTTGGTTTGTCAAGATAGCCCGGACGATAGTTCTGGGCTCGGAAGCAAGTGCGGGGGGAGTGTGCGTTTCTCGCCAGCGTTTTGGTATGTATTGCGCCCACTAAGCTATACAAAGGTCAAGTGGAGATTTTACTGATGCTTGGAGCCGCGGTTTGTGCTATAGCCGGCGCGGTGAGTGACGTACGTTCAAACCGCATCCCGAACTGGCTGACTTATGGAGGTCTCGCGCTTGCCCTCACACTTCGGGCCGCCGTGGGAGGCTGGAGAAGTTTGGAACAGGGAGTAGGCGGCATATTGCTTGGCGGCGGAGTCTTCTTTGTGTTTTTCCTGGTCCGTGGTATGGGAGCGGGGGACGTAAAGCTGATGGCCGCTGTGGGCGCCTGGGTGGGCCCTCATCCAACCTTGAGCGTGCTGATCGCCACCGCTCTGGCGGGCGGCGTCCTCGCCGTGGTTTACATGGTGTTTTACAAACGGGTTGGCAGCACTTTTCGGAATCTTGGCATGCTTCTGCGCTTTCATCTTCGGTCCGGTGTCCGGCCCCATCCAGAACTCAACCTTCAGGGTCCCGAAACCATTCGGCTGCCTTATGGATTAGCTATTGCCATGGGCACACTTTATCTGCTTATTTCAGCAAGCCATATCTCGGGGGTGATCTACGGACACTAAGCGGCTTGGGTTAGCAATGTTAATTGCGGTCGCTCTCGCCAGCGGCATCACGTTTGTTGCATATCGTCGGCTGAGCAAAAGCGCAGCTCATATCCAGATGATCCAAATCGTTGTCGCAGCCAAGGACGCGCCCGCGGGCGTGGCATTGGCAGCAGCGGATGTGAATCTCATCCAGTGGCCGGCGAGCGTCCCTTTGCCGGGTTCCTTTACGAAGGTTGAAGACGTGGCGGGTCGCCCGCTGATCTATCCGCTGGGCAAGGGAGAGCCCGTCATGGCCAGAGACTTGGCCATACCCGGTTCAGGGATTGGGCTCTCGGTCAAGATACCTGCCGGAATGCGGGCTACCTCAGTTCGTTCTAATGAGGTCGTGGGTGTGGCAGGTTTCCTTTATCCAGGCTCTACCGTTGATGTTCTAGGGACTTTCAACGTTCCGGGCAATCCCAATCCCATAACCGAGACTTTGTTGCAGAACGTCGAAGTCCTGACGGCAGGCACGCAAATTGAGCCGGATCCAACGGGCAAACCCCAGACTGTCAATGTGGTGACTCTACTCCTCAGCCCCGAAGACTCGCAGAAACTTCTCATGGCCAGCACGCAAAGCACGATTCAGTTCGTATTACGCAACGGGGCCGACCAAGGGAAGGAAATCGTCAAACCCACCAGGCTGGACGAATTGATTGCCATGGCTAAACCTCCAGTGCCTCCGCCCCCGCCCGCGCCGGGTCGTCACAGAGCAGTCACAGTCAAGCCGGCGCCTCAAACTCCGCCGCCCTCGGTGTATGTCGTGGAGGTCATCCAGGGGCAGACGCGCAATGAGCAGAAGTTTTCATCCGGGACTCCCGGAGAGGGCGGTGACAAGCGCCAATGAAAAACTTATCTGCAACTCGGACCCCGGTACTTGTTTGGACCCTTGGGTTGCTCTTGGCGGGCGGGAAGTGCTTCGCGCAAGGGACCCCTGTTTCGCCGGAGGGTCAGCCTCTTCACATCCTGGTCGGCAAGTCGGTCGTTATAAACGTCCCATCACGCTTGATGCGTGTGCTGACAAGCAATCCAGCCGTGATCGAGGCTCTGGTCACGACCCCTATGCAACTGGTCGTGGAGGCAAAGGCTGCCGGAAAGAGCAGCCTGATCCTGTGGGACGAGACTGGCAGCTCCCGAATGCTGGATGTGTCTGCGGATCTGGATTTGACGGGTCTTCGGGCCGCTATACAGAGAGCGTATCCCGATCAATCAATCCAGGCGCAAGCCGACGAGGGCAAGATCATCCTGAGCGGAACGGTGGGAGGTCAGCCGGCTGTGGACGACCTGACAAAGATGGCGGGCCTCTACTCCAAGGACGTCGTGGACTCGCTGACAACAGTTCCTCACCCACTACGGCAGATCCTTCTGGAAGTCAAGATCGCTGAAATCGACCGAACCAAGCTAGAGCAATTCGGCTTCAACATACTCAGTACTGGGACAAACACCATCGGCACGGCCTCCACGCAGCAATTTGGCGCCATTTCAGGTTCAGGAGGAGGACCTTTCAGCATCACCGCCCCGTATACGTCGACGGGCTTCGGAATGACCAACCTGCTAAACATCTTCCTGTTTCGCCCCGACCTTAACCTGGGCATGATGCTCGAGGACCTCCAAACAAAGACCGTGGCGCAAATCCTTGCTGAACCAAACCTCCTTGCCCTCGACGGCAAGAAAGCGAGCTTCCTAGCCGGGGGTGAATTCCCCATCCCGGTGTTGCAGGGAGGAACGACCATCGGGGCCGTCACGATCCAATGGCGACCCTTCGGTGTCAAACTGGATTTCACGGGACATATCAGCCCCGGCAATACCATTCGCCTGGAAGTTTCGCCGGAGGTCAGCACTCTCGATTATACCAATGCTCTGACTATATCGGGTTTTACCGTGCCGGCCATTTCAACCCGCCGCGCGGAGACAGAAGTCGAGCTGAGGGATGGACAGTCTTTTGGAATCGCTGGGCTTCTGGATCAGAGAGTGACAGCTATAATGAATAAGGTGCCGGGGATCGGTGACTTACCTATTCTGGGGCAGCTATTTCGGTCGAAATCGAACACCCTGAGCCGATCGGAGCTCGTGGTTCTTGTGACGCCCCACATCGTCGATCCCGTGAACACCGGGAAACAGATGACGGCGACGCCGAAGCCTCCAATACCCTATCTGCAAAGTCCCAAATACGACCGGGATCTACCAAGCCACAAGGAGCTTGAGAAACCTGCTCAACAGACTACACCCAAACAAGAACCGTGACCATGGACACTAAAGAGAGCGCGGGAATTCCTTTCCCCGAGGGCCCTCCCTCTCGAGAATGGCTCTCGCTCGTTGCAATCTGTCTGGATGCCGAATCTGGAGCGGCGTTGAGGCAGTTTGTAGAAGGGACCCCTTTTCTTCGGCTGCAAGCTGAGGCGCACAGCTATCCTGCCGAAGAAGATACCAGCCTCACGTGGATGCAGCCACCCGGGCCAGACATCTGCCTGATCGACTTCGACCGAGACCACGCAAATGCAAGCACCACGGCAGAACGAATTCACGAGCGATTGCCGGGCACCGCCCTATTCGCGATCTCGTCGCACTCCCAACCCGACCTGATCATCGAAGGCATGCGCTGTGGCTGCAGCGAGTACCTCGTCAAACCTGTGGGCGGGGAGCAACTGTGGGAAGCGGTCACACGTGTGGGTGTACGTAAACGAGAAAAGCATGCACCAATCAGCGGCCAAGTGCTGACTTTCCTCTCGGCCAAGGGTGGGGCGGGAGCGACCACCATTGCCACGCATCTCGCGGCACTCCTGGCAAAGTGCTGTTCGCGCAAAACACTCCTGATCGACCTTCATCCGGGCGGTGGTGAAGCTGCCCTTTTCCTCGGCCTGACTGAACATCAGTATCACTTTTACGAACTCGTCGAGAACGTAGACCGGCTAGACTCGGAGTTACTTCAGAGTTTCGTATTGCACCACTCGAGTGGCCTGGACTTGCTGCCGGGGCCGGAATTCAGTGAACCGGCGCGTGACGTTTTACCTGAGTCAGTCGGGCAGGCGGTCGCCTTTCTCCGCACCAAGTACGAGTTCGTGTTGATCGACTGCTCTCCAGGCCTGACAAATCAAAACCTCGCCGTGATCACCCAATCCGACCATGTTTACATCATCACCGTTCCAGAGGTGGCTGCCTTGCGGAACGTGGCGCGTGTGTTGGACTACTTTACCCGCCGAGAGTTCGGTCAAGACAAAGTAGACGTGATCGTCAACCGTCATCACGCGAAGAACAGTGTGATCACTGACGGCCAAATTGAAAAGGCCATTCGGAAGAAGATTTTCTGGAAGGTCCCGAACCAATACCAGCAGGTGATTCAGACAATCAACGCGGGTGATCCCTCCGCACAGTTATCGAACTCCGCAGTTGCACGCACTTTATTGTCGTGGGCGGAGGCTCTGGGCGCCAAGCCGGACGCCCAGGCCGAGAAAAAGAAATGGGGTAAATTTTTCCTGGGTTTGTTCGGGCGATAAAAGCTGGCTTCCGAAAAGGGTCTTGCTGACAGTTGGGAGAATCAAACGTCATGGGAACAATCTCAAACCAGGCTGAGACATTATCGGGAAGTGACGAGAAGAAAAAAATAGGCATTCCCTTCAAAGTTTACCAGGAACTCAAGTCCGCGGTGCATCGGGACCTACTCAACAAAGTTGATTTGGAGCGGATTGCCTCAATGCGCGACGGCCGCATTCGAAGCCAGGTCTTTGTGGTCATCCAGGAACTCGTTTCGGGGCTTAGCACCCCGATGAGCGCGCCGGAGCGCGAGCAACTGGCTCGCGAGGTGCTTGACGAAGTATTCGGGTTGGGTCCACTGGAGCCCCTCCTGCAAGATCCGACCCTTAATGACATCCTCGTCAATACCCACAAGCAAGTGTATGTAGAACGCGCGGGGATCCTGGAAGAAACCGGCGTAAAGTTTAAGGATGACGCTCACCTGATGCACATCATTGATAAGATCGTCGCTGCCGTTGGTCGCAGGGTCGACGAATCTTCCCCGATGGTGGACGCGCGCCTAGCGGACGGCTCAAGAGTTAATGTGATCATCCCGCCCCTCGCGATCGATGGACCCATACTGTCAATCCGGCGCTTCGGCCATGTGCCCCTGACGGCGGACGATCTGCTAGCAAACCGAACCCTGACACCGCCCATGCTGGAGATTCTCAAGGGGGCGGTGCAAGCACGGCTCAGCATGGTCATCTCCGGGGGGACCGGCGCCGGTAAAACAACCTTCCTCAATGTGCTTTCCGGATTCATTTCTGATAAAGAAAGAATCGTTACGATCGAAGACTCGGCTGAGCTACAGCTCAAGCAACGCCATGTCGTTCGCCTCGAATGCCGCCCCCCCAACGTCGAGGGCAAAGGCGCAGTGAAACAGCGCCAACTCGTGATTAACAGCCTGCGAATGCGGCCCGACCGGATCATCGTAGGCGAGGTTCGTGGCGAAGAGGCTCTGGACATGCTCCAAGCTATGAACACGGGGCATGACGGCTCGCTCACAACTATTCATGCCAACAGTCCTCGTGATGCGATCTCCCGCATGGAAACCATGGCGCTGATGGCTAACTTGAATCTTCCTGAAAGGGCCCTTCGCCAACAGATTGCGTCCGCAATCACTATTGTCATCCAAGTGTCTCGTATGAGCGACGGGACACGGAGAGTGACGCATCTGGTGGAAATCACGGGCATGGATGAAGACGTCGTGAGCATGCAGGACATCTTTTTGTTTGAAAAACGAGGTGTGGGACCCGGCGGACGTGTGCTCGGACAGTTTTCAGCCACGGGCATACGTCCGAAGTTCGCCGAAAAGCTAAAAGCCTCTGGCATTACTTTGCCAGCAAGCATGTTTGAACATTCTTATCAAATCTAGATCCGCCGAGGTTTTCTTATGTCTCTCGTGCTGCTATTCGCTATGCTTTTCGTCTTGACGTTCGTTGTTCTGATTTGGCTCTTAAGGCCGACCAAAGCCGAAGCCGATTTTCAGCGGCAGTTGTCAAGCATCGGAAAAACATACGGATTTGACACCGAGGACACCACAATTCTGAGGCAGGAAGAGCTCAGTTCGATTCCCCTGTTGAACGATTTGTTGCAGCGTACTCCGGGCGTTCTGAACCTGCGGCACCTGATAAGGCAAGCTGGTCGCAATTGGACCGTCGCTCCGGTACTTCTCGGGTCGCTCGTGGGGGCTCTCGTGGCGGGGTGGGCAGCCAGCATGTTCACACCAGCTCTTCCGTTAGTTCTGCTCGTGGGAGTTGCAGGGGGCTCTGTGCCGTACGCATATTTGTTCTTGCAGAGGCAGGCCCGGTTGCGGCACTTCGAAGAAGTCCTTCCCAGCGCGATTGACCTGATGTCTCGGGCCCTGAGAGCCGGACATGCCGTGACTTTCGTAATTGAGATGGTTTCGCAGGAAACTGCAGAACCTGTCGCTTCAGAATTCCGCACCGTTTTCGAAGAACAGAACCTAGGGCTCCCGTTGCGCGACGCAATTGTTGGTCTGGCTAATCGAGTGCCCCTTGAGGACGTCCACTTCCTCGCGACGGCGATTCTCGTTCAGAAAGAAACCGGAGGCAATCTCGCCGAAATCCTGGACAAGGCGGCGTTCATTATGAGGGAGCGCATGCGGCTTAAGGGACAGGTGCGAATCTATACGGCTCAGGGCCGACTGAGCGGTTGGATCCTGTGTTTGATGCCATTCGCCATGTTCCTTCTGTTGTCTCTGTTGAACCCCGAGTACGAAAGGAAACTGTGGACAGACCCTTTGGGGATGCATTTCGTTTATGCGGGTCTAATTCTGATGGCAATCGGCATTCTTGTGGTCCGGAAAATTACCAACGTGAAAGTGTAATGCTATGAATCTCCTGATCATCGCCATTGGAATCGGACTTTCGATCACTTTTTTCGCAATCTTCTTGTTGTTTGCTCCTCCCTCTCGCCAGAGTGAACTGTTGAGCGAGGTCACATCTCGGGCATACCAATCAGAGGGTGTGGGTCTCCAACAAGAGCGATTTAGTGCAGAGAGCCTGACCAGGCCGCTGGGATCGATCCGCAGGTTATTCGGCGGCCCCCCCAATCCCGAAATTGTCCACCGCCTCTTGCTTGCTGGCTACCGAAAGCCCTTTCATGCCGACACCTTCTTAGGCGCGAAGTTGACTCTGCCAGCAGTCGCTGGAGTTGGGGTCGCCTTTTTCGTGCAGGCCAATGTCATCATCTGGTTTCTCCTAGCTTTATTGGTGGGTTTCTTAGCTCCGGATTTTTGGCTCAGCCATGCCATCAACAAAAGGCGTGAACGCATCCAACGCAGCCTTCCGGACGCATTGGATCTCCTTGCGATCTGTACGGAGGCTGGGCTGGGACTGGATCAAGCCATCGTGAGAGTCGCCCAAGAACTGCGATTCAATCACCCCGAGTTGAGCGAAGAACTCATTCAGATCAACCTGGAGCAGCGGGCTGGCAGCCCTCGCCTCGGGGCTTGGCGCAGCATGGCAGACCGAGTCGGTCTTGAGAGCGTCCGATCCTTCGTCAACATGCTCGTGCAGACGGAACGCTTTGGAACACCAATCTCAAAAGCGCTGGCAGTATTTTCCGATACCTTGCGCCTTCAACGAAGACAACGAGCGGAAGAGCTTGCCGCCAAGACGACGATTAAGCTGCTCTTCCCTCTCGTTATCTTCATTTTCCCCAGTATCTTCATCGTAATCCTAGTGCCGGCGGTCATAACTCTCATTAGGGATTTTGGCCACTTTGCTAAGTAGGAATTAACTGTACTGTGAAGCTCGGAGGTGGGCTGTGGACAACGTTACGCTGATACGTGTGGTTGCGGGAATTCTCGCCGTGGCCGTGGCCATCATTTTGATCTACAGAATCAAGCGAAAGGCGCCTCGCTAAACTCGGATCGCGACTCGCGGACGGATGCAGCGGGGAAGGAATCTTGCATGGCTGAGAAGCGCAGTAGTGTCTACGTTTACAACCGGACGAAGGAAACCTTTTTGGCCTTCCGGGTCAAAGTGGCTGACTCGGTTTTGACCCGCATGGTTGGACTTCTCGGCAAGCGGTCCCTGGAGCCAGAGGGCGGTGTTTGGATCGTGCCTTGCAATTCCATCCACACGATCGGTATGCTTTTCACCATCGATGTGGTGCTGCTTGACAAGGACTTCAAGGTCGTCGGTCTGCACGAATTACTCCGGCCATTCTCTATCATGCGGCCATACTTTCATGCCGAAAGCGTCATCGAGCTTCCGCCTCACACGATTTTCAAAAGCGGAACCACGGTCGGCGATCAGTTCGTGATCGAGCGCTACGAAGCCAGCCGGACCGCATCGGTTGGCTCGCTCACGGACGGCGCTCTTGCCCGCGGCGCGCGTACCCACTCCGGCGGGGACGCCCGGCTCTGACTCACCGAGAGGTTTGGGTGCATTCTCCAGTTCCCGCAGGCAGGATACCTGTTGCGCGGGCGGGTGGTGCCGCCGGGAGAACAGGGAGTGTTCCTCTGTCGCTCGCTAGAATGAAAGCACAAATCGGGTGGTAGAAGTCTCATGCGAAAACTTCTGGCCGGTTTTGGCGCGGCCATACTACTGGTCTTGCCGTTGGGGAAACTCCCAGCTGTCCCCCTCCCCAACCGGGAGATGAAGGAACTCAAGAAACGCCAAAAAAAAGAACGGAAGATGCTCAGGCAGCAACAGCACGCCATGAAGAAAGTCATGGGGCAGCATGGGCAATCCAGCGACTCACACGTGCGCTTCAAACACGATCTGAAGATGCAGCAGCAGATGCTACAAAGAAGCCAAAAGGACGGAACTCGACGCCTGAAGGAGAAACACAAATCTATATAGCGACTGCATCCACTAACCTGAAGGACCCTTCCTCCTCCCGCGCCTGAAGCTCCTCCTGTGGCTCGTCGAAATCATAACTGCCTGAACACAGTTGGCGTTTTCCCATCCACCTCTAATGTTTGTCTCCAGACTGTGGTTCGCCAAGAGTCTTCCCACAGGCACTTGGCATAGGCTCAAGCCCAATCTGGGCCGGTCAGATCACATTGCTAACGTCGCATCTGGTTCCAGCTGTTCCTGCCAAAAACTCGATCGACCGCAAAAAAACGGCTTATTCACAGGGGCGCCAAAGGGTCGACGGGCTTACAGAGCGGGCGCGGGCTCCAGACTTGATGGCGGTGCGAACCTGGGGAAGGTCCTGTTCCCACCGGGCCGGAGTCTTCGCGGGGCTCAGTCGGCTACAGGTCGGGAACACCTCTCTTCAGTCCGGGAACAATTCTTCAAGCCGCCGTATATCTCAAAAGTCAAACTCGGGTGTTGAGGGCAGCCTCGCCAGCGCATAAGCGAGAGTCTAGTAAAATCCAAATTAGGACGGGACCCTCCAATGAGCGGCATTGTGTTTTCGCCGTTCGGAGCCACTTCCTTCCTACCATTTCCTACCACTTTTAAGGGTCATCGGCAGCTCAGATTTGCCAGAATTAACCGCAAAACTCAAGGTGCCGAAAAACAGGTGCTGTTTCCTCTTGTGTTTCAGAGACTTACGCTTTACCATAAAATCCTGAAAAAAGAGGAGCACCCATGGACGGAGTCCTCTCTTCGGCACCAGACGATCCATCAGACTCTCGCAGGATTGCCATCCACTTAGGATGAGGGGTGGCGCTCGTTTCACCCGCACGGTCGCGGGAAAAGCGCGCCAATGTTTGGCAAACATAAGCAAACCAAGACACCCCCGGCATCTGTTGGCGGCATGACGGATGTAAGCCTGCTCACTTCGCAGGAAGAGGAAGTGCACGCTATGCTCGCCAGGGGTAGTACGATGGGCGAGACGCCCATCCCGCCTCGCGGGACCGGGGCAGGTGCTCGTGCCACGCCCATCTGCATGGTTTCGGAGTCCCGCCGGCTCGGTATGAGGGGCTGCTTCGAAAACAAGTCGAAGTCCTTTGTTTTCAAGAAATGCCTGGCGTTATCAGAGTTCAAATCTTCATGCTTTCTCGACGTCGCAAAGCGCCATAAGAACTCATTCCACAACGTCACTCGAAGAATCCCGCATTTCGCTTATGCCGATAACGCTTCGCCCTCTCGGCGCATCTATATCCTTAGTATCCCTCGCAACTGGGCATGAGTTACGCATGCCGCACGTCGACTTCCAGAGACCCGAGTCGGCCATGGTTTGACTGTCTAACCGCCCGGGATTTCAACTTGGCCCCAAAAAAGCAAGTACTCCCGGCGGAGCGTGAGATTACCCATGGGCCTCGTTGAATAGTCCGGGCGTCATCCGGGCGACAGTGACGAGGTAGCCGCTCCTGGCGCGGGAGCGTGGATTGAAACAAGGAGGGCAAGGTGCCTGTGATGAATCGCCGAACCTTTTTTTCGAGTGGAATTTTAGGTGCTGTTGCTGTCGGGGCGTCTCCAATACGCGCTTTGGGGACGAAGGCGGAGATTTCATCATCCGCAACGCCGAAGATCCTGAACTACAACCCTGCCATGAAGTATCGCCCCATGGGCAATACGGGCGTTCTTGTGTCAGAGATCAGCTTGGGTGGACTGGTCATGGCGGAGTCGGTGCACCGCTACGCCATCGAACGTGGGGTCAACCTTGTCCATGTCGCGTGGGACTACCTGGGTGGACAGTCGATCAAGACGATGGGCGCAGGGCTGAAGTCAGTGCGCGATAAGATTTACATTGCCTTAAAGGATGATTACCCAACCATCGACGAGGCGCTCAAGGTCCTCAACACGGACCACGTGGATTTCTTGATGTTCAACCGGCATTGGGCCTTTTCGGCTACCGATGCGAGGATTGCGGAGACCTTTGAGAAACTAAAGAACCAGGGGAAAGTCAGGTTCGCCGGTTTGACTACGCATGGAATGGTCAAGGATACGACGGCGGCGGGCATCCGTTCCGGCTTTTACAACGTCGTCATGCCGGTTCTGAACCAGCCCAACCTCGAAGCCATGGCTGAGGAGCTTCGCCTGGCGCAACAGAGGGGAGTCGGCGTGATGGCGATGAAATCGATGAAAGGGCTCAAAGGCATCGATTTGGAAGTCGCCTATTTGAAGAAAATCCTGAGCAATCCGGCAGTCACTACGGTTACCAAAGGCATTGGTTCTTTCGACATGTTCGAGGCCTACGTACAGGCGCTGAATGAGCCGCTCAGCAGCGCCGAGGATCGAGCCCTTTACCGGTATGCGCAGGTGAACCGCTCCCGCAATTGCATGCTGTGCGACGAGTGCAAGCAGGCCTGTCCCCTCGGGGTCGAAGTCTCCACCGTATTGCGTTGCAAGGACTACTACTACGAACAAATGAAGGATGTGCAGACCGCGCTCAGCACTTATCGCGATATTCCGCGCGAGAAGGTTGGCAGCGGGGCTTGCCGCTTCTGCAAGAAGTGCGAGTCGGCGTGCCCCAATGGGATTCCGATCGTCGAGCGGCTCATGGCAGCGCGCGAGCTGTTTTCCAAAATGGTTTAACAGGGCGGCTGCCGGCCGCAAGCAAAGTCGTCTCGTAGGGCCGAACGGCGTTCGGCCCTCGGGCGAGCGCCGCTCGCCCCTACACCACGCAGGAAGGAGAAGGTGGTCTCGGCAAGATGCGAAGCGTTGCTATTTATCTGCTGCTAATTCTGGCCTTGCCTGGGCTGTTAATTGGGCAGGAGGAGGGCGGGCAAGGTTCGGCGCCCGTGGTGATTCCTGCCGCGGTGAAGGAGAGGCTTGCGCGGCTGTTGCCGGAGCCTTTAGAAGTTGGGGCTTCACCGTCCGGAGACCAGAAGTTCTTCAGCTCAGACCTTTACGAATACATCGATGGCGGGGCGGATGTTTACCTGGATTACGGCCTTGTGGTGATGGTTCACCAGGAATACAAGGCCTCGAGCACAGACATCACACTCGACATCTACAACATGGGAGCGCAGTCGAACGCCTTCGGGATTTATGCCGCGGAAAGCTCGCCGGATTACCACTTCCTGCCCATCGGGTCGGAAGGCTATGGCACCAACGAAATCCTGAACTTCTTCCAGGATGAGTTCTACGTGAAGTTGTCCGCCTTCAGCGATAAGGAGAAAACCGGGCCGGTGCTGGAGCGCTTTGCCCGGGCGGTATCGCGAAAGATCGGTCCATCCGAACCGATGCCTGAGTTTCTGTCTCTTTTCCCGCCGCAGAATCTGGTGAGTCATTCCTGCAAGTTTGTGAAGAAGTCGCCGCTGGGACACGATTTTCTCGCGCCCGCAATCATGGCGGCCTACGCTTTCGGTGAAAAACAGACATCCCTGGTCATCTCCAGGGCGCCGGACGCAAAAGGCGCGGTGCAGAAGGTTGAGCAGCTTCGGAGCTACTTTGGCCGCTCGGGCAAGGTGGTTCCTCAGCCGGGACTGGCTTCCGGGGCCTTCTTGGGGTCAAACCAGTTTGAGGGCGAAGCCGTGTTTCTCGCTTCGGGCTCCTATGCGATCCTCTGCATAAACCCTCCACCCAACCCCGAATCATTCTTGAAATCGGTTATTCAGCGTATCGCAGAAAAAGGCGCCAGCATATCCTATTAGGGAGTTAATACATGGCACAGATCGATCGACGAGGTTTCTTAACGACAAGCGTACTGGCAGGAGCAGGGTTGGGGATGGGTTTGCTCAGTTCGGATTCCCTCCGGGCAGTGCCCGCGCCGTCCATGAGTATTGCGCATTACAAGAGTTCCCCGGCGGAACCCGACGGCATCGCTGAGGAGGCAAGGCGGCTCACTCGCCAAGCCATCGAGGCACTCGGTGGGATGAACCGCTTTGTTTCTAAAGCGAACATCGTATGGGTGAAGCCCGACATAGGTTGGGATCGCCGCCCGGAACAGGCCGCAACAACCAACCCCGACGTCGTCGCCACTATCGTGGAGATGTGCTACCAAGCGGGAGCGAGGAAAGTGCTGGTCAGCGACAACCCTTGCAATCCCGCCCGGCTTTCTTTTCTCCGGAGCGGAATTCAGCAGGCTGCCGAAAAGGCGGGGGCAGAAGTGATATTCCTCGATGAAAGAAAATTCAGGAAGATGTCGATTAACGGCAAAGTCTTAAAAGAGTGGGAGGTGTACCGGGACACTGTCGAAGCGGACCTGCTGATCAACGTCCCCATCGTGAAGAACCACAACTTGTGCCTGGCGACACTGGGCATGAAGAACCTGATGGGCGTAATTGGTGGGCCTCGTAACCGGCTGCACCAGGATCTGGGTGGCACTCTGGTGGATCTGGCTGCCTTCTTGAAGCCCCGGCTGGTGGTGCTCGATGCCATTCGCGTGCTGACGGCCAATGGGCCCGTGGGCGGAAATCTTGCCGATGTAAAGCGCAAAGACACCATTGTGGCGGGCGTTGACCAGGTCGCCGTGGACGCCTTGGGCGCGACACTACTTGGTTACAAGCCCGATTCGATTGGCTACATTGTGCAAGGGAATGCACGGGGTCTCGGCACCATCAATTTCAATTCGCTTTCACCCAAACAAATAGAAGTGTAAACCCCATGGCCAAGAAGAAAACATCGTGGATCGTCTGGCTGCGCCGGCTTACCCAAACGGGTTTCTTTCTCCTGTTCTGCTATCTTTTCTTGCAGACGGTTTAT
This sequence comes from Terriglobia bacterium, assembly GCA_049514395.1. Classification (GTDB taxonomy): domain Bacteria; phylum Acidobacteriota; class Terriglobia; order UBA7540; family UBA7540; genus CAVROP01. The sequence goes on from JBEKVC010000011.1 coordinate 19,994, forward strand.
CACCCGATCAACAAGGCTGGGCGGGGAGTCACGTTCTTCTTCAACTTGGACCCGCTGGTTGCTCTCAATTCCTGGCTGGCTTCACACGCCTTCGTCGGGGCCATGCTGCTTTCGCTGGTTACCCTGGTGGTAACCTTTACCTGCGGGCGGTGGTTTTGCGGTTGGGTTTGTCCTTTGGGGACTTTGCACAACTTCTTCACCAGCCTCCGGGGCGGGCGCGCTAAGCAAAGGATTGCGGCCGGCGGCTATTCCCAATGGCAGAAGGCGAAGTACTATTTGCTGGTTGGGTTCCTTGTTGCCGCCCTTGTTGGGGTCAATGTGGTGGGCTGGCTTGATCCCTTCTCTTTCTTTTTCCGTTCGCTTTCCACTTCAATCTACCCGGCGATTAACAAGGGCATCGTCGGGTTGTTCACCTGGATTTACGACGCCAATCCCGGAGTCGGCCCCGTCCGGCTTACGGTGGTGACGGAGCCCATCTACGGTTTTTTGCGCAAGTATTTCCTCGCCGTGCAACAGCCCTACTACTGGGGCAGCATGCTGATCGGGGTCTTGTTTATAACGACCGTTGTACTCAACTTCTTCCGCGCGCGCTTCTGGTGCCGTTATGTTTGCCCTCTGGGCGCGCTGCTGGGAGTGGTAGGAAAGAACCCCCTCGTCCGCCTGAAGAAGAATGAGGAGAAGTGCGACAGTTGCCGGCTGTGCCTGGTTGACTGCCAGGGAGGGGCCACTCCAGACAACCCCTTGGAGTGGAAGCCTTCCGAGTGCTTCTATTGCTGGAATTGCGAGTCGGATTGCCCCGCCCAAGCAATTACCTTTACCTCATGTATAGCCGAAGACCGAGAAAGGAACTGCAGAGATTCTTCGCCCCGACAAGTCGGGGCTCAGAATGACACGGCCTTGCGAGCTGAAACTGGAGAAAAAGCACGATGAACCCGTTGTACAAGTGGATCGGTGATTTCGTTCATCCCCCCAAAGAGGCCAGACTTGACCTGGGGCGGAGAGCGGTATTAGCGGCGGGGTTGGCCGGTTTAGGCGCAAAGCTGCTCTTTGGCATCGATCCGCAAGCATCGAAACGGTCTTTTAATCCCGCCCTGATTCGTCCCCCGGGGGCGCTCCCAGAAGACGAATTCCTCGCCAGGTGTATTCGTTGTGGTGGGTGCATGAAGGTATGTCCCACGAACGCCATTCATCCTGCTTCCTTGGAGGGTGGAGTGGAGGGCGTTTGGACGCCCATCCTGAACATGCCGGTCGGTTACTGCGACTACGAGTGCAATCTGTGTTCGCAGGTTTGCCCGACTCACGCGATTCGCCAGGTTGATGTTCCGGAAAAGAAAAAGATCAAGATCGGCTTGGCGTACATTGACAAGAATCGCTGCCTGCCCTGGGCCTACTCGAAGACGTGTATCGTCTGCGAGGAGCAATGCCCGACACCCAAGAAGGCCATCTGGTTTGAAGAGGTTGAAGTCCTGAACATTCAGGGCGAGAAGTTGACGATCAAGCAGCCAATTGTGGACCCGGACCTTTGTATCGGGTGTGGAATCTGCGAAAACAAATGTCCGGTCAAAGGGCAGGCGGCGGTGCGCGTTACAAGCGTTGGCGAAACCAGAAACCCGGAGAACCAGATCCTGCTGTCCCCTGGTAGCTTGGGTGAAGGGTAGGAGTGGCTTTCGGCGTAGCTGGTAGGTGGTATGTGGTATGGAGTATTGTGGTATAGGGTAGGTGGGGGATGTTCTTCCCCACCTCCCACCTACCACATACGACCTTCCGTTCCTCCCCACCTACCACCTACGACCTACCACCTACCGCTTAGGAGATGAACCATGGCAAAAGTACTCTTGATAAGTGGAAGTCCCAAAGCGGATGGCAACACCGCGCAACTCATGAACGAATGCGCGCGCGTGATTCGCGAGCAAGGGGTGGAGGCGGAAGTCATCTCGTTTTCCGAAATGAAGATCGAATCGTGTACGGCCTGTGGCAAGTGTGGTGAATCCAATGAGTGCAGTTTGCAAGACGGCTTGAACGACATTATCAAGAAGCTCCGAGCAGCGCAGGGCTTCATTGTGGGCTCGCCCGTCTACTTCGGCACGGCGCGCGGGGACGTGATGGCAGCGCTGCAGCGAATCGGCCAGGTTTCGAAAAAGTCGGACCAGTTCCTCGCCGGCATGGTTGGCGGCCCTGTGGCGGTGGCGCGGCGCGGCGGCCATACCTTCACGTTGCAGGAAATGCTTATGTTCTTCCTGATTAACGACATGATTGTGCCGGGATCTACATACTGGAACATGGTGTTTGGCCGGCTTCCGGGCGAGGTCTGGCAGGACAAAGAAGGAATAGAGACTGCCCGGCACTTCGCGGTCAATGTAGCCAATTTGATCAAGAAGTTGTACGGCGACAAGTCGCAAGAGGCATAGACCCCGCAGGTGAAGCGGTTTGACTGGGCGCTGAAAAACTCTGTGCCGATTTCCCCAGCGACCCCGGCCAGCAAGCTTTTACTCTGCTATGCTGTCATTCTGAGCGCAGCGGAGCGGAGCGAAGAATCTCGCTCTGGACTTTTCCGCCGACAAACAGCAGGGCGAGAGAACGGAGTGCGGCATGGAAGATCTCATTCCTCTCGGCAAGACCGACATTCGCATTTCCCCTCTGGGCCTGGGCACCTGGCAGTGGGGTGACCGCATGATGTGGGGTTACGGTAAGACCTACACCGATAGCGACCTTCACGACGCTTTCCATGTCAGCCTGCAATCCGGCGTCAACTTCTTCGATACCGCCGAAGTTTATGGAAAGGGGCGGTCGGAGCAATTGTTAGGCGCGTGCCTCCAGGAAGCCAGGCAGTCCCCGCTGATAGCGCCACTGGTGGTGGCGACGAAGTTCATGCCCTACCCCTGGCGGCTGCGGAAAGGCGCCTTGCTCTCGAAGCTGCGTGCCAGCCTCGCCCGCTTGGGGTTGGAACGGGTCGACCTTTACCAGATCCATTGGCCTTTCCGGCCCGTAGCGATCGAGACATGGGCCAATGCCCTCGCGGACGCGGTCGAGGCGGGATTGACGCGCTCGGTGGGCGTGTCGAACTACAACTCCGCCCAGATGTTGCGCGCCCACTCCGCTCTGTCGAAACGCGGCATCCCGCTGGTGTCCAACCAGGTGGAGTTTCACCTGCTCAATCGGCGCGTCGAGAACAATGGCTTGTTGAAGCTCTGCCGCGAGTTGGGTGTCACACTGATTGCCTACAGCCCTCTAGCCAAGGGGTTGTTGACGGGCAAATACACGCCGCAGACTCGCCCGCCGGGATTGCGCAGCTACCTCTTCAGGCGGGCGCGACTCGGCAAAATCCAGCCCCTGATTCAGCTCCTGCGCGAGATTGGAAAAGCTCACGACGGTAAGTCCCCCGCCCAGGTGGCATTGAACTGGGTGATAGGCAAGGGGGCTGTCCCCATCCCCGGAGCCAAAAATGCTCGTCAGGCTCGGGACAACGCCGCGGCGATGGGCTGGCGGCTCGCAGAGGCCGAAATCGCCGCCCTGGATGCGGAAAGTCAAAAAGTGTGAATCGTCTGACGAGCCGACGTATCACTGTCATGGAAGTGAACATTCATTAACGCAACGCATCACTTCTATGTCGCGCACACGCCGTGGGTACCTGTTGCTCCCCCCACTCTCCTGATAAAATGCCTTATTACATCTGTAGAGGAGTCTTGATGAGAGCGGCTTTCTTAACCGGCATTCGACAAATGGAGATTCGCGAGACGTCGCAACCGGAGATCAGCGACCCGCACAGTGTCCTCTTGCGCATCGGGGTGGTAGGCGTGTGCGGATCGGATGTGCATTACTACACGGCGGGGCGGATCGGCTCCCTGGTTTGCGAGTATCCGGAATGGACGGGTCACGAATGTGCGGGAACGGTCGTGGCGGTCGGGGAGCAAGTGAAACGGCTCAAGGTTGGCCAGCGCGTCGTAGTGGACCCGCTGATTCCCTGCGGGCATTGCGACCAATGCTTGTCAGGCCGGGAACACACTTGCCGAAATCAGGGCTTCCTTGCCTGCCCCGGACAAGCAACGGGGGCGCTGGCTGAGTACCTGGTGATGCCGGAAAGGTCCTGTTATGCGATTCCGGAAGGCATGAGCATGGTGCAAGCTGCGGTGGTCGAGCCGCTTTCAATTGGGCTCTACGCTCAACGCCTGGCGCAGATGCAGCCGGGAGCAAAGATTGCCATCCTGGGCTCCGGCCCCATTGGACTGTGTGTGCTGCTCTCGAGCCTTGCGGCCTGTGATTGCACGGTCTACGCTACCGACCTGCTCGACGCACGCCTCGCGGTGGCCCGGCGCTGCGGGGCAGCCTGGACCGCGAATCCGAAACAAATCGACGTGGTCCGGGCCATCCGTGAGCTCGAGCCGCTGGGAGTGGATTTCGTTTTCGAGTGCGCGGGCCAGCAGGAAACCCTCGACCAGTCGATTGAGCTGCTCAAGCCTGGCGGAACGGTGCTGATGATCGGCATTCCTGAGGTTGACCGGGTCAGCTTCAGCATTCACACCCTAAGGCGCCAAGAAATACGATTGCAGAGCGTCCGCAGGCAAAACCAGTGCATGGCCCCTGCTATCGAACTGGTTTCAAACGGCGCCATCAACCTCGCTCAACTTGTGACACACCATTTCTCCCTTGCCGAAACCAAGCAGGCTTTCGACCTGGTCGCCGACTACCGTGACGGTGTGGTCAAAGCTGTCGTCCATGTAGCCGCATGATTGCCGATTGATGACTGCCGATTGTCGATTTTCGATTGAGAGCGGGCTGGCAACTTCCCCTCCGCTCAATCGTCAATTGTCAATCGAAAATCGCGGACTTGTGCACTTGACAAAGCAGGAGGCTGAATGGGGGAATTATTTAGATGAGTCCACAAACCCTTTGAGAATCCAGCGCACCACGAACGGTAGCGCGTAGGCCGCGACTGATACAAGCGCGACCCTCTTGAAATATGGTACTATCCAGTCTATCAGAGGATACGGGGTCCAGCTTGTGTAGATGATTAGCCCCAAAATCCACCCTCCCGCAAGAACAAGCCCTATCCTGTTGCATGCCTTCAGCTTCATTGTTTTCTCTCGTTTGGAGACTGGCAGTGTGACAGGCAGCGTTATTTCGACTGCTTCTCTTTCGCCTTCGGCGGATGCGCCCCTTGCCGAGGCATATCCGCTGTCGGCTTCACTTTGAGAAGCAGAGAAAGAGCCTCATTCTCGGGGAGCGGGATGCGGATTTTGTTCCCTGGCTTTGCCATGCTCAGATAGTACTCCAATTCCCGAATGTCGCGACTGAAAATTTGAAACTACAACTGAGGGGCACCGCCGATGCTTAGTATCAACGGTTTTATAATCTTCGTGGTCACATGGATTACGAGTTCCACGTCGTTTTTGTTTTCCTCTTCCGCTAACGGTGCGAGAAGACGATCACTGGTAACTTTAATCTCTGTAATCAGGTTGTCATCTTCCATGAGACAGTACATCGGATCATGTGTTGGCCCAGGTTCCCAATTGCGTGGAAGGTGACCACTCTCTTTCGGCATTTTCAATCCGTCGAGTAAAACCTTAAGGCGGTTGTCAATATCTCCCCCGGTAATGATCGGAGTTCCAGGCGGATCGCGTCTCAAAAAGATAATATCCAGCGCACAAGCGAGCCCTGATCTATTGCTCACTAAGGGCAGAAACCGCATATTACAACGTTGATAGTTGTCAGCCAAAACATCGGCATCAGAACGTTCGCCTTCAGATATAGAATCTAACTTTGACCATGCCTTTAATACGGGATGCTCTCGCCAAAGCGCCTGCAATTGTTCATGCACGGCTAGCCGAATTTCATGCTTTGCCTGACTTACGTCCCCGCTCCCCTGCGATGGAAGTCTTCCCTTGTAAACAAGACGAAATTCCACAATCTCTCCCTCGCCTTCCGGCCATACATCAATATGAAGTATTTCGGTCTGCGAAAATTCTACAGGTTGACTTTTGCACACCACCGCGCTACGCTCCCATCTAGGAGCGTGTGCGTGAATCCCTCAAAGGGACTCTTGGCGGAGGGCTTTGAGTGATTCAGTTATTGAGTTTTGGGCGGTTTCAAATATAGCCGCTTGCCGCCCACTGATTTCATAAGGAGAACGGTTCGCTCAATATCGGGAGCCGTTCTCACGTTGTACCTCCAATCGAACTCCCGTAGGTATTGAGGCAAGTATTTCTTGCTCCAATGGTGGTAAACGCCAAAGTGGCCGCGCTTTACTATAGCAAAATAGCTCTCGACGCTGTTAGTTGAAATGAGGACGCCCTTTTCGCGCCGTGCGTATTCGTGGGCAGAGTGATTAACTTGATCGTGTTTCAGTCCCATAGCCGCGCTTGCCAGTACGTTTGAACTGTCGGTCATCAAATGTACATCTTTCTTGACCATCCCTTTCACAATCGGCTTAAGATTTTTCGCGGTGACGCACTCGACATGATGCGAGCGCACAGGGCCGCCACGCTGTAGGACTGCTACCACAGCGGCCTTGTTCGCGGTTCCAGATGGATGATCCTTCGGTCTCTCGCCGGGCTTTATGGATTGTGAGCCAGTCCGCAGTTTTCCGCCAATGTAAGTTTCATCGACTTCGACGATTCCACCTAACGCTTCTTTGATTGGGTCTTGCGTTAGCGCCCAGCGAATGCGGTGAGCCATGAACCATGCAGTCCGGTAACTTCCAATTTCGAGATTCCGCATCAACTGGTGCGCAGACATTCCTTTCTTTGATGAACACATTAGATGAATTGCCAAGAGCCATTTATGAAGTGGTATATGAGAATCTTCAAATATAGTTCCTACAGTAATAGTAAATTGTTTGCGGCAAGAATTGCACTGCCAGACACCCTTGCGGACTCCATTCTTTGAGCCTTCGCGCGGCTCTAGCTTTGTAGCTTCGTTGATGATGCCGCAGTGTGGACACACAGGGCCATCGGGCCAGCGAGTCTTTTCGATGTGCGCCCGCGCTGCATTTTCATCGCGGTATTGGCGTGCAAGCAATCCAGTGTTGTTTTTCATGCTTCAAGTATCGCAGATTTAAATTGCTTTGTCAAGTGCATAAGTCCGGAAAATCGTCAATTCTCAGGGCCATCTCTTGAACTGCTTGCTGAGCGCCAGCCCTTGCATTTGGTATGAGGAGCCGATTTGGACACCGTATATTTTATCGGGCCGCGCGAGCATGGGACCATAGACGAGCCTCCCCACTGTTTGCCCATGTTCGATCAGAATGGGCACCTCATGCGCCCTTACTTCCAGTACAGCCAATGTTCCGAGGACGTCGCTCCCTCCGTATCCGAAACCCGGATCGAAGAAGCCTGCGTAGTGGACACGGAACTCTCCGATGGACGGATCGTAGGGGACCATTTCCGCTGCGTAGTCAGGCGGCACACGAATCTTTTCTTTGGACGCCAACAAATAAAAATCACCCGGGTCCAGGATTATGCCTCGCCGCGGCACGGAGTAAACGGTGTCCCAGTACTCTCTTGGGTCGTAAAAGTCCCTTTCGCCAAGGTCGATCACGGGTGCATGCTTCTTGGCTCGGTAAGCGACAAGGTCAGTTTCCCCCTCCGCGTTCAGTCTCACGGAAATGCGCAGCCCCTTGTCAATCTTGGCCCGTATGGGACCTTCCGCGTTCTCGTACACGAGGTTTTCCCTTTCGTCCAACGCAGCCAATGGGCCGTCGTGGGAAGGCGGGTTACCTCGGATGAAACGCAGTTGATTCAGTTTCATTCCAGTACGCACCTTGATGGTAAATGTGCGTGACACGATTTCAGCAAAAAGCCTTCCACGATAACCGGGGCGAACACGTTCGAACTCGGTTCCGTAGTCGGTTATCAGCCTGGTGAAAATGTCGAGCCTTCCGGTCGTACTTTTGGGATTGGCCCTTGCCTCAACGTTTTTCGGCAGGCTCAACTCCTCCCTCAGCGGCGCTATATAAACACAGCCTGGCTCGAACACGACCCCCTCAGTCAAATCAACCTTGGTGATAAGCAGATCAGAGACCTTATCTTGGACAGTGCAGTCTTGGCCAGGCAGGAAGCTCGCGCGGACGCGATATGCAACATCACCCAGCCGCAGGTCAATGCTGGCGGGTTGAATCTGCTCTTCCGTGATCTTTTCGATGGCCTCAACCCGCCCGCAGGCGATTAACTCCCGAATTGTCTGAGCTGGCAGGATTCCAGTCGTCCGTGGCGAGACTTGCTCCGTCATCAAGTGCGGGAAGAGGCTGTCACCTGTTACGGCCATCTGGTGGCTCCCTTGAGGGTTGTTGAGGCTGTTCGACAGCCATTCGAGTCTATCACTTTACACGAGCGACTAGCGAGTAGCGCGGACCTCCGCTTTTGACGTTGTCATTCCGAGCGAAGCGAGGAATCCCGCATTGTCTTGAAAATACTCAGAGCGAGATCCTTCTCCCGCAGGGCGGGATCAGGATGACAGCGAAGGACTCAGAATGACGGCTTGGAAACGCGCTACCTCTCCCCGACGATTCGATTCGACATATGAATGTAAGGGAAGCACTCAGGGATGTGGGTGTCGTAGACGGCGTGGCGGCTCCAGACCCAGGCGGGATGAGGGTTGAGTTCAACGCCGCCGGGTTTTAGCAGCTCGAAACGTCCAAAGAAGATCCTCCATACGTCTCCGTCTTTGGGAGGCAGAGAACGCCCGGCGGCCAGCCACTTCATTCCCTTCCAGGGGAAAGCCAGTTCAACGGTCCAACCTTTATCGGCCACGGAGTTGTCGTTGATTTTGCCGTCCACATGGACGGCTTTGAGGAGGCCCGGAAACTCCCAGTTCAGGAATGCCCAGCGGGTTCCTCGGGGATGAGTTCCCACCCAGAAAGACCGGTCCTGGCGATCGTAGTCACCCCCGAAGGTAAGGGCCTTATTCTTGAAGATGTCAAATTCGGGGACGTCGAAGACGCCGCCCTTCTTGTAAGCGTCTTGCCAGATGAAGAAGACCTCGTAAGTCGTGCCCAGCGCGTTGATCTCGAACTCAGAGTACGCATCACCGCCGTCGATGAACACCTCGGCATCATTTTCCTGGAAAATCAGCGAACCTCTCTTGGTCAGGTGGGCTTCGACGTACGGCTCTTCAACCCACAAGCCAACGTAAAGATATTCGTCATCCCACAATGCGGCGGCGCGCGTGTCGTAGAAGCCGGGCTCTCCCGTAACCATGTCAACAAAACGCGGGGACTTTTCGGCCTTCTGCCAGGAGGGCTCGTCCAGCCGGCCGTCAATTGTTATCCGCCCTGCCGCTCGGCGGCAGACATAGTGCGCAATGTCTTTCGCGGAACAACCGTATCTTCCTGTGCCGGCCCTCATCTGGGCTTGCCCGCCGTCAGACGGCGGCGTCTTCGGCTTTCCAGGCTCGACGGCCTCGCAGTTCAGCGACGCGAGAAGAATGAGCGCGCTAACCAGTTTCCATGCGGTTTTCATTGTGGGGTTCCTCCGGACGGCAATAGTGAGTCTTCCGCAGACTCGAAAGTAGCTCGACGTACGTTGCAAGGCGTACCTGTTACGCTCCACGATGGGTCGGGATTGTATCGGAATCCGAAGTGCATTACCACCTGTTCTGAGACCAGTTCTTTGTCATGCGTAGTGTATTGCAGCGGGGCCAGCCGCAACCAAAACGAGACCCTCTGTGTCCTCCGTGCCTCTCGAGCTTTAACACGGAGGACACGGAGCATCTCAGTGATCTCTGTGTTGTGGCTCTTCTCGCGAGGAGCACACAGAGGCACTACCGACGCCTGGGTCAGCAACCACAGCAAGTCCACTCTTGGCTCTGTCCGACTGAATAAAAATACTATGCGTGACGTTCAATTGGTATTACGCGTGCCATGCTGGCCCCTTCGGGATTATTTCACATCCGAGGCAGGTTGCACGCCACCCGCGTTCAGAACTCGGATGCAACGGGCACTGGTCTGTTTCCGATTTCAGGATCCTCGCCCTTCACTTGGCCCAGTTCCTCATTGTTAATTTCGGCAATATCCCCTTCCACCCGCTGCACCACCTCCTTGGCATAGGGAATAAAGTGGTGCCCGGCGATCAGGATGGTACAGCCGACCCAGATCTTCGCGGGGTCTGTCGAACACCGGGTAACGAGTCGAAGCAAGTATTTCCAATATGGCCGGCGGTAGGAAGAGCTCAGGCCTTGATGCCAGATCGAACGGAGCATTATTTTGGCCATGTCGACCCAACCCGGCTGCTGGGCAGGCCGCTGGCAATTCCTGGTCTGCCAGAACTGGAGAGAACGCCACGCACGTTCGTAGAATTTTGTGGGATCATAAATTGAGGCAAGTGTTTTTTGAAAACCCTTCAACAGAACGAGGGGCGGGAGAACTGTCTGGAAGTTCGGCGGCGTGGAGTCACTATTGTGCACGCTCAATTCGGTCAAGCGTCCCTCTTTCTTCATTCGGTCGTAAAGCGCGGTTCGCGGCACCGCGTGCAAAAAATTTATCATGGCCCAGGGGATCGCTGCGCGCTCAATGAAGAGAATCTGCTGCTCGAAGATGTCTTCGGTGTCGGAGTCGAATCCGAGGATGAATCCACCCGTAACCCACAGACCGCCCCGTTGCAGAATCCTGATGGACTCAATTGGATCTTGTGACAGGTTCTGGAGCTTTTTCGCCTCCGCCAGGGACGCTTTCGAAGGACTTTCAATCCCCACAAAGACATGCAAGAAGTTAGCCTTGACCATGGCCTCGATCAGCGCGGGATGGCGCGCGAGGTCCATAGACGCTTCGGTATAGAAAGCCAGCGGATAGCCATGAGCTTGCTGCCACTTTTCCAACTCTCGAGCCAGCTCGAGAGCAAGCCGGTGATTGCCTATGAAATTGTCATCAACAATAAAAACCTGCTTTTTCCATCCCAGTTTCAGGAGCGCGTCCATTTCCGCCAGGATTTGCTGAGGACGCTTGGTTCGAGGCTTTCGTCCGTAAAGCACGATGATGTCACAAAACTCACATTGAAATGGACAACCGCGGGAAAACTGAATTGCCATCGAGGCGTAGAAGCCGGTTTTCAGAAGGTCAAAGCGCGCCACCGGCGTCTGAGTAAGGTCGGGCTTGTCTTCGATCGTATAGAGCCTTCTGGCCGACCCTTCTTCAAGGTCTTTAGCGATCGCATCGAACACCTCATCCGGCTCGCCCACCACCACATGGTCCGCCAACTTCAGCACTTCGTCCGGTTCGCTGCTCGGATAGGGTCCGCCCACGATCGTACGCCGGCCGAGGCGGCGGGCGCGGGCGAGGACCTCCTCGAGCCCTTCTCTCTGGACTCGCATGCCGCTCACCATAACGAGGTCCGCCCAGAGGATGTCGGCATCACTTAGGTCTTCCACACCCTGGTCAATCAGGCGAATGTCCCATTCCTTAGGACATAACGCGGCTATCGTGATGAGCCCCAAGGGCGGGATGACGACCTTTTCACGGAGGAGCCGCATCATGCCCGTGAATGTCCAAAAGGAATCGGGGATCTTGGGCCAGACCATCAGGGTCTTGATTCGTTTGCCGAGAGCAGGAAAAGCGGGAACAGCCTCGGGCTGTAATGAACATTCTTGGTTCATGCATCACCTAACCAATGCATCGCTATTCCCAGGATGAGTTAACAATGCAGGTACACTACCCGCGGGCGATCATACCACATCCCGATTTTTTGACGGGTGAAGTTTCGATCTCAGCGGTTGGTGTGGAGACCTTCTGAAGTCTGCGCGCCGAGGGGCGCATCACAGAATCATGTTGATGTTGGCGGCAAGGGCAGCTCGAATGGCGAATCGCTGGCGCCTCCGGAATCATATATCGACCCGTTTCACATTTCTCCGACTGAGGTACCAGCATGGACTGTAGCCGAAATGAGGAAACAGGGAGTGGACGCATACCTGGTTTTCCGGCGCGAGGAACATAAACTCGGTTTTGTGGCTCTTCAGGCCCACAGCATAATAGCGCTGGATTTTCACCACTCCGAATTGGCTACGGCTCTTCGGGATCCTGTACCGAACTGAGAGATAGTCCCCGAGGTACAGAATGAACAACGACAGCCCTATGATTAAGAGTATGCGTTTCATTTGTTCACACCCCTATGCTTTCGGATGCTCGCCGGAGCTGGGAAAACCGCGACCCTTTCCCAGTTCAGGGTGAAAAGGGGCAAACCCGTTTTTTCGTAGTGGGTGGACGACCCACTCGCTACAGGTCATTGTACCTCTCTTGAGATAGCCCACTATTCGCGGGAAGGAATGATCTGGGACCGACAGGCCCTGGAAGAGGGCCCCCGCCCCACGCGATATGCGCGCTAGTGCCCTGTCTGCGAAGTTCGTTTGCAAAGCGGCAGCACGCAAAAGCGCGAGGCCCCAAAGAACGCAAACCCTTTACGAGCGCTCCGTCGCTCCGGGACCGGCTTAACCCCGAATTCGAAAGTTGGCAGCCGACGGCAGAGCCGAATCACTTGATTGGAGGCCCGTTTGACGCAGATACCGGAGGAACAAAATAGTGCGGGGTCGGGCGTAGGGGCATCCGCCACGGCGGACGCTGTGCCACTACAAGATGCACATCGCACCCACGCTAACTTCCGAATTCGGGTTAACTTGTCCAAAGCACTTCAGGCACACGACACTGATTTATGGGGGTCCGATGGCTGACTCATGGGGAGGGCGTTCGACAGGCACTCACGCGCCGCCCGGAGGAAGCGTCGCCCAGCCACCTTTGCGAAAACGCCGCCGAGCTTTCAACATGGGGCGACACTATCCCCGTCGCTCCTCTTGGTGAAGCCCCTTGCCACGGATACGGATCAACCCGGCGCAAGTTCATTCACGGAGTGCGGAGTTCGGCTTTCCGAGTGCCTGTGCGAGGAGCCGCGAGCCAGAACGGTGACTCGCGGCTGAATCGCTATTTCTTCTTGGGAGGCACCACGGCATCCTTGAATGCCTTGGCCAAGCGAAACTTGACGACCGTCTTTGCCGGAATGTTGATCGGCTCGCCGGTCTGAGGATTACGGCCCACGCGAGCCTTTCGGTGTGCCTTAACAGCCTTGCCGAGTCCAGGAACCACGAATTGTCCGCCGCCCTTGACTTCTTTCGTCGCCAGAGCAGCGAGGTGCTCCAGGACTGCCGCGGCAGCCTTCTTTTGAATCCCCGCCTTTTCTGCCAGATGGGTTACCACTTGTGACTTAGTCAACACCTTCGCCATTTGCTGCTCCTCTCCTCTAGTGAAAGATTCCTAGGTTCCGTATCATGGTGGCTGGGGGACACTGTAAGCAATAAACTGGAGCCTGTCAAGCGATTTTCGGCCCTCTGTCGTCGGCCCTCGACCTCGAACCCAGCCTGAAAAATGCGCCTGCAGTCTGGCCCAAAAGCGAATTCGCCGCAACCCTCCCGGCAACCACGTTGAAATGTCGGGTGTCATCCGCTATATTGCAGGAGGGAGAATGATATGCCGATCTTCGAATACAAGTGCCAGGACTGCGGAGCCCAGTTCGAAAAAATCATTACTTCCTCGTCCAGCAGCGTACTTTGTGGGAAGTGTGAAAGCCCCAATGTGGACAAGTTACTCTCTGTATTCGCGGTGGTGAAGGGCTCGCACTCCGCTGCTTCTTTCGAGGCTGGCCCGTGCCGTACATGTGGCGCGCGCGAGCGAGGCATGTGCGGAGAGTAGTTTTTTGCGATACGAGATTTGACGGCGTTGGATTACCCTCAAATTCAAAACCTGCGCCTTGGCACCTCGAGCTGGTCCAGTCAGGATTGGGTAGGGGTTTTCTATCCTCCGGGCACCACTTCTGCTGAATTCATCTCTGAATATGCGAAGCACTTTGACACCGTTGAGGTAGACTCGACGTTCTATCGAACTCCCCCCGCTGCGGTGGTAAGGAATTGGCGCGCGCGCACCCCGGCGGGTTTCGTCATTGCAGCCAAATTCCCCCAGGTAATCACGCATGAGAAAGTGCTTGTTGATTGCGCCCATGAGCTCTCAGAGTTCCTGAAGACGATGGACCTCCTTGGCGACAAGCTCGGGCCCCTGTTGCTCCAGTTCCCTTACTTCAATAAACAGGCTTTTCCCCAGGCCCAGGATTTCCTTGCCCGGCTGTCAAAGTTCCTGGATCAGCTTCCCCGCGGCCCTGCCTACTCGGTTGAGCTCCGGAACAAATACTGGATAAACGACCGCCTCCTCGATCTACTTAGACTGAGGAACATTTCCTTGGCGCTTATTGATCATCCCTGGATGGCGCCCGTCGATCGGTTGGTTGCAAAGCAGGATGTTGTGACCGCGGATTTTGCCTACCTCAGGTGGCTGGGCGACCGAAAAGGCATCGAGGATAAGACCAAGCACTGGGACAGGGTCATCATCGACCGGACGCACGAGATGGAGACCTGGATTCCCATCATCCGCAAGCTGCTCAAGCGAGGCATTCGTATCCTGGGGTTCTTCAACAATCATTATGCCGGGTTTGCGCCTGGCTCCATCAAACTTTTCCACGAAGTATGGGAGCGGATGGGAGCTACGGAGGAGTAAGGTTTCAGAGGAGGCACACCCCTTGTCCCTTCGCCCCCGCCATGCAAGGTCTTTTGCCTAGCGGCGCTCTTCCAGCTTACATGTCCGCAGTGGTATTTTAATTGGCGTCGCAAGCGGCTAAGGGGGGCGGATCAATCTTGCCTCGAATCGAAATAAGACGGCTGAGAAGCCTTTACGAATACCGGGAATGTGAGAGGCTCCAGATGGAAGTCTGGGGAAACGTGGGGGTGGGCAGTGAGGTCCTTAGCGTCACGCAGAAGTACGGAGGCGTAGTATTGGGCGCCATCGCGAAAGGGAAGCTCCTGGGGTTCCTTTATGCGTTCCTGGGGCGCTATCACGGACGGGTGGTTCACTGGTCGCACATGATGGCGGTGGAAGAACGGCATCGGGACAAGGGCCTGGGATTCAGGATGAAGCTCGCGCACAGGGAATTAGCCCTGCAAGAGGGGATCAAGTCCATCTGCTGGACGTATGACCCCTTGCAAAGCCGCAATGCAGCCTTGAACATCACTCGGCTGGGTGTCCGAGTGGAGGAATATCTTCCAGACTGCTACGGCCGTTTCCCCAGCGCGATTGAGAAAGGCCTGCCGAGCGACCGCTTCGTTGTGAATTGGCAACTCAACAGCGCTCGTGTGGCGCGTTGCCTGCAGGGACCTCCGTTGCGGCCCATCAACCTCAACCTGGACAGAATCAATGAAACGCGCCGCAATGAAGAGGGATTCATTGTGAATCGGGGAATCAGTTTTTCTTTCGCAGCGCCCCGGCTTCTCCTGGAGATTCCGACCAATACCGATGAAATGCGGGTTCGGGCTCTGAAGCTGGCGCGGCAGTGGCGGCTGGAAACGCGGCGCATGTTCCAGCACGCTTTTGAATCCGGCTGCCGAGTTCTGGACTTTGTCACTACCGGGACGGGCGGCGACACACGAGCTTTCTATGTTCTGAGCCGCGCCCGCGCCGGGCGTTCCACGTGATGCCGGTCGTCGCATCTCTTATCGCCTGTCGCGCCGACGAAAAGGGCGGTTGTCCAAGATGGAGCACAAATTTGTTATCCTGGAGGGTGAAACCGTTCTTACGGGGAGCTACAATTAGGCAGTAGGTGATAGATGGTAGGTCGTAGGTGGGGAAGAATGAGGTCCTTCCGTTGTTTTACCGTAGGCGCAGGAATTCGAGGAGTTGTGGGTGGTATCCGCTCCGTGGGAAAGCAATAGGAGGCGGAAGATGAAAGCGTGTACGGGAGAAACGAAAACGAGCTGAAGACCATGCCAAAAAACACTGCGTTAGCCCCTGAGGGAAAAGTTCAGATAGGGTACGAGCTTTACGTCATGCGACACGGCCTCGCCGTCACGCGTGGCAGTGTGAGATTTTCGGACGATGCGCAACGGCCGCTTGTGCCGGAAGGCAAAGAAAAGATGCGGGAGATCGCCGGGGGTCTGAAACGGATGGGGTTCGAAGTGGACTGGATTGTCACCAGCCCGCTGGTCCGGGCGGTTGAAACGGCGGGAATTATTGCCGAATCGCTGGCGTCAAGTGTGCCCGTGGACGTCTGCGATGCGATGCGGCCCGGCGGGTCACCCGAGCATCTGCTCGCTTTTCTGGCCAAACGCCCCAACTGCCGAAGGGTACTTGTGGTCGGCCATGAACCCGACCTCAGCGAGTTGGCCGCCCGGCTTATCGGCGCCGGTGGCCATGCCAACCTGGCGTTTAAGAAGGGCGGGTGCTGTATGATTAGCTTCGATGAGTTTCCGCCGAAGAGCCCCGGCCAACTCGTGTGGTGGTTGACACCTCGCCTGCTTCGCAAGCTCAGGTAGCTACGCCGGCTTTAGGCCCTCCTGCGCGTGCAGCAATTTGACTCGCCCTCGCCGCCATCGAAGTCGCGACAGCGGCAAATCTGTGTTAGTCAACTGCCGGAGCGCGGTTTCAAGGCCGCGCCTCGGTAGCGACCCGACCAGGCGCCGTCAACCGGCAGGACTTGCAGGGTAATACGTTGTAAGTTGGACGCACTCGGTTTAGACTGTTGGAGCAGAAGGCGGGAGTGGGTCAATTTGATGCTGGAGATGCTGTAGCGGCGAGTTTATCTCGCCCAATGGCGGCGTAAAGCCGCCTCGACATCAAATTGACCCACTACCCAGAAGCCAAGTCACTTGGCTTTATTTCAGCACAAGGGGGCGGCTTTAACTGGAGGTCGGGAGGTTAGAACCCCTCGACCTGCGATCCGTTCGAGCCCTTTTCCATGGAAGAGCGGAAAGAGAATATCCTCCATAATCCCGCTCACACAGTCAATGAACTGGCAAAGAGTCCCGGAACCGCGCCGCCCACAAACGAATGGAACAAAGTCCGGAAGCTAGCCCTTCGACACCTCAACCGGTTCGTATCCCTGGAGGCAAAGGTTCTGAAGGGGGACGACCCAGACGCCATCCACGACATGCGTGTTGCAAGCCGGCGCTTGCAGCAAGTGCTTGACCTGATTTTTCCCAAGCCCCTGCCCCGGGAGGTCCGCCGCTTGAGGCGCAAAATCAGACGATGTCGCCGGGCGCTGGGAGACCTCCGGAACTGTGACGTCCTGCTCCAGCAGGTGCAGGGGCGCCTGGCAAGAAAGCGCTGCTCGCACCGGGAAGCCTGGACGGCTGTGCAGCAGCATCTTCAGGAGCGCCGGTCCGAAAGCTTCTCGAGGGCCATTCGTAAGCTGAGCAAGGTGAACATGGCCGTCTTTTACACGCGCACCAAGGGGATTCTGGATCGGCTCAAGCCCACGCCCGACCAGGACCATGGTTCGCATTCCTTGGTCCAACCCGACCGACCCGCTCTTGAACCCTTCCCGGCGCGCCTTACGCAAGCGCTTGTAGGCGCCTGGAGAGAATTTGAAAAGCAGGTTGCCTCTTCGCACCGCGAAACGACCGCGCCCTCCATCCACGCCGCGCGCCTCTGCGCCAAGCGGCTCCGTTACCTTCTCGAAGTTGTGAATCAGTTCGGTATCCCGGGCAGCTCGGGTGCGCTCACCTGGCTAAAGAAAATCCAACAGCATCTCGGTGATTGGCACGATATGGAAGTGCTGGAGGAAATGATCATCGAAATGATGGCCAAGCCGGAGTTCTTGCGCGATCAACTGCCGCTCGCCATGGCAACCGGGAAACTGATTTTGCGGAATCGCACCAGGAAGCGGGGATTCAGGGAAAAATACTTCCA
This sequence comes from Terriglobia bacterium, assembly GCA_049514395.1. Taxonomy (GTDB): domain Bacteria; phylum Acidobacteriota; class Terriglobia; order UBA7540; family UBA7540; genus CAVROP01. The sequence continues at coordinate 37,692 of JBEKVC010000011.1, forward strand.
GATGACGCTGG
>JBEKVC010000012.1:0-36828 GCA_049514395.1 Terriglobia bacterium
TTGAGCGGAAGTCCCATATCTCTCGCCAAAATGTTGGCTGTCCCTCCCGGCAGCAGGCCGAGCGACGCTTGGCTGCCGGCCAGACCGTTGATCACTTCGTTGATGGTGCCATCCCCGCCGCAAACCAGGACAATGTCCCTGCCCTTTCTTGCCGCTTGCTTTGCCAGTTCCGACGCCGCTCCGGGTCCAGCCGTCGGAGAAACTTCGACTTCCATTCCCACCTTGCGGAGGATTTCAGCCGCTCGCCGAATCTCCCTTGCGCGCCGGGCAGGGTGCCGTCCAGCTATCGGGTTATAGATCAGAGTAGAGGTTTTCAAGAAGAGGGAATCGGTTCGCGCAAGATCCGTCTTGAATCTGGTTTCTTATTCCACCGGCACAACGATGCCCGTAACCACCTTTTTGGCATAAAGGTCGCCGGTTTTCTTATCCTCGTGGACATCCACGTAGACCTGGTCGCCGACCTTCAGATTCTCCCGCGAACTTGGCTTGTCGTCGTGAATGAACTTGGTCTTGGGCTGGAATCTAAGAGTTTGGTCGATGCCGACCTTGGTCTTTTCCAGCACCATTCCATTGGCGTCAAGCGTCTTAATGACGCCGTAAAGAAGGTTCTGGTATTTGCGCGCGGTGCCCGTCGGGTCTCCGTAGCGCGCCGTTCCCGCCTTGACGGTTTTTTCCTGCGCCATCACGGGCACTGCCAGAACCAAGCACAGGGTAGCCGGGATCCATATTGTTCGCAGATTCATGCCTCAATCTTCTCCTACCTCTAATGGCTCCCCATATCGACACTAGCAGCCGGTTCCGACGCCTGTCAAGCCAAGCTTTCAGCCTGCCCAGGACTACGTCAATCTCCTGGAGGGGGGCAAGAATTCGCTGGCCCCGAAGGGGCCTTCTGTGAGTAGCCGCAGGTTTCAACCTGCGGACGGCGAGGTCTGGGGAACTACATCAACCCCACCGGGGTTGACCTTTAGTTCGGCCCCTCCGGGGCCGGTACACTTTTTCCCTCCCTTTCCGTGGGTTCCACCCACGGCTACTCACGGTTTGCCCCTGCGGGGCAATTCCCGCAGTCTCGTTTTGGATTGCCGAAATGCGGTCCTTCGTAATCTTGCACTTCGACGACTTTGACGGAACCATGTCACCCTGCCTGCCAGTCTCCCGGAAGTCAGCCGATATATGTCCGACCGGTGGGTTATAATTCCGTTCGGAAGTGAAAGCCTATGGGGCGCGCTAGGACCATGGTGTGCCCGCGCCCGGTGGGGAGGATTGCGTGGCCAAAGCCATCGAAAAAGAAATTGAAAAGCTCCGAAATGATATCCGCTACCACGAGCATCGGTACTACGTCTTGGATAACCCTGAAATCTCTGACTTCGAGTTTGACAAACTGATGCGCCGGCTTCAGGAGCTGGAGGCCCAGAATCCGGAGCTTGTCACGCCTGATTCTCCCACCCAGCGCGTGGGGGGCCAACCGGCGGAGGAATTCCCCAAGGTGCAGCACTCCGTGCCCATGTTGAGCCTGGACAACACTTACTCTGTAGATGAGCTAAAAGACTTTGACCGCCGGGTGCGCGAGATTTCAGGTCGTTCGAAGGTCGAGTATGTGGGGGAATTGAAGCTGGACGGGCTTTCCATGGCGTTGACCTATGAAGACGGCGTGCTGACGCACGGCGTTACGCGCGGCGACGGTGTCGAGGGCGAGGACGTCACGGCAAACGCGAAGACCATCCGTTCCGTGCCTCTCCGGATTGACCCCAAGAGGTCGGAAGTGATCGGCGATCCAAGGCGTTTTGAAGTCCGCGGAGAAGTCATCATGCCACGCAAAGCGTTCGAGCAGACCAATGCGCAACGCGAGGCGGCGGGCGAGGCGCGCTTCGCCAACCCGCGCAACGCCGCCGCGGGCTCCATGCGCCAGCTTGACTCGCGCATCGTGGCGCAGCGCAAGCTCGACATGTTCCTCTACTACCTCCTCGTGGAGAACCGCGAGCCGCTTCGCGAACACTGGCAAAACCTTGAAGCCCTGGTCAAGATGGGCTTCAAGGTGAACCCCAACAGGCGTTTGTGCAAGTCGTTTGAGGAATTGATGGACTATATCCAGGAATGGGAGTCGAAACGTGACAGCCTGGGTTACGAAATTGACGGTATTGTGGTGAAAGTGAATGACATCCCTTTGTGGGGGGAACTCGGGACCACGGCCAAGTCCCCCCGCTGGGCCATCGCCTATAAATATGCCGCGCGCCAAGCCACCACGCGCGTCATGGATATTCGCGCCCAAGTCGGTCGGACCGGAACATTGACGCCTGTTGCGGACCTTGAGCCGGTGGACGTGGGTGGAGTCACCGTGAGCCACGCCACACTGCACAACATGGATGAAATCGCGCGGCTGGGCGTCAAGATCGGCGACGCGGTGCTGATCCAGCGTGCCGGGGAAGTCATCCCGCAGGTGGTCAAGGTGGTGAAGCAAGCTCCGGAGGGGCGTGAATTCAGCATGCCCAAGCAATGCCCCGTCTGCGGCGGGGACGTTCACCGCGCCGAAGGAGAAGTCGCCTACCGCTGCGTCAACTCGGCTTGCCCGGCCAGACTTAAAGAATCGCTGCTCTATTTCGCCGGTCGCCGCACCATGAATATTGATGGGCTTGGAGACGCCCTGGTGGATCAACTTGTGGACAAGGAACTGGTCCACGACGTCGCTGATCTTTACGCTTTGACCCACGAACAAGTGGCGAATCTGGAACGGATGGGAGACAAGTCAGCCAGCAATCTGCGGGAGGAAATCGAGAACAGCAAGAAGGCAAGCCTGGCGCGGCTGATCTTTGCCTTGGGCATTCGCTTCGTCGGCGAACGCACCGGCCAGCTCTTAGCCGACCATTTTGCCTCGCTGGACAAGCTCGCCCAGGCCAGCGAAGAGGCACTCTTGGAGGTCGAAGAAGTCGGGCCCAGAGTGGCTGAGGGCATCCTTGAGTTCTTCCGCGAGCCGCGGAACCTGAAGGTCATCGAGAAGCTCCGCAAAGCCGGCTTGCAGTTCGAGGCGGCGAAAGTCCACAAGCCTGAAGGCAACTTGGCCGGAAAGCAGTTTGTGCTCACCGGCACGTTGCCTCGTTATTCCCGCGACGAAGCTAAAAAGATGATTGAAGAAGCTGGCGGCCGCGTCACGGGCTCCGTCAGCAAGAAGACGGATTACGTCGTGGTCGGCGCCGATCCTGGCTCCAAGCTCGACAAGGCCCGTGCGCTGGGAGTCAAGACAATTGAGGAGGGTGAGTTGCTCAAACTGTTGGGGCGCTAACGACGCTTTGACTGTAAAATGCTTCTGTGAAAAGCTCGCAAAAAAGAGCGACCGTTTATTTCGATTCCCGGCTCCACAGGGCTTTGCGAATCAAGGCTGCCGAGACTGAGCAGCCGATTTCCAAGATCGTCAATGACGCCGTGCGGCTGGGCCTGGCGGAGGATGCGGAAGACCTGGCGGCATTCCAGGAGAGGGCGAGGGAACCGAACCTGTCTTTCGAGGCGGTACTCAAAGACCTGAGGAAGCGTGGGAAGCTATAAGATGATCGATCCCCAATTGAAAGGTAAAGTCGTTTGTATCACGGGTGGGAACAACCCGCAGGGAATCGGCGCGGCAACCGCTAAGGTGTTCGCATCCCAGGGTGCAAGCGTGTTTATTCACTATTTCCGGCAGGCGTCCACATTGTCTGACCAGGGAAAAGGCGAGGTCGAATCCAGCAGGCCCGGGGAAGCATTTTACCTTGATGCACAATTGAAGTCGGCCGAGGAGGTTGTACGGGCGATCCGGCGCGAGGGTGGGCAGGCCGAGTCGTGGGAAGCTGATTTAAGTGAGGTATCCGCAATTCCTCAGCTTTTCGATCGCGTCGAGCAAGCGTTTGGGCCAGTGGAGGTGCTGATTAACAACGCGGCGCTTGACTTGCCCGACACCTTCATTCCCTCCAAGTCCTCGGCTCAGGGTGATCGGAGCTTGGGTGGTTTGGGTTCTCCCATGGGTACGCTTACTGCGGAAAGCCATGACCGCCACTTCGCGGTGAATTGCCGTGCCCCGGCTTTAATGATGGCGGAATTCACCCGCCGTCACATCGCGCGCGGGGGGCAATGGGGGCGAATCGTGAATGTGAGTACCGACGGGGCGTCCGGATTCGCTGGCGAGGTTTCTTATGGGGCCAGCAAGCATGCGCTGGAGTCGTACAGTCAGGCCGCCGCCCGCGAGCTCGCACCGTATGGGATTACGGTCAACGTGGTGTCGCTCGGGCCCATACAGACCGGTTGGATATCTCCGGAGTTGGAAGAGAAGGTCGTGCCCACGATTCCACGGGGGCGGCTGGGCCGCCCGGAGGATGTGGCCGATGTGATTGTGTTCCTAAGTTCCGAGCAAGCGCGCTGGCTCACGGGACAGTTGCTTTACGTCAGCGGCGGCCACACAATGCCGCTGTAAGAACGTAGAAATCATCGAGGGGAGCCTTGCGCTACCTCGAGTTAAGCCAGTTCAACATGGTGTCAGACTGCGCCGTGGGGATGCCTTCCGCCCAGAGGCACTCGTCGCCTTTGCGGAGAAGGAGGACCTGCCCGTTGGCTGCCTTGCCGATGAAGAGGTCTGTGGTGGAGCGTGTGTCGGGCGCGAGTTCGGGGTACTTGCGAGCAAGAATGGAATGGTAATCGCGGAAGAAGGCAAGAGCCGCCTCAGGACTCGACCAGCGAGTTTGCGAAACCAGAGTGTATTGCCTTGCTTCGTGCGGGACTTCGGGATTCGGCCCGGCGGCAGCCCTTTCGTAGAGTAAATAACGGTCTGCGAGCCAGCCCGTGGCCACCGATTTCGCCTCGTCCTCGGAAATCAGTTGGCCCAGCACCGCGTAGTAGCCCAGCTCACCCATGGTGTTCTCCGCCAGAAAATCCAGCCTAGGTATTCGTGCGAGAGGCGCCGGATGGGGTAAGGAGACCTTCGGCAGTTGTTGCTTTTCAAAGTATGCCTGCGGCTCGAAAATTTCCTTGGTGGTATTGGGCGGATCGTTGAATAGCGAGTTCAGCCTTTTCCAACCGCCCGCCTCCAGCCCACGTTGCATGAAGCCCATGCCCTCGATATAGGGAAAAAGGGCCTGGAAACGAAAGAAGAAAGGCGCTCGGTTAAAGGCGGGGAACTCTTCGTATTGCTGGTGGATGACCTGCGCCATCAGCGGTTCGAGCGAGGGCATATCCTCCAATTTCATCGGCGCAATCAGTTGCTGAATCATGGCTGCCGTGGCGTGACCTTCCACCAAGGCCTGACGGGCGCTCGAAGCATCATCATCCGGGCGGACGGCCTTAAGGAATTTCTCGAGGTCAAAGTTCTGGTCCTGAAGGGCGTGGGTCAGCTCGTGAGCCAATACGAGGCGCTGCATGTCCGGCTCGACCCAGTCGGCGATGAACATGGTCTTACAGTGCGGATCATAAAATCCTGCCGCCTGTTCGGTGTAGAAGCTGATGAGGAACTTCTCGAGATTGAAGTCCGGCGGGACAAGGCCGAAAACCCGGAGCGTCGCTTCCTGGATGTGGATCTCCTGCGGCGTCATTTCCGCGCGAAGGTTCTCCGCAAGGTACTTCTCGACTTCCGCCCGGCTGATGATCTGCTTCTTCAGCGCTGACTTGATCGGGAGGCCGGTAAGTTCGCTCATCTGCTGGAGAACCTCGTCGGCTTGGGCCAGAAGGTCCGGAGCACCTTGCCCAGCGGCTACATACCGGGCAGTTGGCACTGCATAAGCCAGCAACAGGAAGGTGAGAGCGGTCAGCGTCTTCAACGTCGACCAACCTCTTTTCGCCCTTTCCCTGAGACAATTCATAATGTCTTGGTAACCTCCATAAGCCGCCGCACCGACGCCAGGGTGCTGTCCTAATTTGACTCGTAGCGCCGGCCTTCAGGCCGGCACTTGCCGACCTAAAGGTCGGCGCTACGCTCAAGATGGGATACCTCCGACGCGAGGATTGGTTTGACCCTACCCCACTGAGAAGACTATCATGAAACTTGCGCGAGCAGGCCGGGTGATCGCTGCCCCGCCTTAGCGGCCGCTTCGGCGGTCAAGCAGGGACGGGGGAGAGGAAAGTCCGAACTCCGCAGGGCAGTGTGCTCGCTAACGGCGAGGGTTGGAGGTGGATGTCCCACGTGGAGGACCGTACGCCCCCAGCACGGAAAGTGCCACAGAAAATATACCGCCCCGATCTATCGGGGTAAGGGTGAAAAGGTGCGGTCCCGATAAATCGGGAATTAAAGTAAGAGCGCACCGCTCCGGTAGTGATACCGGGGGCATGGTAAACCCCACACGGAGCAAGACCAAATAGGGGAGGAGGGGCTGCCCGCTCCGTTACAACTCCCGGGTAGGTCGCTTGACCCCGCCAGTAATGCCGGGGCTAGATGAATGATCGCCGTCCCGCCTCGGCGGGAAACAGAATTCGGCTTACAGGCTTGCTCGCGGTAAGTACAGTCGAAAGTCGAGGGTCCAAATTCCAAGCTTGAAGGTCAAGGCCCGGCGGCCATGGGGTGACAGCCTTCCGGGCAGGGCCTGAGCCTTGGGTCGTCACACGCAGCGACAGCTTTCGAAACACCTCACTTTGCTTTTGGTGCTCGCGCCGGACATGGACAAACACCTGCCCACAGGAGGTTAACTATGCAAGCCATCCGTTTTCACACCATTGGCAGCCCCGAAGTATTGAAGCTCGAAGAGGTTGAGAAACCCCGGCCGGGGGCAGGCGAAGCGCTGGTCCGAATCCATGTGGCGGGTGTCAACTTTGCCGACACGTTGCTTCGACGAGGCCGCTACGCGCGCCAACCCGAGTTTCCGGAAACGCCCGGGTTTGAGGCTTCCGGAGTTGTGGAAGAGGTCGGCGAGGGAGTCGCCGGGGCTTTCGTTGGCCGGAGGGTAGCTATCCTCGGCGGCCAGCATTGCTATGCGGAATATATAGTGGCGCCAGCCGGGCAGTTGATATTCCTGCCGGACCAACTCAGTTTTGAGGATGGAGCCGCGTTTCCGGTCCAATCGCTGACCGCCTATCACATGCTTTACACTGCCGATCAAGTGAAGCCCGGCATGTCGGTGCTTGTTCATGCTGCTGCGGGCGGTGTGGGACTTCAGGCCATCCAGATGGCCAAGCAGGCCGGCGCGACAGTGTTTGGGACTACCTCAAGTGAAGAGAAAGCCAAGCTGGCCCGCGACATGGGCGCAGACGAAGTCATCCTCTACAACAAGGCGGATTTTGCAGAGCGGATCAAAGAGCTGACCCATGACCGGGGCGTGGACTTGGTCCTTGATTCGGTAGGGAGAGCGACCTTTGCGGGAAGCTTGAAATGCCTGGCTCCTTTCGGCCACGTTATCCTTTACGGAGCCGCCAGTGGCCCTCCCGAACCCATCAATGTGTTTGGCACCCTCTTCGAAAGATCCCTCAAAGTGAGTGCCTTTTATCTTTACGCCGTCAACCAGCGCCCGGAAGAGGCGCGCGCAGGAATTCAGCGGGTGATGAATTGGATTGCCGATGACAAGCTGAAGATAGTGATTGGGTTGAAGTTGCCTCTCGCGCAAGCGGCTGAGGCCCACCGCAGAATGGAAGGGCGCGAGACAGTTGGCAAGATTCTACTAACGGTGGATTGACGGGTGCGCGAGATGGGGCTGTTTGGTTCAAAGACGAAGAAGATCGAGCCTGCCAAGAGCCTTACGGGCACCGTTCAGTTTCCCGGTGATAAGTCCATCTCCCACCGCTATGCCATGCTGGGGGCGATTGCAGAGGGAGCGAGCGAGATTCACTTCTTCTCCACCAGCGCCGATTGTCAATCCACGCTTTCCTGTCTGAAGCAGCTTGGGGTGAAGATCGAGCGCAAGGACAATGTGGTGACGATTGAGGGCGCCGGTCTGGGCGGACTGCGGCCTGCCCCCGAACCTCTGGACGCCGGCAACTCAGGTTCGACGATGCGGATGTTGGCAGGCATTCTGGCCGGCCAACCGTTTCGTTCCGTGATGGTCGGCGATGCTTCGCTCTCCCGGCGGCCCATGAAGCGCGTCGCCGACCCGCTTTCGCGGATGGGAGCGCGGATCAAGTCCCAACAAGGTGGGCTGCCGCCCCTTGAAATCGAAGGCGGCGCGCTCCAGCCCATTCGTTACGAAATGCCGGTGGCAAGCGCGCAAGTGAAATCGGCCATTCTCCTGGCGGGACTGTTCGCAGAGGGTGAGACCGAAGTAATCGAAAAGGTTCGGACACGGGACCATACGGAGATCGCGCTGGAACAAATGGGGGCCGACATCGGACGGCATCAGCGGACCATTGCCGTGCGAGGCAGAGCGCACCTGGAAGGCAAGAAGTTCTATGTGCCGGGTGATTTTTCTTCGGCGGCGTTTTTCATCGTTGCGGGACTAGTCATGCCGCACTCAAACCTGATGCTTCATAACGTGGGCCTGAACCCGACACGCACGGGCATTCTCGATGTCCTTGTGCCCATGGGCGGGCGGGTAAAGGTGGTCAATCTGGAAATGATGAATGGCGAACTGATCGGCGACCTCCACGTGGAGGCCAGCCAGTTGCGAGGAGGCGAAATCCCGGAGAGCGTGGTCCCCGCCCTCATTGATGAATTGCCCGTCCTGGCAGTCCTGGGGACACAGACGGAACAAGGATTGACTTTCCGAGGGGCCGCGGAGTTGCGCGTGAAGGAAAGTGACCGCCTCGCAGCCGTGGCGGAAAATCTGAGGCGGATGGGCGCCGAAGTGGAGGAATTCCCGGATGGCCTGCGCGTTGCCGGGCGACAAACCCTGCGTGGCGCCGAGATTGATCCCCATGACGACCATCGGATTGCCATGGCTTTTGCTGTGGCGGGACTAGTCGCCCAAGGCGCCACGGTCATCAAGAACAGCCATTGCGTTGATATTTCCTTCCCTGATTTCTTTGCTACGCTGGCCAAAGCAACGGAGTGAACGAGATCGAGACACCACCCCATAGGCGTTAACGTAACCGTACCAGCTAGAGTTTAACCCGAATTCGAAAGTTGGGCGCCGGGCGTAGGGGCATCCGCCGCGGCGGACGCTGTGCCCCTACAAGATGTACGTCGCACCCACGCTAACTTCCGAATTCGGGTTCAATCCTCGTCCTCTGGACTCACCTGAACCGCTCAGCCAGTCGCACCAACAGGTCACACCTAAAGGCGTGGCCCGCCGTACCCGAAAACGGGCGCAGGCGGAGAGGTGCGTTCCGAGCTCGCTTCTCGTCCCCAGCGGGGGAACGCGGTGGGGCTGGGGGCGTCGGTGGGTGGGGTCCCATGCGCAGCAGCCGGACGGTCCCGTATTCCGTGTCGAGCCGGATCGGAGGCCCGCCTTTGCCCACGGTTCCGCTGATGGTCGGGTTGTCGCCTTCTTTCACGACCTTCAGACCAGGCCCGGAAAAATCGCTTTCCACTTCACCGTGACGGGAGGCCGCGTCGATCTGGAAATTGCTTGTGGCGGGGAGGCTCAGTTCGATCTGGCCCTTTTTCAGGTCGACCTCGATGGGATGGGTTGGAGGAGTGGAGGTCCGCAGTTCCACGTCCCCGTTCGTATCCGTGATTTTCACGCTGTGCTTGAAGTCAGTGAGGGTGATGTCCTTTTGACGAGTCGAGATTTCGAATGGGCCGTCGATACCGTTCAATTCCAGCGAACCGACCTCCATGTCGAGGCGGCCGGTGAGCTTCTGAGCTGTGATGTCGGTTCGCGAGGATTTGAAGTGCAGGGTCTGACCGATGTCGCGGAATTGCATGTCTCCGCTGAACTCTCCGTTGACGCTTGCCGTGCCGGTGACGCCGGATATATCGACGTCACTTCCCCGCCCCTCGACGTCCACGCTCCCTTTCAGATCACGGACTTCCGTCGTCCCGCTGCCCTTGCCCACATGTACGAGCCCTTCCACATTGTCAATGTGAGCGTCCCCGTGGGGCGCGGTGACGGCTTGCTCGGCCTTTAATCCGTCCAGCATTACGTCACCGTGTTCCACCGTAATTTCTGTGCTGGTGGCGTAAGGAACGCGCAAGGTGTAGTCCAGGCGCACGTTGTGCCCGCCATCTGGAAGCGAATCAAGATTGGTTTGGACCAGGTATCGGCCTGCTTCTTCGACGATTTCAATTTTGATCTGGTCCGAGAGCTTCTGGGCGTCTCCTTCATTGGGGGCCCAGATGGTCTTCTTCACCACCGCATCAACCGTGGCTTGGCTGCCCCCATGCACCTCCACATCACCACGACGGTCCACGACCAGGATGTGAGGCTGGGGATGGACTTCGTGCGAGAAAGTCTGCGTGTAGGTATAGGAGTTCATGAACAGGCCGGCAAAGCCCTCGTTGTCCATATCCACACCCATTGAGGCCGGCCACTGCTGCCACGGCCTCAAAACGATCTTTGAGATCAAGGTTCCCATAACCAGTATCAAGACCAGCAAGACGACTTCGCTGGCCGAGAAGAGCGGTGGCGGCACGGTCTCAGGATGGGCTTGGGCCTGAATGTAATCTACGAGCTTCGAAAGGCCCCAAAAGATGATGAGGATCGGCCAGAACTTGGCGATGACCTGCCAGGGATGAATCGAAGGGTTGAAGTTCTGCCAGAGGAAGATGGCACCCACCGCAATCAGCGTGAGCGCCCAGAAAATTGATCCCCGACGATAACCGTAAATGCTCATGGTGTCCTGCCTTCTTACCGCCTACGATCTGCTAACGACGGCCTATAGCCCTCTGCTTTCTGCTGACTGCCTTTTAATTATGAAGAGCCGCCCCGACAGGTCGGGGCGCCACGCTCGCTGCATTCTCCGTCCCTACACTCGTGGTCCTTGCGGGGGCCGCGGCGGCATCGCAGAATCGATGAGTTTCAGAACGCCGATGACGATCAATAAAATAGGCCAAGTCCTGCTAATGCCCCACCCCGGAACGAACTCTTCCATCAGGAAAATGACTCCAATCGTGATGAGAATGACCGGAACAGTCAAACTGGGCCTGCTTGAAATCGGCGTGCTTGGTGGGTAACCCATAATCTATTGTGGTTCTCCCTTCTGGCCTGCAACTCACCCGCCCTTTCCTCAACCCATCCGTCTACCGCCCTTGCTTCACCTGTTCCAACTCCAGTTCCAGCTCGCGCATCTTGCGCTGGTGCTCCATCTCCTCCAGGCGCACCCGCTGGTGAGCCTCCATCTCCATGTCGCGAATCTTCACCAAGTGAGTTATGGCGACGATCACGACCACCACGGCGAAGGCTGCCAGGGGAATGATGAACGGCGAATCCATGGTCCTTTTACCTCCGTAGCCTCTCCATGAAGGCTCATAATCAGGCAGTCCGCTCGTAGGCCTGCCGGGCTTTGGCTTTCTCGAGTTCTACTTCCAGTTCCCTCATTTTCTGCTGGTGTTCCATTTCCCGGATGCGCATTTCCTTTTGGACCTGTAGTTCCTTGTCACGTGCCCTGTACCAGAACACGATGGCAAAGACACAAACAGTACTCAAACCAAACTGCGCATACGGCTAAAACCGGAGCTATGTCTGGGACATTCCACATTGAAAACCTCCTCTCAATCCCGCTTGCCAATCCCTCGCCATCGGACTGGCTTAGGAGATTCTTGCTGATCCGCCGGGACGGGGTTTCGCCCAACCGCGAGTCACGTCTCCTGACGCCCCGGATCGCCCTCGTCGAGGCTCAGGGCGCCTTATCAGCGGCCTTGCGGTTCTTCTCTTTTTCCAGCTCCAGCTCCAACTCCTTCATCTTGCGCTGGTGCTCCATTTCACGGATGCGCATGTCCTGGTGGAATTGCAACTCTCTGTCGCGCGCCTTATACCAGAAGACGATCCCCACGATGGCCACAACCATCACTAGGGCGCCGAAGCGCGAGAGCAACAAGAATGGAAACATAGTCGGTTTTCCTCCGCCTTGGTGGCCTGATGCGTGGCAGCAATTGAACGCTGTTTCATGCGCTCTTGCTCGCCTTGGCCCTTTCCAATTCCAGCTTGGCCCTCTCGATTTCCAATTCTTTCAATTTCCGTTCGTGCTCCATCTCCCGAATTCGCAACTCCTGGTGGGCCTGGAGCTCACGCTCTCGCATTTTTCTCATGGAGACGATGGCTACGATAAAGATGGCCATCACGAATGCTCCCAGGGGGATGATGAAGGGGTTGTTCAGGATGTTTTCCATTAAAGTCCTCCGGGCTATTGGTTTGTCATGCGCCGTGTCGAATCCTGGTAGGGCCGGTCCCGCAAGGCGGGACCGGCCTAGCCGTCCCGCCCCGCCATGGGGGGGGAGAGGCGGCCCTACATTCTAATTGGGACACTACAGTTCTCGTGGTCCCGACGTGCCGCCGGGTCCTCCTTTTGCTATGCTGCGGGCGTCCGTCGAAGGAGGAGAGGGTGTATGCCCACCCCCCAAGCGACGTTGCAGCAATATCACTCCGATCACGATGAGCAACACCGGCCAGTACCTGCCGATATGACGAAAAACCGGTATGCCAAGGTTATCAAGCAGGAACAGCGCCCCCAAGCCGATGAGCAGGGCGGCGCCGATGGGCGCATTCATTTTCATGTCGCCAAGCCCAAACCATTCCGGCGTCCGTTGGCCCAGTTGCTTGGCTTTGGCGGTCTGATAGGAATCAATCACCATATAAAAGTAAAACGCTGCCGCGCCCAGGCCGAAAATGGTGTCCATGGGGCTGCCCACGCGATCACTCATGGCGATGAGAGAGCCGAATATCAGCACCTGAATCATGGCCTTAACGATCTGGCCGTTATAGATAGCGCCTACGCCCGGGATGAAGCCTAGCGCCAGCCCGACGCCAGGGCTGGGGCCGGTTTGGGGACCGAACATAGGAGTCTGCAGACGGTTCGCCAAACAAGTCTCGCAATAGAGCATTCCGTGCACATCGCGCTTGCATTCAGCGCACAGAGCACGCCCGCACAGGCCGCAATAGGCGACGGAATCAACGCTGGGATGGTTGGCGCATTTCATGGGTTTTGGCTCCTTCCTGCCTCGATGGTTAGGGGGTTCCGCACGATTTCATTCCGCAGAATCGTGGTGCGGTCGGCCGCATCCACAACCCGGGCCTGATTGGCTGCCAGCGCGGGCATAGAAAGCGGCGTGCTGTTCGTGGACCCTCCTGCGGGTGGTTCTTGCTTGGGCGCTTGCTGCGGCTCCTCCTCTGGGTGCGAGCGGAGTTGCCGGAGTCGAGACTCAATCTCGTAGACCACTCGCAGGTCGTAGTAGAACTTTTCCGCACGAGCGTAGTACAGGTGTCCGGCGCGATTCGCCCTGAAGAACCAGGTGCGAGGGTTCAAGTCCTCGACAGTCATGTGCCGCAGATTGACCCCCGCGGCGTTAACGATGATGGAGAACGAAAACACAGCCATCGCTACACCATAAGCGAATCGGGGCTGAAGGGCGGGCCGGAAGAAGGCCACGAAGCGCTCCGCCAAGCTGGGTTTGCGTTCCCCCACGGTGGCTAGCATGATCTTCCGGACCAGCCAGGGAGCGGGTTCCAACTCCGGGGCGGAATGGCAGAGTTGCATGGCCCGGCGCACGTCTGCCACCATCTCGAGGCAGGAGGGGCAGACGCTCAGATGGGCTTCGATTTCCCTCTTCAGCGCCGGCTCGAGCAGCCCTTCCAGGTAATCGCTCGTCAGGTTTTCCAGTTCCAGGTGCGTCATGGCTCGCTTCCCGCCTTTGCGGGGCCTCTCATTCCTTCCATACGCTTAAGGACCCGCCCCAGTTCCAATCTTCCGCGGTTAATTCTCGATTTCACGGTACCCTGGGGAACCTTCAGGACCAGGGCAATCTCCTCGTAATCGAGGTCGTGCAGGTCGCGCAGGATCACGGCTTCCCGCAGATCCGGCGAGAGCTTGTCCAGGGCCAATTGCAGGGTCTCCCTGCGCTCCCGCGATTCCACCTGACCGGTAGGCTCCATATGTGGGCTTGACTTTTGCTCCGCCGCAGGCAACTCGTCTTCCAGTGAGGAGGTCACACGGTCTTTCCGGGTGCGTCGGTAGTGGTCCACCAAATGGTTGCGTGCCACGCGGTTTAGCCAGGTTGAAAAGCTGCCCTGAGCGGCATCATAACTTTTCAGAGTCTGGAAGACTTTGATGAAAACTTCCTGGGTCACATCTTCGGCTTCTTCCACCCGGCCCGTGAAGCGGTAGCAGAGATTATAGATTTTTCGGGTGTAATCCCTGAGCAGGGCTTCCCAGGCGGAGTCCTCACCGGCGAGGCATCGGTCCAGTAGTTCCTGATCCTGTTCCACTCCGGCTCACCTTAGCCATTTCCCGCGAACGACGGACGTCGATCCCCTCCGCCGCCTCGCCCTTCGGCTCATTGGCTTGTCGGGCATTGTAACAGAATGCAGACCATCAATGCAGGACGAATGCATCCTCAATTCTGAGTTCTCAACAGGGATCTTTGCGATTCCGCCAGCATCATGCTGGCTGGCGCAGAGCTGCGCTCTGCGCTTCAGCGTGCTGTATTAGCCCGCATTTCCCACCACGGGTCTGGAAGGGCGGGGCTTCACAGGGTGCGGAAAAACCCTTCCAAGCTGTCATTCCGAGCGGAGCGAGGAATCTCGCTCTGAGTGTTTTCAAGACAATGCGAGATTCCTCGTCGTCCCGATCAAATCGGGACTCCTCGGAATGACACGCCAAACGAGTTTTTCCGCAGCCTGTTCAGCCCCGCCGCTACAAGGCCCTCCTGATTATTCCCGTGTCCCGTGCCCCGCACAGTCCGTCAATTGACGGGCTGCGCTCCCCTGCTCAGATTGAGACAAGATTCGCTGACAGGTTCACATCGCCCGCGATGCTTTGCGCCTTCGGCGCGCAGACCTGAAGGTCTGCGCCAGCCGCGATCTACGGAGCGATCACGTTTGGCATGGCTCCCCTCAACCACCAACCATCTATGAAAAAGGCCAAAGCGTAGAACGAGGTCTCCAAGTACTGGACGCCGCGCACGCTTGCCGCGCCTTATTCTGGCAGAGTGCGCCGTCACTGGGGAGAAATCAGGTTGCAGCTTTCCGATTACCAGGCCGTCGCCACGTGCAATTTCAGGGAAGGGCGTTTTTCATTCCCAATCTGTCTTAGGTGGTGGGTTAGCCTGTTATCGAAAGATATTGGTAAACCCTTGGCGACAAGGCAGGAGCTATTTCCTCGAACCCCGTATCCGGGGAGTTTGCATGATTGCGGGTGGGAAGGGCTGTTACCGATAGCTACCCGGACATTGGCGCTAAACCTTCGCCGAAGGCCATCTCCCCAAGCTGCACGTCGCCGGTTCGAATCCGGTCTCCCGCTCCATGTTTTCAACCACTTAGCCTTCTACTTCGATTTTGCCTTCACCTTTCAACGGAGAGATGAGGAGAGGAGGCTCCTTGCTGCACTGGTTCTAAACAACTTTCTATGCCGGAATGAAAGCAGACCACGCTGACATTCAATGGCCCCGATCACCAGGCTGGCAGTTACGTAAACGGCGCAGGTGCCCACATTTGTCCGGGAAGGCACCCGCCAAAGCGGATTCCCAGGCGTTTCTCACCCAATTAGCCATTACACGGGCGGTTGAGATCGAGTCCCTAAACTTTGGGAAATGCTCTTTACTGCGATGCGGTAGAGCTAGTCAGTAAAGAGAAGTAGCGTTTTCAATCGATTACGAGCCTATGTCAGTTTTTGCAAGAACTGCGGACCTACCTGTCAATTTCCCAGTCGTGACTCTTTCTACGACTTGACAAAATTGACACCGAGCACCGCCGCTTACGGTTCCTCAATTCCGCTACAGCTCACTCAGTGTCGCCGGTCTTGGGGTCGCACGTGCCAAGCAATTCATCGATCGTCCCACGGGTAATAGGGTGGTACGTCGCTCGATATTTTCGGTATAGGCACTCGGCACGTTCTCTTCCGGTCCGTGTTCTCATGAGTTCCTCATAAAGCGGCTTTACAAATTTGCGCCGTCCAACAGAGGACAGAAAATGATCGAGGCTCGGATACGCCGTCTCATATTCATTGCGAATTGCCATCAGAAGCCAGCGATAAAGAACCTCGCTATTCCGAGTGTGCGTGAAATTAAAGGCCCGATCGAGTGCAGTCATTCTCTCCAGGCCCAATTTGTCCGGAAGCACGTCAAGAAAGCGAAGCCATTCGTGAGTGCTCCATTTGCGCCCTGCAATTTCGTCGAGAGCGATCTTATTTTGAAGCCAATCCGATGCCGCTCGTTCGACACGCTCAAAAGCGGAAGAGGCAGCGCGCGGCGCCGCTTTCGGTAAACCGGGAGCGTCGATCCATTCCTGAAGAGGAATGCGGGAGGCGAGAGCAGGATGGAGATCGAGAAGATGCGAGTTCAAGTACTTGAGAAACTGCTCTGTAGTAACGCTTTGAAACGCAAAGTGATCAAAGTAACGCGATAAAAAGGCATCGAAGAGCGGGCGCCCAAATTCCAGCTCTAACGATCGAAGAAATAGGGCACCCTTGACGTAAGGAATCCGTGTAGAGTTCTCGTCCGGGTCGCGGCCTTCGAGATTGATGTGGAGTACCTGATCGCGCGGCGCGAGCCTGGCGAGTTCATTTTCGAGCCAGTCTAAGGCGAGGACATCCTCCATACGAGCGCGTTCGGCCCCGTACAGCTCCTCCTGAATGCGCCGCTCGATATAAGTGGTGAAGCCCTCATTCAGCCAGAAATCGCCCCAAGTGGCGGCAGTGACGAGGTTTCCGGACCAAGAATGGGCGAGCTCATGCGCGACGAGTGTGTTGAGGCTCTTGTCACCGGCGATCAATGTGGGAGTTAGGAAAGTAACGCAGGGATTCTCCATCCCGCCAAAAGGAAAACTCGGAGGCAAGACGAGCAAATCGTG
The DNA here is from genome assembly GCA_049514395.1 of Terriglobia bacterium. Lineage (GTDB taxonomy): Bacteria > Acidobacteriota > Terriglobia > UBA7540 > UBA7540 > CAVROP01. The sequence goes on from JBEKVC010000012.1 coordinate 16,812, forward strand.
ACGGCCCCAACGATACGGCCCGTAGAGCCGTTCCGCAGCACGAATCATCAGCTCAGTGTCCTCGAATTCGTGCGCAGCCACTGCAATCAAACCGGGTTCGGCGTACACGCCGGTGCGTGCGCCGAGCGAGACAAACTCGATATCTCCGACAGCCAGAGCGAACAGATAGGAAGGAATCGGCAGGTCCATCCAAAACCCATAAAGGCCGTCAGCGGCAGCGTCGTGGCTTTGGGCCCCCATGACGGCCTTAAGCGGAGCGGGAGTTCGGATCCGAGCAGAAAAAGTGACGCGCACGCCCGGAGTGTCCTGTAACGGGATCCAACTTCGGGCGTGAATTGCCTGGGATTGCGTCAGCAAGAAGGGATGAAGTTTGCCGCCCGTTTCAGCAGGCTCCAGCCACTGGAGCCCGGAGGCTTGTGGTTGCGTCGAGTAATGTACGCGAACATCGGACGCACCTCTGGGAATAGTAACGGTCAGCGGCGCGCCGAGCAGTTTGTCCGATCGGCCCATTGTGAAAGGAGCTTCGCAGTAAGATTCGCCGTCCTTCGACACCTCGATGCGATGAATTGCGAGGTCGCGGGTATCGAGTACCAACTCTTCTCGGCTGTTGACGGGAGACGCGATACGCAGTGTTGCCGACCCTTCGAGTACATGTTGTGGGAAGTTAACACCGAGCTCGAGATGTACATGGGAGATGCGCACGCGTTCCGGTTCCGCGTAGGAGTGCACATCACGTTTAAAGGCGGCAACTGTTTCCATCATCTATGAAAAAGGTCGGCTCGCAACTAATTTGGCGTCGCCTTTTCGGAGCCTCCACAGGCAATCTTAGCACAACCGGCGCTTGAAGCGCTCAGGCATGTTCTGGACCGTCCGCGGCGCCAACGCCGTGATCGCGCTTCGATATTGTCGCCACAATCGACCGCTTTGACGACTACTGGGAGCACCGCAGGGATTGATTGCCCGCTTTGTGTCGCGCACCGGCTTCAGAGACTCCGGACCGCATCCGCCTCAGGGGGGGGCAACACCCTTGCTTGGCGTTGGCGGCTGCGCAGGCAGGGGCACATTTGAGCCTAACGCAGCAGGCAGCGTTAGTTTCCGCCAAGTTGTAAAGAAAGACTGTCCTGGAAGAATCGGTTGTTGTATAACCCAGAACTTTCCGTCGTTTGTTTCGGTCCCGTCGGGATCTTGGAAGGCGTCGGGGCCGGCTAACGGCAGGTAGACAGACACGGCGAATGCCCTTTTGTCGTATTCCACGGTCAATTCTGTCGTGAGCACGGGATACGTGGCGGTGAGGTGCTCGCTGTAACCCGAGGGAAACCACTCGGTTGATTCCGCAATGAACTCGTAACTAGGCGTCGAGTTCGGCGCATGCAACGCGCCACTAGGGATGCGGACAGTTTGGAAGAAGCGTTGCCCACCCGGTTCTGAGTTAATTCTCTTTTTGAGTTCCTTTTCACTATAATATTTGAACTTATTCTCGGTGTCTGGATTTGACTGGCCCATCCGGTTAACAGTTGCTGCGGGAGCGTCCGAGAACCAGGAGTCGTCCACGCGATATTGCCAGTCGTACTCGGCTTCGTCGTCAGAGCAATTCTCGATTTCGTACCGAATCAACTTCGTCAGCATTACTCGATCGGGCTTATCGTGCGACGCTTTGAGCTTATATGTAACAAACATTTTCCGGCGGACGAAGGTTGCTCCAAGGTACTGCTCCACGTGGGCACGCAGCCGCCTGGGGAGATTGCGTCCCATGATGTGGAGAGAAATGTTCTCGCTGAACTCATTGAGAAGCTTAAGTTTTTGCGCGCCTTCCACAACGATTGCCAGCACGGCGGCAATCATAAAAGCCTTGCCAATCTCCTCCAGGATCTTGGCCAGAATGTCGCTGCCAAAAAAAGGTTTCACGAACACAGACGTGGTCCAGGGCATCATGGAGAGCACAAGGCCGACCAAGAGCAGAAGAAAGAGAGAAAGCCGAAGTCTTGCAGCGGCCCCGAGGCCGGGAAAGGATCGCCTGAAATTCAGATCACACCTCCCCGCAGAATGAGATTCTAACACAGATTCGTCCATCTGAGATCCAACTCGGGTGCGCGACATGAAAGTGAAAGGTTCGGGGGGGTTGTGGCATGTGACCAAGCGTAGATACTCTCAAGTAAGGGAGGGTTGACATGCCCGATACTCTGGCTGAGTTGTTGGACCAAAAGGCCGCTGTCCTGCGGCAGATCACGGAGCTCCGCGATTTCTGACCGGGTTCGATTAACACCACCACCGGCCGTTGTGGTAACCCCGAATGCCACTGCCACCGCCCCGGCGTTCCTAGGCACGGGCCCAATTTCCGCCTGGCTCATAAGGCCCAGGGCAAAACCATCACCGCTGGCTGGCGCAGAGCGCAGCTCTGCGCTTCAGCGTGCTGTATTAGCGCTGGCCATGCCCACCCACAAACGCCATTTTGCGCCCGGACTGCAACTCCTGGGCAGCAGCACCAATCGCCGCGCCAAGCTTTTTGAGAGTGATCGGCCGGCATGATTTCAGCCTTGCCTGCGGACCGCAGAGCTGCGCTCTGCGCCAGCCCGCGGGTGCAGCGCATTGTTAAGTTTTGTTGTTATGTTACAAAGTTATGACTACTTTTCCTCGAGCGTGTCCTTCTTCCAGATACCGGATAGCCTCAGGGACTTCACTCAACCTGTAACGCTTGTCGATGACCGGTGTTACCTTTCCGGTCTCCATGAGCTCGTGCATGATGGTGAGGTCCTCTTTGCTACTTCTCGCCAGAAACATGACCAGGTTCTGGCTCACGAACCGTGACAACACAAGCGTTTTGATCATACGAGCCAGAGGACCGAGCCACCGACCGCCCGGCCCTCCGACCACGATGTATATCCCCTTGGGATTTAGGACGCGCCTGCATGCTAACAACGAATGGTTCCCAACGCAGTCGAAAAAGAGGTCGTAACGTTGCCCACTTTTGGTGAAATCCTCTTGGGTGTAATCAATGACCCGATCTGCGCCGATTGATCGCACCATGTCCACATTCCTCGTACTACATACGCCGGTCACATCGGCGCCGAACGACTTCGCAATCTGCACAGCGAACGTACCCACGCCTCCCGCCGCACCGTTAATCAAGACCTTGTGCCCCGGCTGAATCTGTCCCTTGTCGCGAAGACCCTGCAATGCGGTGAATGCCGCCACAGGTACAGAAGCCGCTTGCTCAAACGTCACGTTATCCGGCTTCATGACCAATGCCGACTCGGAAGTACACGCATACTCGGCAAAGGCCCCACGGCACGCGCCGAACACCTCGTCGCCTGGTTTGAACTGGGTTACGTTCCTGCCCACCGCTTCAACCTGGCCGGCCACATCAACGCCTAGTCGCTTGTCCTTTGGTTTGAGCAGCCCGGCCATTATGCGAACGATATACGGCGTGCCTCTCATCAAGTGCCAGTCAAAGGGATTGACGGAAGCCGCGCGAACTTCTATCAAGACTTCGTTGTCCTTGGGAACAGGCTTTTCGACGTCCGTGATTTGGACAACGTCCGGGGGTCCGTATCTGCTGCAAACAGCGGCTTTCATGTGCGGATGGCCCCCCCTGCTGCGCTGGCCTGCTCCTTCCATCGTTGAGCGTTCACGCCGAACACGAGGAGCCACAGCACAAACGATAGTTCCCCGAGGGCGCCAGCGGGGGCCAAAAGGTAGGGGAACAGATAGTTTGCGAGCGGCGGTGACAGAAAGGCCTGGTAAGTCAAACCGGCGAGCGCCAGAAACACGCCCAGAATTCGAGGCAGGAATTTCGATCTGAAAATGAGATAGCCGATCAGGAGATTATAGCATCCGAAAAATTCCATGTAGATGCTGGAGGTCTCAGCACGGAATTTGAGAAACATGAGCGCCAGCGCCTGCAACTGTTCCACCTTAAAAACGCTCAAGTACTGCGCGCCTCCCAAAACGACCAAGGGGGCGAGATGAAAGAGGCTGCTAAGAGCCTGAATAGCGCATCCCACGAGGCTGAAGAACGCCGCGAGTAAAGAGAGGCTCCTGTTCACCGGCTTAAACAGGTCATAGAGGAGCAGCGTCACAGGGATAAAGCACACGGTCGAGATGAGTTCGGCTGCGAAACCCAACCGAAATAACGGCTCGTGCGCCAGGATGTTGGTCGCTGTAGCCGCGGCATCGCCATATACAACCAGCCTGCCGCGAACGAAGTTCTCGGCAACCACGTACGCCAGTCCGCCGATCAAGTAAAAGACGCCGGCAATCCTGGCCTTGAAACCCGGCGACGCTTCTGCAATCCGTTCCATCATTACATAGCCTCCAGGAGGGGCCACCACGTGGTCGTGGCGACTCCGAATAGTTGCCCTTCCTGAGCGACGGCAGAACAGACCGCGAGGAGGGTTATTCCAGCCGAGCATAAGGCACGCTTCGTCATGGAGAGACATACGAGCACCGGAGCCCGAGAGTTTCACTTTTCTTGGTAGGTGTAAGTTCGGACTAAGAAGCCTCGTGGCCAGTTGGCGCAAATAGGCCATTTCGCTTAATGGGAGTTCAGGCCTACCCGCCCTGCGAACGCCCAAATCCTGGTTAGTCGGCACACCGTAGATGTGGTCCATGCTGTCATCTCTCAACAGTTGTCTCGGACGACAGGTGACCCGTGCCTGTGATGGGAGGACTCTTCGCCGCGTAAAGCGAGAAAGCGATTCCTACCAGGACCTGCTCTCTGAACTTTCGGATGAACTTGACTAGTGAAGATGAAAGCCGAAGTCGCCGCCGACGCCATCGACGACGAATCCCTCCCCGAAGACGATTAGCCTCGGGCGAAGAATCTCCCCAGTTGTCTTTTGCGCGTCAAGAGGCTATCTATGTAGCGTACTATTGAGCAGGCAAGCCGCGGAGTGTGTCATAATGCCACACTCATACGCTTTCCAATATGTCCGTAGAACTCCTCTAACACCTTGAAAACAAATTGTCAAACCACGTCGCGGGCGCGGAACACTTTAAAAAAGTGAGAGGCGTGGGAAAAATGGAAATCCCCTCCGCATCGGATCAGAAAGAGTTGAATTGCCGCTTTCAGCGGGAATACGCGCCTCGCGGGCCACTTCCGCGTAGTCAAAGTAGCGCACAGGTGTACATCTTCAAATCTCAGGTGGCGCCACGAAATCAATGGCAGGTGGACCTAAGAGTTCCGACCTCACAATCCCGTTCTTTCCTGCCTACTGCCTTCTGCCTACTCTGTTCCGCCACCTCCCGCGCCCACTTTCTCCAACTCCGCCCCGGTCGCGGTTGCAACGTCTTCATGCAATGAGTTCCCGTGCGAATCCATGGTGACGATTGCCGGGAAATCCTTGGCTTCGAAGACCCACATAGCTTCCGGGATGCCGAGTTCCTCGACCAAGTAGACGCTTTGGACCTTGGGCAGGCAGCGAGCGTAAAATTGCGCGGCGCCGCCGATGGCGTGGAGATAGACGGCTCCGTGTTCCTTCAAGGCCGCCAGGGTTTTCTTGCCCATGCCGCCCTTGCCCATTACGGCGCGAATGCCGAAGCGCTTGATGACGTCGGCTTCGTAGGGTTCTTCGCGAATGCTGGTCGTAGGGCCAGCGGCATTGGTGCGCCAGCGCGTATTGGGCGGCGTTCCTTCTTTCATCATGACCGGGCCGCAGTGGTAAAGGATGGCGCCGTTCAGATCGCAGGGGGCGTCGTGGTGCATCAAGTAATGGTGAGCGGCGTCGCGGCCGGTGATCATCGGCCCATTAATCAAGACCACGTCACCGACCTCGAGGGCGCGAACTTTTTCTTCGCTCAGCGGAGCTTCCAGGCGAATTTCTCTGCCTGACACCTGGAACCCGGCGCCCGCCACTAGTCGGTCTACCGGGCGCTTAGGGTCGCGGTAGAGCCACTGCTTGACGGCGCCGGACTCGGCCTCGAGCAGCACGCCGAGCCGCCGGAAGGCCCAGCAATCGTAGGCCACAGAAACGAAAAAGCTCGCGGGCAGCCGGTTGGCGGCGGTGATCTTGCAGCCAATCAAGGAGACTTTGCCGCCAAAGCCCATCGTGCCCACCCCAATCTTATTGGCCTCGTCCATGATTTCCTGCTCGAGTCTGGCCAGTGTAGGGTCGGGGTTCACGTCGTCGAGCGGGCGGAAGAGTTGCAGCTTCGCCAGGTGGTAGCCCATCGCGCGGTCGCTGCCGATGCAGACGCCGATGGCGCCGGGCGCGCAGCCCTGTCCCTGCGCCTGCCACACGGAGTGCAGGAGGCACTTCCTAACGCCTTCCAGGTCGCGGTCGGCGCGGCCCAAATGTTCGAGTGCGCAGGGCACCGAATACTGGATGTTCATGTTCTCGCATCCGCCGCCCTTCAGGAGCAAGCGGATTTCGATATCCGGCTGCTCCCACTGCTCGAAGTGGATGACAGGGGTGCCGGGACCAAGGTTATTGCCGCTGTTCTTGCCGCTGATCGAGTCCACCGAATTGGGCCGCAGCTTGCCGCGCTTGGTGGCTTCGGCGACAGCCTCCTGGATCTGCTTCTTCATCACCATCTGGTTCACGCCCAGGGGAGTTTTGATTTCGAAGGTGAGCATGCCCGTGTCCTGGCAAATGGCGCCTTCATCTTCGTACGCCATGTCAATGTTCTGGCCGATGATGGCCAGCGCCCGGCCCGCCTGCGTTTGCGGGTGCTCGGTCTTGAGCGCCTCCCCCATGGCCTGGCGCACGTCCGGGGGCAGGTTAGTGGAAGTCTGAATAATCAGTTCCAGCATGCTTTCTTTGAAGAATTGCATTGGGCCCTCCCTTGCGAATTATAGCGCGGAATGGCGTTAGGATTCAGGATTCAGGAGTCAGGAGTCAGACGAGCAAGTGCCACCTGAAAGCGGACCGAAGGTTGGTTATAACTGACAACTGAAAGCTGATTACTGACTACCATCGCGCCCCCAATCCAAAATCGAGAATCCAAAATCATATGAATGGATGCCTGAGCACGGGCCGGACACGGAGTATCCGGGTAAGGTCTTCCTTGACTGTTGCGAATGCCTCCTGGGGAGTATCGGCAAAGCGGATGAGTTTCATTTCTTCTTCCTGAATGGTCCCCGTCTCGAGAAAATAGCCGAAGTCGACGGCGCGCCTCCAGTACTTTGAACCATAGAGCACGATGGTTACGCGATGACCCATCTTGTGTGTTTGCAGGAGGGTGAGCATTTCGAAGAGCTCGTCCATAGTCCCGAAGCCGCCCGGGAAGGCGATGAGGGCCTTGGCGGGCTGGGCGAACCAGAGCTTGCGCATGAAGAAGTATCGGAACAGAAAACTCAGTTCCGGCGAGATGTAAGGGTTGGGTGGTTGTTTAGCGGGAAGCTGGATGTTTAGCCCGATGGACTTGCCGCCGGCCTCAGAAGCGCCGCGGTTGGCGGCTTCCATGATCCCCGGCCCCCCACCTGAACAAACCACGAGAAAGCGGGAATCGTTCTGCAGGGAAGGAGCCCATTCCGTCAGCAGGCGTGAAAGTTCGCGCGCGTCCTCGTAATACTGGGACATGTGCAGGGCCATGCGCGCTTTCTTCAGTTCCGCAGCAGTGGCGTCCGCGCCGCCACCTTTCCCCCTGCTTTCCAGTTCCCTCAGCTTCTGAAGCGCCACGTCGCGCGGTCGGATTCGTGCCGAACCGAAAAACACCACGGTATGCTGGATGTTGGCGCGCCGCAGTCTTGCCTGCGGTTCGAGGTATTCGCTGAGGATGCGCAACGTACGGGCATAACTGCTTTCCAGGAATCGGTGGTCCTGATATGCCACCAAGGGCATCTTCACGGTCTCATGCTTCCCATTCGCCATGCGGTTTTTCTCCCCAAAAGGTCCGGAACATTAAAGAGAATACCAAACTGCGGCGACCTTGGGTTAGCAAATTGGGCCCTGGTCAATCAATTGCCCTCACGGCAGGTGTGCTTTTGATCGGGACCTGTCCCGACGGTCTTGATCGGGATGTTCTTGATCGGGAACGGCACTCAAATCAGGGTTTTCAGCAACTTGGCAGAATGTGGTCAGGCTAGACACTTGCGGCAAGGCAGCGACAAGACCAGGTTCTGGAGGCGTACAGGTACAATCATTTCCGCTAATTCACCCATGGGCGTGAGGTCTTGTAGGTAGCTACCCGTTCCGGGAGCCAATCCCGCAACTCGGGCGTCAAGTAAAACCGCGGCAACAGCAGATCCTCGTCAGCTCTTATGACTCCTTCACTAAGAGCGGTTCTTGCCAGAGGAGTCTGCGGATAGATGCGCAGGCCGACGGTAATCTTCAAGGCCTCGAGATCCAGGGAATCGGCGAACGAAAGGCTTTCCTCGACGCTGTCTTTCGTCTCCCCGGGACCTCCCAACAGCAAGAATCCCATGCGCTCTATTCCCGCCTCCGCGAACATCTTTGAGACTGCGCTCACCTCTTGTCTATTGAACTGCTTGTTGAGGCTGCGCAGCATCCGGTCAGAGCCGCTCTCGAAACCAAAACTGATCTGGCGGCACCCTGCTCGCCGCATGAGTTCCACAAGCTCCGTATCGATCCACTTTGGGTAAATGATGACCCAGAGATTGAGGTCGAGTTCCGCCTGGATCACTTGGCGGCAAAGCTCCTTTGCATAAGTGGGCGGAAGGTTGAACGTGTTATCGACGAAGTTGAAGTTTCGGCATCCAGTCTCCCTCAGTTCCGCCAGCCATTTCACGATTCGGTCGGGCGAACGTCTTCGTACCGATTTCCCCTCGATCGCGCTGGTCGAACAAAAGGTGCAGTCCAAAGGGCAACCTCGTCTGCTCTGCACCGGCACCCAGAGCTTGCGGTTGTCAGCACCGGGAGGAATCCAAAGACTGGGCTCTGGGAGAGGCAGATCGTCCAGGTTCCTTTCAAAGCTCCTGCCCTCAGCGGGCTGACCCGGCAAGCAAATCCCGGGAATGTCCGAAACTTGCGCACCCTTGCCTATTCGATCCACGACGACGGGGAAAACAACCTCTCCCTCACCTTGAATTCCCATGTCTGCGCTCAGATAACGCAGCGCGCTCTCGGGGAAGATGCTGTAACCGGCGCCGCCAAGGATAATCGGAGCGCCGGACAAGCTTCGGCAACTCGCTATGATTTCCCTGACCGGAGCAAGCAGAAACTGAGGGTGCGGCAGGTTTTGGTCATCGATGTTCCGTACCGAAATGCCGATGACGTTGGGGCGGAAGTCCTGGATGGAGTTCCTGATGCCCAACATCGGGTCTCCTTCAAACATCAGGTTCAGCAAGACCACTTCGTTGCCGGCATTTCGAGTTGCGGCCGCCACACAGGCGAGCCCTAGAGGGAGAACAGGCATGTTCATCGTCTCGGTGTTGGCAGAGATCAGCAGAACCCTCACGAACTCACCTCGCCCACCCGTCGTGCCCAGTGTAGTCCCGGATTTCCATCTTGGAATCCCACCTGGGTACGAGTGTACACCCTACAGCCTCGAGCATGAAGCCGTGAAGGCGTTTAATCAGCTCGCAAATCGGCACAAAATCGTGCGGTCCCGGACGGGCCCCTGGCCATTGAAGCGGCCAGCCGAATTCCCTGTCATGCTAAGCGCAGCGAAGCATCTCCGCAGTTCGTCGTAGGCCGTTGAGCCCAGGAAGCAACTGCAGAGATCCTTCGCCCCGACAAGTCGGGGCTCAGGATGACAGACGACTTCAAGTTACGGATTTGGGCTAAAGGTGGGATGCGGTCGGGTGATCCCCGACATGCCAAACTACTGCGTGCGATCACTTCTTTTCAAGCGCGGGTAAAAGCCACTGTGCAACGTAGGTTTCGTATTCTTTTCGAACCTCGTCCGTGATTGGGACTGTGGCGAGCGGGCCATTCTCTGAGGCTTGAAAGTAAAGGTCCCCAGTCTTGCCGAAAGGTCCGGGGTCAGTCTTTGTAAATTTTTCCAAATCCTCGTCGCCAAATTCGTAAATTTGCTTGGCGGTGTAATCCTTCAATTGGCCCGGAGTGAGCTTGTCCACGCTGCGGACGTAGAGCCTGAATTTCCCAAAGATGCTGTCTTTACTATATTCAGCTTTGAAAATGTGCTGGAGTTCGTGATCGGGATTCTTTGGATCTTTGTAAACGTCGCCGACGAGGTAAAACTCCGACAACTTCCCGCCGTAAGAATTATCGAGGAGTTGGAAAAGGCGCAGGGTCAAGTCATCCGGACTGACCGTTGGGATCTTTTCTTTGGCAAAATGGAGGCCCGGAAGGCCCCCGGTCGATAGAAGAGCGCAGAATGCGGCAATCAAAGAGAACGAAGGGCGGCCCGTTCGCATGTTCCCTCCCGTACTACTGCTCCAGCATCCCAAGAACGCGGAGCTGAGTCTTATAAGATCATATTCGGACTAATGCTGTGCAAATACTACTCCCCCCCGGCAACGAAAACAATAGCCCAAAAGTGTAAAGGGTGAAGGGTAAAGGCTGAATAATAGCCTGGGGATTAGGGAACAGGGAGTAGGGACCAGGCCGCCGGAAGGAGAAAGTAATTCCAGACCCGGAGTTCGCCTGCCCCTAGCCCCTTGATTTTGGATTTTGGATTTGGGGCATGTCAGTGGTCAGTCGTCGCCAACGCTCGGACAGCTTTCCCCAGCCCCCAGTCCCCAGTCCCTAGCAGGCCAAGCCCCGGCACTGTTTCCGCAGCACCTAGCCCCCAGCCCCATCGCAAAAGTGCCACACTTGTCGTCTCATGGGTAGAGCAGGTATTTCGAGCGCAGAGTTCGGAATTGTTCCAGTGCGCCTTGCCACTCGTAAACAATGCGGCGCGGGTCCTTCCCTGCCTCAATGGCCTGCAGGACCCAGCGAGCGCCGATCAGAGGGAGGGTTTTGTCAAGCTGGAAAACATCCGGATACAACTTCCAGAGGGCCGCTGCGAGTTCGACCCCGAGTTCAGCAGGATCAAGAGCTTGGCGGTCAATCAAAACGATCTGGACGCCGTGACAGAGGCGGTCGGCAAAGGAATTTGTCAAGGGTTTGAAATCCACGGGCACGAAGCGCACTCCCTGGATATCCCGCGCGTTCAAGTAGGCAGAGAGATTTCGAGAGTCCACCCATGGAGCGCCGAGCAATTCGAACGGGGTATCAGTGCCGCGGCCCACGCTGACGTTCGCCCCTTCCACCATGGCGACGCCCGGATAAAGAACTTCCTCCGTGGGATTGCGAAGGTTGGGCGAAGGGTTCACCCAAGCGAGACCCGTCTCGTCGTACCAGTCCGTACGCTGCCAGTCGCGCATCTTGATGACGTGCAGCTTGGCGCCGAGGTGGTTTTCGTTGTTAAACATCTCCGCCAGCTCTCCCACCGTCATGCCGTGGCGAATGGGCAGGGGATAATAAGCCACGAAGCTGCGCAAGTCGGGCTCGAGAACAGGCCCTTCCACTTCCTCCCCGTTGATGGGATTGGGCCGGTCCAACACGTAAAACTCGATTCCCTTCTGCGCGGCAGCCTCCAGGCAATAACCGAGGGTGGTGATGTAAGTGTAAAACCGGACTCCGGCATCCTGGATGTCAAACACCAAGGCATTCAGCCCTTCCAGCATGCGGTCAGTCGGCCGTTCTGCGTCTCCATAAAGGCTGTACACCGGCAAGCCGGTGGCTGCGTCTGTGCTCGAGGGGACTCGGCTATCCGCCTGGCCCTCAATCCCATGCTCGGGACTGAACACGGCAAGGAGTTTCACCCCCGGCGCATGCTCGAGCAGATCGATGGTTCGCCGCCCGGCTGCGTCCACGCCTGTCAAATTGGTGATCAAGCCCACCCGCCGCCCTCCCAAGGGAGCAAAGTGTTCGGCTTCCAGGACGTCGACGCCCGTCTGCACCTTGCCATTTCTAAGGCCTTGCATCCGATAGCTTTTCATCAATTCGAAATAACCTGTGAGCGAGCGGCGGGTGGCCAGCACCTGCTGAGCGGAAACAGGTCCCAGCGCAGCGGCCACCAGCGTGGCAATCTTCGTACGCATCGGGCCGACATCACCTTTTCCGTCAGGGTGCACGCGATTGGTCAGAATGATGATGTAGGTTTTGGTGACCGGGTCGATCCAGATACCTGTCCCGGTGAAACCGGTGTGCCCAAAAGATCCGACCTCGAACAGTTCACCCCGGTTCGAAGCAAGAGGTGAATCCAGGTCCCAACCGAGCCCGCGCAACACCATCCTGTCAGGAGGATTCTGGGGCGAGGTCATCTTCTCCACCGTCAACGGGCTCAGGATGCGGACGCCGTTGTAACTGCCCCCATTCAGAAGCATCTGCGCGAAGATCGTGAGATCATCCGCCGTCGAGAAAAGTCCCGCATGACCCGCCACGCCCCCCATATTGTACGAAGTGGGATCATGGACTTCCCCCCACAGCATTTTCCCCCTGTCACCGTACTGGTATTGAGTGGGCGCAATGCGGCGGCGCAAGGTAGCGGGAGGCTTGAAGCGTGTTTCCTTCATACCCAGCGGCTTAAAGATGTGTTCAGAGCAATAGACGTCCAGAGGCTCACCGGAGACGCGGCGCACCAACTCGCCCAGCGTCTCAAAGTTAATATCGCTGTAAATGAAGCGGGTGCCGGGCGGGTCCATCAGCTTCTCACCCACGATCATCTTCATGGCAGTCTCATAGCCCGACCAATCCGGCTTTAGATCGAGGTCAGGAGGCAGCCCTGAATAATGGGTCATGAGCTCCCGCACGCTGATGTCTTCTTTCCCATTGGCCTTGAACTCCGGCCAATAGTCGGCAACGGGCGCACTCAAGACTATCTTCCCCTGCTCCACAAGCTGCATGATGGCCGTGGTGGTGGCCACCACCTTGGTCAGCGAGGCCAAGTCGAAGATCGTGTGGACCGTCATCGGCAACTCTTCCGGGACCAAGGCGCGATGCCCGAAGGCCTTGCGGTAGATGACCCTTCCTTCATGCCCGATGACCACTACGGCGCCAGGACATTTGCCGGTACGAATTGCTTCCTCAGCCACAGAAGCGATTGCTGCCAGCTTCTCTGCGGTTAAACCCACCTCCGGCCTTGCCGTCACTTGGACAGGAAAAGCTCGAGCGCCGAACGTTGCAGCGAGCACACCGGCCGCCAGGAAAAGGCTCATTATCCGCAAACTCCTCACCGTCTCTCACCTCCTGCGCAGGGTTCCGTCAAAGTCGGAGTAGCCGCGGTGCCAACCGAACCTTCCCCGAGCCGGGAGCACTGACCTGCGGCTCCGCCGCCTGCTGTGCGGAAAGGCTTGGCCTTTCCGTGGGGCTTGTCCCTTGACCAGCCTCCTCGCTTCGGCTGGAAGGCTGAGCCTTCCAGCCGAAGCGAGGGGGGAGGAATGGGGCGGATATGGCCGGAAAGCCACAGGCTTTCCGCACAGCAGGCGGCGGAGCCGCGTCAAGCAGCTAAATGGTTTACCGACTCGGATCGTACTAATCTGCACGCGGACGTCGACGCAGCCCTACCTCCTGTGCACAACCCTCCCATTCAAGAGACTTCTGCTATATACTCGGCGCTTCTTTCTGTCAACAAGCAGTTGGAAGAAGCGGTTGGAAGAATCCTCGAGGGTCTGGCTATCTATGAAGATCACCCTGGTCGACTGGTTAGTCGTGGCCGCCTATTTCGCGGTCAATTTGCTGATTGGGCTCTACTACCGCAAGAAGGCGAGCGCCAGCACGGGCGACTTTTTTGTTTCCGGCCGGGAGGTCACCTGGTGGCTGGCGGGTACGTCCATGGTGGCCACGACCTTTGCCGCCGACACTCCGCTGGCGGTCACAGGCCTGGTGGCGCGACAAGGAATCGCCGGCAACTGGCTCTGGTGGAGCTTGCTCCTCAGCGGCATGATGACCGTCTTCTTCTATGCCCGCTTGTGGCGGCGCGCGGAAGTCATTACCGATGCGGAGCTCGTCGAGTTGCGTTACGCCGGCAAGCCTGCCGCTTTTCTGCGTGGCTTCCGGGCATTGTATTTCGGCATCCTCATGAACTGCCTGATCGTCGGCTGGGTCAACCTCGCCATGGAGAAGATCCTCCAGACCGCTCTGGGCGTCTCCAAGGGAGTAGCGCTGGTCATCATCTTTGCGATGGTTGCCTTCACCGGCTTCTACACTTCGATATCGGGGCTGTGGGGCGTGCTTTGGACGGATGTTATTCAGTTTGCTCTCAAGATGACGATGGTGATTGTGCTGGCCTATTACGGCGTCCGGGCCGTGGGGGGGATGGCGTTGTTGAAGACGAAACTGGCCGCCCTTGACGCTGCCCGCGGTGCGGCCACGGGCGGCTCGGGTTCCATCCTTTCCTTCATCCCCGATTTGCATTCGCCCTGGATGCCTCTGATGGCGTTCTGCGTTTACCTGGGAGTGAATTGGTGGGCCAACTGGTATCCGGGCGCGGAGCCGGGCGGTGGCGGCTACGTAGCCCAGCGCATCTTTTCCGCCAAGAATGAAAAGCACTCCCTATGGGCCACCCTGTGGTTCAACATCGCGCACTACGCGTTGCGTCCGTGGCCCTGGGTCCTGACCGCCCTGGCCTCCGTAGTTCTATACCCCAAGCTCAAAGACCCCGAGGTCGGCTACATCAAAGTTTGGGTGGATTATCTGCCGGGAGCGTTCCGCGGCTTCATGCTGGCCGCCTTCGCGGCTGCCTACATGTCCACGATCGCTACCCAGCTCAATTGGGGTTCCTCTTACATTGTTAACGACTTCTACCGGCGCTTCCTGGCCCGAGCAAGAGACGAGCACCACTACGTGCTTGCTGCCAAATTCTTGACTGCCTTTCTGGCAATCCTGGGGGCTGCCGTTTCGCTGGTGATGACCAGCGTTTCCGGAGCCTGGCAACTCTTGCTCGGCATCGGTGCAGGGACAGGAGCAGTTTACCTGCTGCGCTGGTACTGGTGGCGCATTAACGCCTGGTCAGAAGTCTCCGCCATGGTTGCCGCCGCGTTTACAACCGCACTCCTTCGCACCGTCATTCACATTCAAGGTACGGAGGCAATTGTCTTTGCGAAGTCTATCCTCCTCACGGTGGCGGTGACCAGCGTCGTGTGGCTTGCGGTTACTTATCTCACAGCACCGGAACCGGAATCCAAACTTCTTGAGTTCTACCGGCGAGTCAGGCCTGGAGTGACCGGCTGGAAGCAAGTTGCCGCCCTGGCCCCCGAAGTCCCCGCCAGCCGCGATGGCTGGTACAACCTGATGGAATGGCTGCTCGGATGCCTCATGGTATACATGGCGCTGTTTGGGATTGGTAAGCTGCTGCTGGGCTCGACAGGTTTGGGGATTCTCTTTCTGGCCGTCGCGGCAGCCGCCGGTTACGCCATCTACTGGGACTTCTCAAAGCGCGGCTGGGAAACGCTTTCTGGAAGGGAGAAGCAGTGACAAGTGACGAGTGACAAGTGACGAGCCGGAAATGCGGTGACGAGTGACAAGTGACTCGTCACTTGTCGCCGTAGTTTTTGCTCGTCACTCGTCACTTGTCACTGCTCCAAGATGCGTATCACAGAACGGGAGAACCCGGCCTCCGTTGGGTTAGATACAAAACCCACCGCAGCGATCCTTCGCATCATCAACCGAGAGGATCAGCGCGTCGCTCCTGCCGTGGCGAAGACCATACCGAAGATAGCGCGCGCAGTGGACATGGCCGTTCGAGCCCTCCGCCACGGCGGGCGAATGATTTACCTGGGCGCCGGAACCAGTGGGAGGCTGGGGGTGCTGGACGCTGCCGAGTGCCTCCCGACCTTCGGGAGCGACCGCGTGCTGGCGGTGATCGCGGGTGGCCGTGGGGCCATGTTTCAATCCGAGGAAGAGACGGAGGACAATCCCCTCCAGGCCGAGCGCGACCTGCGCCGTGTCAAGCTCAGCGGTAAGGACGTTCTGGTGGGAATCTCTGCCAGCGGGGACACGCCTTACGTGCTCGGCGGGATGCGCTATGCACGGCGACGCGGCGCGAAGACGGTGGGCTTGACGGCCAATCCTGCGGCCCCCATGAAGCTGCTTGCGGACGTCTTCATCGCTCCTGTTGTCGGACCGGAGGTTATTGCCGGCTCCAGCAGAATGAAGGCTGGGACGGCCCAAAAACTCGTGCTCAATATGCTTTCCACAGCCACCATGGTGCGCTTGGGACGAGCGTTCTCCTATTGGATGATCAAGGTTCAGTCAAGCAATCGAAAGTTGCGTGAGCGCGGCCAACGAATCCTGGTCAGCGCCACGGGCGCAAGCCCTACCCGCGCCGCCCAAACGTTGAAGGCAGCCGGGGGAAATTTGCCGGTGGCACTCCTGATGCTCCACAAGGGAATCAAACGAGACGAAGCCCTAAAGCTTCTGACAAGAGGAAAGAACATCGCTGCCGCTCTCCGCACGTCCCTGGGCGAGCGTCTCTGAAAGAGATTGAACCATTGACTCATTGAATCACTGATTCATTGAACGCGAATTCGGAAGTTAGCGTGGGTGCGACGTACATCTTGTAGGGGCACAGCGTCCGCCGCGGCGGATGCCCCTACGCCCGATCCCGCACCATTTTGTTCCTCCGGTATCTGCGTCAAACGGGCCTCTAATCAAGTGATTCGGCTCGACCGGCGGCTCCCAACTTTCGAATTCGGGTTGAATCATTGAGCCATTGACGATTGAAGGAACTTAAGCTCGTGCAGGATGGGGCAGCTTGATTTAGAGAACTCAATCGTTTCTTCATTCTGAACTTCGTTAGCCTTACGCTGGTGCGAGAGGAGGCGGGCGGCAGGTGGCCGCGATCAACGATTTTCCGACCGCGGGCCTTTCATCGAGGCACTAACCCATGGTGAATTCAAGTGCGAATGCACCTCCTCCCCCGCTACGACCTGGAGCGAATCCGCGTCCCCACCCTTTTGATCAGCGTGGCGGACGACTTGTACGGGACAATCCCAAACGCGCGTTACACCGCAGAACACATCCCGGGCGCTCGATTGGTAGGCCTTCCGACCGGAGGCCATCTCCTGCTGGGACACGGGAAGGAGGTCAGCGCCGAACTAGTCGGGTTCCTGAGCAGGTCATCCGCTGAGGGGCATTCAGTTGCCCAATAGGATTCACGCCTTCGAAGAAGGCGTGCTTGCAATCCCGTTCACGTGCCTTTCCCACTCCAAGCTGCGGCCGACACCGTAAGCCAATTGGTAAGGTAGTGACCTTCGGCTAAGCACGCTCACAATGACGCAGTGGGGTGATCCCCGAACAGTCGAGAAACTGCCGGGATTCTTCGGCCCCAAAGAACGGGGCCTCAGAATGACAGTGGGGGGGTAATTTCCAAGCTTTTCTTGCTGAGTGCTGAAAGCTGACGGCTGAAAGCTCACAGGCGCGAGGGCCTTGCCTTCACGGTCCAACAACAGGATTGGTCAGCGTGCCGATGCCCTCCACCGTCACGCTGACTGTGTCACCCGGTTTGAGGTAGACCGGCGGCTTGCGGTGATGGCCCACACCCCCCGGCGTGCCCGTCGAAAGAAGGTCGCCGACTTCCCAGGTCAGTGATTGGGAGAGGTAGCTCAGCAGAAATGGGATCTTGAAGATCAGGTCGTGCGTATTCGACTCTTGCATCGTCCGCCCGTTGAGCGTGAGTGAGATTCGCAGGGAGTGCGGATCGGGAATCTCGTCGGCGGTGACGATGCAGGGGCCGGTAGGCCCGAAGGTGTCGCAGCTCTTCCCCCGGAACCACTGCCCGTCGCCGTGTTGCATGTCGCGCGCACTCACATCGTTAAGAATGGTGAAGCCGGCGATGTGCTCGAAGACTTTCTCTTCCGGTATGCCTTTCCCACGCTTTCCGACGACCGCTGCAAATTCCGCCTCGTAGTCCACCTCTGTCGAGTTGGGAGGGAGAACAATGGAATCGCCGGGGCCGCAGATCGTGTTGCTGGACTTCAGGAAGAATACCGGCCGCGGGGGCGATTTGATGCCCTGTTCGGCTCGGTGGGATTCATAGTTGAGTCCCACGCAAACAATCTTCCCAGGCCGCAGAAGGGGAGGGCGCAGCCGCACTCTTTCGAGCGGCATGCACACTCCTTGAGGAAGGCGCAAAGGTTCTCGAGAGGCAGTCACGGTTTCGAGAATCTCCCCCAGCGCCCGGCGCCATGCTTCCCCTCGTTCGAGCAAATCAATCATGTGGCGAGGGCTCGCTCCTCCCGCCACTACCGTGTTGACAGCCTTTTGCAACTCAGGCCGCGGCTTTGCGCCAAGCGTGCCGCTTCGAAGCGAGTCGATGGCGAGTCCAATATCGACCACGAAATTGCCCTTCAAAGCGCCCACGCGGTCTTCATCGCCGCTCTCAAACGTTGCCAGTTTCATCTCGGAACAACTCTCCTTTTATTATAGGGAAGTGTAGCCAGTCTGGCCGCAGGGACTCCCTTGGCAGGGGGTCAATCGCCGCGCACTGTCCCACTCAGTGCAACTCACCTTCGACCGGAAGGCGAGTAGTTTACTGCAACTTGTCAGTATCTTCCATCGTCACGTTAGGCGGGCGCATGATTCTCTGAAAGCATGATGCCAAGTTTCGAGAAAGCTGTTGCGCGTGTCCTGGATTAGGCGCAGAATAGGAAATGCCCTTACGATCGACGGAAGCGGCCCGGTTTGCCGAGGGCGCGAATTGAGAAGGCTGCAAGTCCGGGCTGGCGCGCCGAAAGCCGAAAGACTGTGGGGGACGGGTTTCGGATCCAACAATTTGAGTCAAGATGTTAAGGAACGCTAAAGCAACCCAAGGCTTATCCTTCCTGATATGGAGGAAAATTTTTGGAGCCAGCGTCTCATCTCTTCCCAGTATTTTCTCTCCCCGAAGACAAGTTTCATGACCACTGCGGGGTTTTTGCGGTGTATGGTCACCCGGAGGCCGCCAAATTGGCGTACCTGGGCCTTTATGCCCTCCAACACCGGGGGCAGGAAAGCGCCGGCATCGCTGTTTCCAACGGCGAGACCGTGACCTGCAAGAAGGGCATGGGCCACGTGGACGAGATCTTTCCCTCCGAGATCATCAAAGGCTTGCCGGGATATCTCGCCATCGGGCACACGCGCTACTCCACGGCCGGCGACACAGACCTGAAGAACGCCCAACCCCTGAAGGTGAGTTGTCATAAGGGCCAAGTCGCCTTGGCGCACAACGGGAATTTGGTAAACGCCACCTCCATCCGGCGGGACCTGGAAAGCAGGGGTGACATCTTCCAAACCACCAGCGATACGGAAGTGATCCTGCATTTCTTTGCCCGCTCGCGCCAGACCGGCATTCCTGAGGCCGTGGCGGAAGCGCTTGACAAGGTGGTCGGCGCCTACTCACTGGTCATGCTCTTCAAGGACAGCGTTTACGGCATCCGCGATCCGCGCGGGTTCCGTCCCCTGAGCCTGGGGCAACTCGACGGTGCTTACGTCCTGGCCTCGGAAAGTTGCGCCTTTGACCTGATCAATGCCAAGTTCATTCGCGACGTTGAGCCGGGCGAGATGGTCATCCTGGACCGCCGTGGCGTCACCTCGCTGCATTTTGCTCCCCCTGCGACGCCCGCGCATTGCATCTTTGAGCATGTTTATTTTTCCCGTCCCGATAGCGTGGTGTTTGGACGTTCGGTGCAGGCCAGCCGCGAAATGCTGGGACGCTTTCTGGCCCGTGAGCACCCGGCGGAGGCCGACCTTGTGGTTCCGGTTCCAGATTCCGGCGTTCCGGCGGCCACAGGCTTTGCTGAGGAATCAGGGATCCCGCTGAAGATTGCCTTGATCCGCAACCATTATGTGGGCCGTACCTTTATTGAACCCAGCCAAGCTATTCGGGATTTCGGCGTCAAGCTGAAGCTTAATCCCGTGCGCAGCCTGCTGGAGGGGAAACGAGTCGTTCTGGTGGACGACTCGATCGTCCGGGGCACCACCAGCCGGATGATCGTGCGCATTGTGAGAGAAGCCGGGGCAAGGGAAATCCACATGCGAATCAGTTGCCCGCCCACAGCCTCGCCTTGCTTTTACGGGATCGACACGCCAACCAAAAAGGAATTGATCGCATCCACACACAATGTCGAGGAGATACGACAATTCCTGGGGGCTGACTCCCTGGGCTACCTCTCGCTCGAGGGTCTGCGCCG